>CAZZFL010000006.1:0-48073 GCA_964653395.1 uncultured Treponema sp. | reverse complement strand
GCGATTTTGTGGCGAAGCGCGCAAAGCCCGCGAAATTATGCGCAATTCGATTGCGGAAATTGCTGACGAGTTTTTGCAACGAAATGGAGACAGCATTGCGATGAAAAAAAATCGACGAAAAAAAATTCTCGCCGCGAATTTTTCCCTCACAACTATAGGACGAATTTTATCATTTCTCTTTTTCACAATGTTTTCCCTGTCTTGATTTTGTGCTGGAGTTGTGATATAGTTTTTGCATAGGAAAACAAAATGGAAGAAAAGGAAAAGACGGTTTTTATTTTCGGGCACAAAAATCCTGACACCGATTCCGTGGTGGCGGCGGCGGCGTACAAAAAATTGAAGGAACTTTTGGGGCACAATAATTATGTCGCGGCGCGGGCGGGGCATCTTTCTCCGCAGACCGACTACGTTTTCAATAAATTCGGCGTGAAGCCGCCGGAATACATTTCCGAATTTTCTCCGAAAGTCGCGTTCTACACGGACGACAATTTTCAGTGCGCGCGCGAAAACGATTCGCTTTGGAAAGTTTTGGGAAATTTGGAAAAGACTCAAGATCAAGTGATTCCGATTGTTGACGAAAACGGCGCGTACAAATCGCTTTTGCATTACAACGCGTTCGCCAAAAATCTTTTGATTCAAATGAATCCTGAAAAAAAATCTCCCGTCGTGACGAACATCGCCTTGATAAAAGAAACTCTGAACGCGCAGCCGATAATTTTCAAGAATGAAAATGAAATTTTCAAGGCGACGATTTTGGTCGGATCTTCGGAAACGGAATCTTTCAAAAAGCATCTCGAACGCCACAAGACCGAGCCGCTCGTGGTGATCGCCTCGAACCGCCCTGAAATCCAAGAGCAATGCATCGACGCGAAAATCCGCCTTTTGGTTTTGACGAGCGGGCAAGTGCTTTCGAAGGCGCTTCGCGACAAAGCCGAAAAAAACGGAGTGAGCGTCATCATCTCGCCTTATGGAACTTCTTCCACTTCGATGCTCATCGCATATTCCACGCCGGTGAGCTCGATGTCGGACACTTCCATTTCCGCCGTGCATCGCTACGATCCCATTTCAAAAATCAGGCCGCTTTTGCGAGAAGTGCCGTGCCGCTGCCTTCCGGTCGTGGACGACGCGAACAAAGTGATTGGAATAATTTCCGAAAGCGATTTGCTCAAAGAGCCGAACGTGGAATTGATTTTGGTGGATCACAACGAAGCCACGCAAGTGATTGAAGGCTACGAGCATTACCGAATCCGCGAAGTGATTGACCATCACAGAATCGGAACGCTTTGCACGAAAGAGCCGATTTTGTTTTTGAACAAGCCGGTCGGCTCCACTTCCACTTTGATAACCGAACTTTACCGCGAAAATAAAATTCCCGTTCCCGTGGAAATCGCGAGCCTTTTGCTTTGCGGAATTCTTTCCGACACGCTGATTTTGAAATCGGCGACGACTACAGAAATCGACCGCGAGACTGCGGAATATTTGAGCGCGATTACGAATCTCGACATTCAAAAACTCGGCGAGGAAATCATAGCGGCGGGAAGCGTCATCGGATCAAGAAGCGCGCAGGACATCATCGCGCAGGATTTGAAAGAATATGTCGAAGGAAAAATTTCTTACGCCGTGAGCCAAATCGAAGTGGATTCGCCGCACGACATTCTCGCGCGAAAAGAAGAATTCCTCGGCGAATTGGAAGCGAATCGCCGCGCAGGAAAAATGATTTTCGCCGCGCTGCTTGTCACCGACATCACGAAATTGAGTTCGCTTTTGTTTTTCGCCTGCGACAAAAAACACGAATCGATTTTCACTTTCCCCAAGCATGAAGACGGCGTGTATTATTTGAACGACGTGGTTTCAAGGAAAAAGCAGCTCATTCCGATGCTCACGGAACAAATTGCGGCGATTGAAGGCTAAATTCAATCGTTGCATTTTGACCACAAGAAATCGCAATTTCGTTCACACACGATGCATCGAGCTGAAAACTTGCTCGTGCATCACGTTGATTTCCACGCCGATTTCTTCGCCGAGCGAAATCATTTGGTCGCGGAATTTGTCGATTGACAAATCTGCGCTTTCAAGTGAAACCATCAGCATCATTACGAAATTGCCGGAAAGAATAGACTGCGTTATGTCAACGATGTTCGCCGAATGCTGCGCCAAAAATGTTGTGACCTTTGAAACGATGCCCACTTTGTCCGAGCCGACCACTGTGATAATTGCGTTCATAAAATAATTATAACGCATTTGATTTTTTTTTACAATCGGTGTATAATTTTTTTATGGGTGGAAAAAAATCTCTTACGTTGCGCTATGACGCAGCGGTAATTCTTACGTTTTGTTTTGTTTCTTTTTTTGTTTTGGTTCTCGATGAATTCGTTTTGAAAAATTCATTCATCGTGCAAAAATTTTTCTCGCTTCCGGGAACACTTTCAAAAAGCGCGGCCGCACTTTCAGAGCAATTGAGCGAAGCTCTCGACAAGCCGATTCAAAATGAAGGTGTCTTCAATTTTCAAAATCCGATTCATTATCTGCGACTTTTTTTCTATTTGTTTGGAAATAAAAATCTTTTGCAATTTTTGATTTCGTTCGCGTTTATTTTGCCGCTCGGCACGCAAATGGAAGAACGCTACGGAAGCGCGGCCATCGGTGTAATGGTTTTAGTTACAACGCTTGTAACTGGAGTGCTGAACGCATGCCTCATTCCAGCCACGCTTTGCGGCGCAGGCGCGATTGTATTCATGCTGATTCTGCTTGGCGCAATTACATCGCTTTCCAAAAACGAACTTCCAATTTCCGCGCTAATGATTTTCGCGCTTTATATGGGATGCGAATTTTATTTGAACGGAGCGATGGACAACACAAAAGTCGTCTCAATTTTCGCAAAACTTGCGGGCGGACTTTGCGGAAGCATGTTCGGATTTTTGAGCGCGCCAAAAACACGACGCGCAGCCCCAGCAAAAAGCGCGAGCAATTCAAGCGCGTCGAATTCAAAGCTCGGCTACGATCCCGAACAAACCGCCGCCGCGCGAAAGGCTTTCATGGAACGCATCAAGCAGGAACGCCAAAAAAAGAAATTCGACGACGAGACGACGGTGATAGGCTCGGTGGAAATCTAGCCGAAAATCGGGCGCACTTTCATTACAGTTTCGATTCCGGCGAGCGAGCGCAAAGTCTCCTCGCCCACTCGTCCGTCAACGTCGATGATGTTGTAGGCGATGTCTCCGCGATTTTGATTCGTCATTCCGGCGATGTTCAAATTCGCGTTGCCCAAAACCGTCGTGAATTTCGCGATGATTCCCGAAACATTTTTATGCGAAATGCAAATGCGAGTTCCGCCTTTCGGCACTGGATTTTCGGTGGTGCATTTCGGAAAGTTCACGGAATTCGTGATGTTTCCCTTTTCCAAAAATTCGCGCAATTCGGCGACAGCCATCTTCGCGCAATTGTCCTCGGCTTCGGGAGTGGACGCGCCCAAATGCGGAAAGCAAATCACTTTTTCATTTCCGATGAATTCTTCGCACGCGAAATCGGTGACGAGGCACTTGACTTTTCCAGAATCAAGCGCGCGCAAAATGTCGCCGTTGTTCACAAGTCCGCCGCGCGCGATGTTTATGATCACCACTCCGTCCTTCATGTTTTTCAAAGTCTTTTCGTTTATCAGGCCTTTCGTTTCCTCGGTCTGCGGAACGTGAATCGTTATGTAGTCGGATTTGGACAAAAGAGCGTCGAGCGTTTCCGCATGCTTCACGTGATTGTCGAGCCGCCACGCCGCCGCGATGGACATGAACGGATCGTAGCCAATCACTTCCATTCCAAGCTGGACGGCGGCGTTCGCCACGAGCGCGCCGATCGCGCCAAGCCCAATCACGCCGAGTTTTTTGCCTTTGAGCTCAGGGCCGACGAATTGGCTTTTTCCTTTTTCGGCGAGTTCGGGAATCTGCTCGCCCTGCCCCGCCAGCGTCTTCACCCATTCGCTCGCACGGAAAACCGGACGGCTCGAAATGAAAAGCGAAGCAAGCGCGAGTTCCTTCACTGCGTTGGCGTTCGCGCCGGGAGTGTTGAAAACGACGATTCCTTTTTTCGTGAGATCGTCAATCGGAATGTTGTTCACGCCCGCGCCCGCGCGAGCCACGGCCTTCACCGTGCCCGAAAGTTCCATCTTGTGCATGTCCGCCGAACGCACCAAAATCGCGTCGGGATTGTTCAAACTGGACGCGGTCTCATAATCGTCGCGCGGGAAATCTTCCAGCCCGATAGCGGAAATTTTATTCAACGTTTGAATCTTGTACATTTTTTGCTCCTTAAATTTTTATAAGTGAATGAAACTTGCAAATTATTATATTGAATTTTTGAAGCAAGCGCAAGCGACTTGACGAATAACTGAATCGCGATAACCATAATTTTAACCTCCCCCAAAAACGCACTTGCAATTTTTTCCAAAATGTGCGACAATTGCCTTGAGCCGAAATGGTGGAATTGGTAGACACAAGGGACTTAAAATCCCTCGGCAGTCAAATGCCGTGCCGGTTCAATCCCGGTTTTCGGCATGGGCTGTCCAAACGGGCAGCCCAAATTTAAAACGATGTTTTCCGACACGCACTTTCATTTTAACATTTTGCGCGAAGACGAGAATTTTTCGCGGAATTCGATTCTCAAAAAAATGGCGCAGAACGAATGCAAATTCGCGCTTGATGTCGGCGTGAAGGCCGAAGACTTTTTCCCGCGGATGAAATTGTTCGAGGACGAGCTTTCGAAAATCGAAAATCCACTGCGGAAGAAAATCGAAGATTTCATTTTCTTTTCGGCGGGAATTTGGCCCGACGCGGATTCGATAAAAAATCGCGCGGAAAAAATTGCCTTGCTTGAAAAAACAATTTCCGAGGTGAAATCAAATTCCCAAAAATCCGATTCGGCAAAATCTGCGGAAGGCGGATTTTTTCTCGGCGAAAAACTTGTCGCGCTTGGAGAATGCGGACTCGACCATCATTGGAACGCCGCAGGTCCTGACGCGCGGAGCGAAGCGGACTTCGACGAGGATTTGCTTTTCGGCGAGCGCGAGCTTTTCGAAGCGCAAATTTCTTTGGCAAAAAAATTCTCGCTTCCCGTAATCGTCCATTCGCGCGACGCGGCGGCGCAAACTTTGGAATGCGTCAAAAGCGCGGGATTCCACAACGGCATAATCCATTGCTTTTCCTACGGCTTGGAAGAAGCGCGCGCGTTTTTGGATTTGGGCTGGCACATCAGCTTTTCTGGAAGCGTGACGTACACAAAAAAATCGAAGTTCGAGCAAATGCGCGAATTGCTTCGCTTCGTTCCCGAAGAACGGATTCTCGTGGAAACCGACGCGCCATACCTCGCCCCCACCCCGATGCGCGGCGCTGCGAACAATCCGACTTTCATCGCGCACACCTACAAATACATCGCCGACATTCGCGGAATCGAAGTGGAACAACTTTGCAACTTGGTGGAAAAAAATGTTTTTAATTTGATGGGAATAAAAAGCCGCTGAATTTAAAATCCGCGACAAAATCAGCATTGGAATTTCATGTAAAATTTTTAAAACTTTTTATAAAATTCATGCAACTTTATTTTGGACATTGTGTCAAATATTTCAGAGAGGAAAAAAAATGAAAAACAATATAATCAAAACTTTGAATTCAATTCCCGCGATGCTTTCGAGCAATTTCAAAAAATTCGCGAGGCGACCCGCGATGGTCTTTGACGGCGGCCGCTCGATTTCTTATAATGACATGCGCTGGGACATTTTCAAGACGGCGAACGCGCTCCGCTCTTTCGGCGGAAGCACGCCAAAGTCCGTGGCCATTTTCATCGACGATTCTCCGCAGGCGGTGGAAACCGTTTACAGCGTTCTTTCAATCGGTGCGAAGGCGGTTCTTTTGCGCTACACGATGAGCGCGGATGAAATCAAGACTGCGCTCGAAGAGCAGCAGTGCGAAGTGGCTTTCATCAGGGCGGAAAGCATTTCGCTTTTGCCTGAAAATTGCGAGATGAGCATTTTGGAAATTGCCGACAACCGCGTCCTCAAAACCGTGGACAAAGCCGCGCACGAAAAGCGAATCCAAAAGGCGATGGCGCAATCCAAAAACGAAGAGCGCGTGATTGCCGTCACTTATTCGCACGGAATGCAGAGCACGGTTTTGACGCGCAAGGATTTTGAAAAATTCACCGAAAAGAAAAGTCGGAGCGAAAAGCCGCTCGACGCGCTCGTCGAATATTTGCGCTCGCTCGTGAGCGCGTTCGTCACGGGCCGCGCGGTGAACGCTTCGCTATAATGCTCGCAACGCGGCTTCGGCTTTTTGCAACAAGCCTTTTCCGCCGCGAATTTTTTCAGTCTGCGCAGAATGCTCGCTTTCATTTTCCGAAGCGGGCATTTTTGTTTGCAGAATCATTTCTTCAGAATTCTCTTGAATCTGATTTTGTTCATTGCCAGAACTTTCAAGATTGTCTTGCACGAAAATTTTGAACGGCATTTCCAATTCAAGCGAATTGTCCTTCGCAACATTTTGAAACAGACTAATCGGCGAAGAAATTTCCGCAATGTCCGCGAACGATTTTATTTCAGCAGCAAGCGAATCAAATTCGGGAGCGTCCGCCGCGTAAATCACGTTTCTGTAAAGCGCGAATTTCACAAAGCCATACAAAAATTCCTCGTTGTCCAAACTCAACGCGCCAAAGAAATAAATACGCTTCAAGCCAAGCTTACGCGCCAAGTCAATGCAAAAATTTTTCAGGCTTTGCGAAATGCCGTTTTCCGATGTAACCGACTGTGTTACAACAATCAGCGTCGTGATGTCTTCCATTTCGTTTGGCGGCGTTTGGCACAAATCCTCGTCGGCGCGTTCGGGATAAAGCGTCTTTTCTTCCACAACTTCATACGCACTTGAAACGCCAATCATTCCATTTATAAAACGAGGTTCAGGCGGCGGCAGATTTTCCTGCTCTTCTTCGGACTCGGGATTTTTTGAAGGAAAAAAGCCTTCGGGCACTTCATAATCGCACTCGTCTTCTTCCTGCATCCCGCGCATCATAGCTTCGTCCAATTCTTCCACCGTAATGGTTACGCCCTCAATTCCCTCTTCTTCGCCAACTTCATTGGAAACAATATTTTGTCCCAAAATATCGGCGAGCATATCGTCCGCAGAAACCGAAGAATCCTCTTGCCCAGAATTTTCTTCATCCTGAACTTGACTCTCAGTAAAATCCTCGGCTTCGGCTTGAGAAGTTTCAATGGGAAAGCTTTCAGAAGTAGCATCTTCGATTTCAAGCGAGTCGTTTTCCTCAAGCGCGATTTCGTCGATTTCCAATTCGGGCGGCGTTTCCACAATCGGCTCTTCTATATCAAGTTCAAGCGCATCTTCGATTTCAGTCGAGTCGTTTTCTTCAGCCGCGATTTCATCGATTTCCAATTCGGGCGGCGTTTCCACAATCGGCTCTTCCATATCAAGGTCAAGCGTATCTTCGATTTCAAGCGAGTCGTTTTCTTCAGCCGCGATTTCATCGATTTGTGGCTCAACGGAAATATCCGGCTGCTCTTCCATAGAAATCGCTTCAGATTTTTCTTCTACAAAAATATTTTCGGCAGAATTTTTTTCGTGCGATTCTTTCAAAACATCGGCGAACAGCTCGTCAATTTTTGGCTCGGAAGGCTCGGGCGTTTCAGGCTCGACAATCTCAAGTTGCGCCGTCGTCTTTTTTGCCGCCCTTGTCTTTTTTGTACCTTTGTTTTTGGACTTCGCTTCCGCCGCGTCCGCTTTTTTTCCGGACGGCGCATTTGCTTCAGTGATTTTTTCAACTTCGGAAGCCTTCACGGATTTTTTCACGCGCGCAGACGATTTTTTTCCCGCATTTTTTTCATCACGCGATTTTTTTTCGTCAGAAGAATTCGCGCTTTCATTTTTTATCTGTTTTTTGCTTTTTCGGTTTTTCGGTTTTTCGGATGCCGCAGTTTTTTCCGCAGCCACTTTCGTTTCCGCAATTTTTTCTATTTCTTCTTTTTCTTCAATTTTCGCTTCAGGAATTTTCTCGGCAGAAACTTCATTCTTTTTTGCGCGAGGCTTTCTCGGCTTTTTTTGTCGCTCTTCTGATTTTGCTTCGTCTTTTTCGGCTTTCGATTTTTTCGAATTTTGTTTTTTCGATTGCGCTTCTTTTATTTCATTTTCATTTACAAATTCCGCGTCCACAATCTCAGTTTTCAGCGCGACGAAAAGCGGATGATCTGTCAAAGCGCAGTCGATGAAAACTTTTTCGATGGAATCGCAGCCTTGAAACGCTTCGCTGTGGCTGTGCGTGATGTTATTTGGAATGCGGATTTGCTTCGCGTTCACGGGAACTTTTATAAGTGAAAAAGTTCCGTCTTCGTGCCTTTCAAAAAGTGCGCCCGAATCTTCGTCCGTGAAAAAAATTGGATTTTCCGCGCTAAAGCGAATGTGCGCCAAATTGACGCAACTTCTAAAAGCGTCGTCCTCGATGATTTTTACTGAAGAAGGAAGGACAAGCGTGGAAAGATTTTGGCAGTACGCAGCCGCGCCGCTTTTTATCACTACGACGCCTTCGGGAATCACGAGCGATTTGAGCGAAAAACATTCGCTGAAAACATTTCGCGGCAATTCCGTGATTCCGCTTCGGAATGGAGCTTCTTCAAGCGAATAGCAGCATTCAAACATATTTTCCGAAAGTTCAAGGATTTCATCGCCAAGTTCAACTTTTTGCAGGGAAAAGCATCCGCGAAAAATCGAAGGTTCCACGGATTCGATTCTCTTCGGAAAGCGAACGTATTCAAGCGCGTCGCATCCCGAGAACGCCTCATAGCCAATTTGCGTAACGGTGTCGGGCAGAAAAATTTTTTTCGCCGGACAGTCCGCCAAAGCACGCCTTTCAATTTTCGTTACGCCGAATGGAACGCGGAGTTCGGCAGGGCAATTAAGTTCGTCAACGCCTGAAAGAATTTTGCCACCGTTTGTCAGAAAAAAAATTTCAGAATCCTGCATTTTTATATTGTACTACATTTTTCATTTTCCCGCAAGAGTTCACGGAAATATAATCCCGATTGAAAGTCGCGATTCGCACTTTGCCGTTCGGAGTGACGGTGGAAAGCTGCCAGCCTTCTCCCAAAATCATCTTGATTTTTGAATCGGCCTCAATGTCGCCGATTTTGTAAATGAAAGTTCGCAATGTGTTTTTAGCCATTTTCTCCCCTTGAAATTGAACTGCCGGAAATCTTTCAGAATCCAAGACAATTCAATTTGTTCGCGTCAGAAATTTGCCGGGCGCGAAATATGTTGAATATCCGAGTTTTGAAACAAACCCTTTGAAACGCTTGGCGGCAATTTTCGCCTAAAAGCATTTTCTATAAAGCCTATATAAGAATTGTCGGCAATTTTGAGTTGATTTTTAGCGGAAAATGCGTTATACTTTGATATGGCATTTAAAAATTCGCGCTGAAATTATGCGTATATTTTCAACTTGAATTTCCGTGCCGCAAAGCGACTTCAACTCATGCCAGCAAGCATCAAGTTTGCCACAAGTTTCGGTCGCGATTCTTTGGCCTCGCTTATTTAATTTGTACGACTCAAGCAACTTGTTGCGAAGCGAGCAATGCGAATTCTACGGAAGTCGTCTGCGCAATCAGGCGTGAGGCGAACGCTTTTGGCGAGTTTCAAAGAATTTAATTTTAAACGAGGTTTTTATGTACAAATCTGGCGAAGACTATCTTGAAACGATTTTGATTTTGAAAGAAAAAAACAATGTCGTGCTTTCCGTTGACATCGCCAATTATATGGGATTTTCAAAACCAAGCGTAAGTCGCGCAATGTCGATTTTGGAACGCGACGAATACATAAAATTCGGATTGCACAATCAAATCGAACTTACCGAAAAAGGTCTTGCCACGGCGAGCGGTATTTACAGCCGCCACAGACTTTTGACTGAATTCCTTATGGAAATCACAGGCATTCCGCGCGAACAAGCCGAAGAAAATGCCTGCCGCGTTGAACACGACATCGATGCCGACGTAGTGGAAGGCATCAAAAAATTTATGGAAAATCGCAAGGCGGCGAAAAACGAGGAAAAATAATTCTTTCCAATTCGCATCGACACGCTTTCACCGTCCGCCAGCAAATTCCAATGGCTGTAACCTTTATCCGCACGAAAATGTTTAACAGATAAAACTATGGAGAAAACCATGAAAAAAATAATTCCAATCCTCACGCTGGCGGCGATTTGCCTTGCGCCGGCTTGCGCAAAAAAGCAGGCAGCCGTCGCCGACTCAACTCCAGATTCATACGATGAAGTTGAAACGGCGATTCCAGTCGACAAAGAAAAAAAGACCGCGAAAAAAGCTGCCTCCGACGATCCTTACGACAAGGAAAAAATGCGTCCCAAAGCCGATCGCAATTTCGGACAAAAACTTTTCGGACTTAACCGCTTCCAGCAAATCGAACCGTTTTCAGTTTTCGCAAAATCCTCGGCAGGGAAACTTCATCTCAAAAAAAACGGCTCGCTCATTCACAGGGCTGGCACGGATATCGGCGGCTTCTATTGCTATTACGACACTTCGGCATACGCAGTGCAGTTCGCACAGCCGGCCCGAGCGGCTCTCGTTTCCGCCGTGGAACAATATATTTCAGATTTTGAAAACAAAAAACTCAACAAGAATGCCAAGAAAAAAGACACGGAAAGCATTTACGGAACTGCCGAAGTTTATGAAGAATACGGAATCGCGCTGGCAAATTTAAATCATGCGGCGCGACCAAAAGTTTGCTTTGGATATGAGTTCATAAAAGGAAATCCGTACTTTATGATTTACGCAAAAAAAGCCAAAGACTTGAAATACGTCAAGCACAGCGGCGACGATTCCAACGCGGAGCAAACAATCGCGCAACGCTACTATTTTACGAAAGCGCAGGCAAAAACTTTGGCCACTTTTTTGAGCGACAGCAACATCGAATCTTTGCGGGCTGAAACAAGTTATGACGAAGTTTCCGAAGACGATTTCGATGTCTATGACAATTCAAACAGCGGCGAAGAAGTTGAATAATTTCCGTCCGAAAAAAAACAAGCCGCTTTGCATACTTATTGCGTGCATCGCGGCTTTTTTGTGCGAAAACATTTTATCGGCGCAAAATTTTTTGAACGAACAAATAAAGCAGGAAAAACACACAGCCCGCTTTTTTGACGGAGAAAAAATTCGCGAGTTACAAATTTTCAAGGCAGGTGAAAATCATTCGAAAAATGAAATTTGCATCGCGCAATTTTTTTTTAAAACGCGCTATTATAATTTGCATTTTTCAAACGATGCATTTTTCGCGTTGAAATCCGCCGCCGCTTCGTACAATTCAGATTTTGAAAATCGAAAACTTTCGCGCAAGAATAAAAAATCCATTGCAAAATACGGAAAATTTTCCGCACAACTCGAATGGGGAACTTCGCGTGAAAACATTGCACAAATTTCAAGCGAAGCAAACGCGGCGTTCGGCTATTCGTTCGTAAACAAATCGCCCTACTTTTCAATTTCTGTGCAAAGTGCGTCCGCCGAAAATCCACCTTCCGCCGCGCTCGCAAATTCGGGAAACGCGATTTTGTTTTTTACGAAAGCGCAGCTCGCGCAATTCATCTCGCAAATTGAATTCCTTGAAAACTAGGATTCGCAAAGCGCGCGCTCGACTTCTTCAATCAAAAAATCCGGCGCGCTCGCGCCGGCCGTAATGCCCACGGTCGCCGCGCCGCAAAGCGCGCCTTCCTGCAAAAGCCGCGCGGCTTCCTCTGCATTTTCCACAAAAAAACTTTTTTCGCAAAGCGCGCGCGCAAGCTCAAAAAGCCGCCTCGTGTTCGCGGATTTTTTTCCGCCCACGACAATTATTGCGTCGGATTTTTCAGCCAAATCTCGCAACGCCTTTTGGCGGCTCTGCGTCGCCGGGCAAATCGTGTCGAGCACTTGCAAGTTCGGAATTTTTTCGCGCAACGCGTCCGCAATTTTTTTGAACTCGTCGGGCGAAAAAGTCGTCTGGCTCAAAAGCACGGAATTCTCGCAATTGGATTTTTCAAATGAATCAGCGATTCTTTCCGCTTCCGCCGCATTTTGCACGAGCGCGAATTTTCCCCCACCCTGCTCCGCGCTTCCCTGCACCGCGCTCACTTCGCCATGTCCCGCGTCGCCCGCCAAAATCACGAGCGCACCTTTCCTCGAAAATTCCTCGGCGCGGCGTTGGCTCATCGCGACTCGCGGACAAGTGGAATCCACGACTTGCGCACCAGTCGCATTGATTTTTTTCAATATGTCAGGAGAAACTCCGTGAGCACGCAAAAGCACGACGCAATTTTCATCAAGCGAATCGATTTGATTTTCATCGAGGATTTTAAGGCCGCGCCCTTCAAGATTTTTCAGGACAGTTTCATTGTGAATGAGCGGGCCGAGTGAAAAGATTTTTTTTTCGCCAAGCGAATTTCGTTCAAGCGCGTCTTCGGCCGCTTTCACCGCCAAACGCACGCCGGAACAAAAACCCATGATCGCGGAGCGAATCACGCGCGGCGTTTCATTCCGCCCGAGATTTTTTCCGCGCAAAGCGTCGCTTGCATCCAATTAATTGACCACGACAGACGACGCGTCTTTTTTCGGAAGAGCGTGGTGAAATCCGAATTCGGGCTTCCAATTCCGCCGCGTCAAATTGATGAATCCGCTTGAAATGAAAATCGAAGAATAAAATCCGCTCAAAAGTCCCACCATCATCGCGAGCGCGAAATCTTTTATGCTGCCCGTCGTGAAAATATAAAGCGCGAGCACGGCAAAAAAAGTCGTGGCGGTCGTAATGATTGAACGCGTGAGCGTGTCCGTCAAAGACTGGTCGAGGATTTCGCCGAACTTTTTCACTTCCATGAGCGGCAAATTGTAGCGCACACGATCGAGGATGACGACAGTCGCGTTTATCGAATATCCGACGATTGTCAAAACCGCCGCCAAAACCGTCGTGCTGAATTCAAGCTGCGACCAAATTATGAACGTGAACATTATGAGAATGTCGTGAACAAGCGCGATGATTGCGCCGAGCGCGAAGTCCCAGTGAAAGCGAACCGTGGCATAAAGCCAAATCAAAATCATCGTGCCCAAAAGAAGCAAGATTGAATTTCGCGCGAGCGAAGCGGACATGCTCGAGCCGATGAAATCGGTTTTCTGCACAGAAACATTCGCCGCGCCGTACTTCGCATTGAGCGCGTCCGTAATTTGCGAATCGCCTTCGCCCACGGAAATTCCCGAACGAATCTGATAGAACGAAGAATCCGCGCCGCCGACTTTTTTCACGCTCACTCCGCCGAACGCCGAAAGCGCGTCGCGCACTTCTTCGATTCCGGCCGCGTTGGAAATTTCCACTTCTTCAATCATTCCGGGCTTAAAGTCGATTCCGAGATTTATTCCGCGAACGAACAAGCCGACAACTCCGCCCACAATCAATACAATGGAAATTATCGCGCATAGCAAAAACGCCTTGCTGAAATTTATTCGTCCTTTCATTGCTTATTTCCCCTCCAGCTTATGCTGACTTTCTTCGAACCGAGTGCTTCCGTGCCGAAATCGAAAATCAGGCGGCTGACGAACAGCGCGGTGAAGACGGAAGAAGCCACGCCGATCGCAAGGCTTACCGCGAATCCCTGGATTGAACCAGTTCCGAGCTGGCTCAAGAAAAGCGCCGCGATGAACGTCGTGATGTTCGAGTCCATAATCGCCCAAAACGCGCCTTCAAATCCCGCGCTGATTGCGTTCGCGCGAGTTTTTCCCGCCCGCAACTCTTCTTTTATTCTCTCGAAAATAATTACGTTCGCGTCCACCGCCATTCCCACCGTGAGAATCATTCCCGCGATGCTTGAAAGCGTAAGCGTCAAATTGAACGCGGAAAGAACCGCAAACAAAATGTACATGTTCAAAATCTGCGCCACAATCGCGTTGATGCCTGAGCCTTTGTAGAAAACAAGCATAAAGACGAAAATCGCAATCAAGCCCACAGCAAGCGCGGTAAGTCCGTCGCGAATCGTCTGTTCGCCCAATTCCGCGCCGATGACTTGCTGGCTTTCGACGCTGAGCGGCACTTCAAGCCAAGCCGTCTGCAAGACTTTTTGCAAATTCTGCGCCTCTTCCAAGCCGAATCCGTCGATGCGAACGCGCCCGCCGCCAATTTTCGTGCGGATTTTTGCCGCGCTTTTCACTTTGTTGTCGCTCACCACCGCGAGACGTTCGCCGACATGCGCGCCCGTAAAGTCCGCGAAAATCTCCGCGCCTTCCATATCGAGCGTAAAGTCCACGCCGGTCTGCCCCATTTGGTCGCGGGAAACTTCGGCGCTTTTCACATAGCGTCCGTCCAGCGCGATTTCCTTTTTCAGAGCCATATACTCAACGAATTCGTCGAGTCCGTAGCTGTCTTTCGTATAATATCCCAAGATTTCCACATCATCGCCGACAATCGAAGGATCTTTGAGCGAGCCGTCCTCGTTGAACGTGTCGCCGGGATTTGAATAATAATATGAAAGGAATTGACCTGTGGCTTCCTCGTCCACCAAGCGGAAATTGAGAACGCCCTTTCCCATTATGATTGTGTTGATCGCGCTGCTTTGCTCCGCGCCCGGAATTTCAATGTAAATTCTGTCCTCGCCCTGCTGACGAATCACAGGATTGCTCAAGCCAAAGCGGTCGATTCGGCTTTGCAAAGTCTCCAAAGCCTGCGCCATCGCACGCGCCTTGAATTCCGCCTCGCCGCCCACCAAAGTCGTGTCGCCCTGCAAGCGCAAAGCCTCTTCCAAATCTGCGCGGACGATGATGTTGATTCCGCCCGAAAGGTCAAGTCCGAGTTTTACCGAATTGGTATAATTATTTTTGTCCGCCAAAATCTTTTCGCGGTAATGCTCCTGGAACAAATCCACAAGCTGACGGTGAATGGAAGAAGCCACTTCCTTTTTGTCTTCGTCCGTGATGGCGTTGCGGCCAAAACTGAACGAATTCAAAATCGTGCCGAGAGTGAATTTTTCGGGAACGGGCTTTTTGAACGCCTTGTAATTTTTTTTGGCCTGCTTCACGAGCCAAGCATAAGTTTCGTCCGGCTCCGCGTTAGGATTTGTGAACGTGGCAAGTTCCAAAGCCTTCACATCCTTGCTGGCCTGTTCCATAGAATATTCTTTGATTTTTTCAAGCGACATAAGCGCGAGACGCTGGGCTTCGCCGCTCGTCCTAAAATACCAAGTGATTGTAGGGCGCAAAAATGCCAGGCACAATGCCAAAACGACAAGGAGGATGACAAAACGCCATCCTTTGTTTCCCTTTTCCATCTGTACACTCCAAATTAGTTGTCTTTTTTATCGTCCTTGAGTTCGGGCTTGTCTTCAACTTTGCTTTCAACGGCTTTTTCGACTTCCGCCCGTTCAACGCTCGCTATCGCAGTGCGGCTGAATTCGATTTTCGCATTGTCGTCCACTTTCAACACGACAGTCTTTTCTTTCGTGGAAGTTATCGTGCCGTGGATTCCGCCGATCGTAACGACCTTGTCGCCCTTTTTGAGCGCGGCGAGCATTTTTTCAGTTTCCTTCTGCTTTTTGCTTTGCGGACGAATCAGGAAAAAGTAAAAAATCGCAATCATCATAACGACAGTTACTATCAAGGACATAAAACTTCCTGTCGTTGACGCGCCGCCGGCGACCTGCAAGAGTGAAAGAAATGACATAAGAACCTTCCCGTTTTTTAAAAATAAATTGCGGAATAGTGGATTCGAACCACCGACCCCCACGATGTCAACGTGATGCTCTAACCAACTGAGCTAACTCCGCAAGTGCTTTTAATTATAGCACAAATCGAAATAAATTGTCAAGTGTTTTATCGCACTTTATCGTCAATAAGCGAAAAAGTGTTCAGGACGCTCCTTGCGGCGAAGCGGCGGAAAAGCGTTTTAGGAAATTTTTCGTGCGCTCTTCACGGGGATTGTTCATCAATTCCTGCGGCTCGCCCTCTTCCACTATCACGCCGCCGTCCATAAAGACAATGTGGTCGCTCGTGTCGCGCGCGAAAGCCATTTCGTGAGTCACAATTATCATCGTCATTTTTTGACGCGCCAAATCTTTTATCACTTCGAGGATTTCGCCAGTGAGTTCGGGATCGAGCGCGCTCGTAGGCTCGTCGAAAACCAACGCTTCCGGATTCATCGCCAAAGCGCGCGCAATGCTCACGCGCTGCTGCTGGCCGCCCGAAAGTTCGCAAGGATAGGACTTTTCCTTTTCGGAAAGATTCATTCTCGAAAGCCACTCACGCGCGTTTTTTTCAGCTTCGGCGCGGGGAATTTTCAAGACGCGGATTTGCGGCTCGGCGACATTTTGCAAAACCGAATAGTGCGGAAACAAATTGAAATTTTGAAAGACCATCCCGATTTTCAATCCGATTTTTCTTTGGGAATTTTTGTCGCAATAAATTCCGTCCTTTACCAAATCGCTTCCGCAAATGTTTATCGAGCCGCCCGAAACTTTTTCAAGCTGGGCGAGGCATCGCAAAATCGTGGACTTGCCGCTTCCGCTCGGCCCGATGATTCCGAGCACTTCGCCTTTTTTCACACAAAACGAAATGTCCTTGAGAATTTCATTTTCGCCGAAATTCTTTCGAAGATTTTTCGCCATTATTATTTTTTCTCTTTCCATATTTCTATTTATAATAAGACAATTTCTTTTCCAAAAAATTGAAAAACCACGAGACAATTCCGTTCATCAAAAAATAAAACGCGCCCGCCAAAAAAAGCGGCACGGTGGAAACCATTCTGTTTGAAGCCGTTTTCGCGATGTGAAGCAATTCCACCACGCCAATCACTTGGACGAGCGCAGTGTCTTTCACGAGCGTAATCACTTCGTTTCCCATGGCGGGAATGATTCGCTTTACGACCTGCGGAATTATTATATGGAAAAAGCGCGCGGCTTTTCCGTAGCCCAAAACGTTCGCCGCCTCGTACTGCCCGCGCGGAATCGCCTCAAGGCCGCCGCGATAAATTTCCGCGAAATAGCAAGCGTAGTTTATCGCGAGCGCGATTATTGCGGCGACGAATCTTTCGAAGGAAAACGCGCCGTCGGTCAAAATGCCTGGAATAAAATAGACGCAAATGAGCTGCAACATCAACGGTGTTCCGCGAATCAAAAGCAAAAACCATTTTGTGATTGTGCGGACGACGATGTTTTTCGACATTCTTCCGGCGCAAAGGGCGAGCGCGAGCGGAACTGAAAAAATCAGCGTGAGGAAAAATATTCTCACGGAAACCAAAGTTCCGCTCAGCATCGAAAGGATTTGCGCGCCCATTTATTTTCCGATTACGGTGATGTCGCTTCCGAACCATTTTTCGCTTATGCGGGCGACAGTTCCGTCCTTCGCCATTTCTTCGAGGATTTTTTGGACGCCATCCGCAAGCTTCGCGTCCTTCTTTCTGAAGGCGATTCCGTAGCGTTCGGCGGCGAGACTTTCTCCCAAAGTTTTCAGCGGCAAATTGGATTGCTTGATCACATATTCGGCGACAACGCTGTCCATCACGACTCCGTCCACCCTGTTCATCTGCAAGTCGTTCAACGCCATCAAATTGTCCTGAAGCGGAATGATTTCCTTGAGCGAATTCTTGAAGGCGGGAGCGGCGTTCACGGCATCTTCCGCGCTCGAGCCGTTTTGCAAGGAAATTGATTTGCCTTTAAAATCCGAAAGCGTTTTCAAAGGCGAATCGCTTTTTACCACCACGACCTGATTGTTCTCAAGGTACGGCTTCGTGAACGAAAACGCCTTGACGCGCTCGGCAGTCATCGTGAGCCCGTTCCAAATGCAGTCGATTTTTCCGCCGCGCAATTCCTGTTCCTTCGCGTCCCAGTCAATCGGCTGCGCCTTGAACTGCACGCCCATCCGCTTCGCCACTTCTTTCGCCAAGTCAATGTCAAAGCCGACGATCTCGTTCTTTTCATCGCGATAGCCCATAGGAGGAAAGGAATCGTCCAAGCCAAGCACGAAAACGCCGCGCGACTTCAATTCCTCGAAAGAATTGTCGCCGCTCGCCTTTCTGGGCTTTGCGAAAAGACAGCCGAACGAAAGCGCGGCAACCACCGCGCAAACCAAAATTTTTTTCATAATAACACCTCACTATTTTTTTACCGCTTGAAAGCGATGTAACTTTATTTGGAGGGAGACAAACCCCGTCGCAGCGCGACGCGCTGCTTAACTTGGGTGCTGCCGCCCCAAGACCCTGCTTTTCTAAAACGTGCGTTCGTATGTTCGTTTAGCGAACTACTTTACACACGCATTTTTCAATGCGATGATTTTCATGCTCAAGCCTTGCAGCTTGTTCGCGATGCCGCATTTTTTCCAATGCGAAAATCAGGCATTCTTTTTCGCGACGAATTTTTTGAGCGCGGCGATTTGCTTTTTCGTGCTTTCGCCTGAAGTGCCGCCGATTGTCTTTCGCGCCGCCACGCACGATTCGATTTTAATCGCGTCGTAAACGTCGGCTTGAATTTTCGGCGAGCACTGTTTGAACTGCTCGAGGCTCAAATCTTCGAGGCGGACTTTTTTTTCGATGGCAAGCCGCACCGCCTTGGCGGAAATTCCGTGCGCCGTGCGAAACGGAACGCCTTTTTTCACGAGATAGTCCGCCAAATCCGTGGCGTTCAAAAATCCGGGCGAACAACTTTCGCGCATTTTCTGCGTGTTGAATTCCGCCGACGAAATCATATAATTGAAAATCGCGACGCAACTTTTCGCAGTGTCGAACGCGGCGAAAAGCGGCTCTTTGTCCTCCTGCAAGTCGCGGTCGTAGCTGAGCGGCAAGCCTTTCATCATCGTGAGCAAATTCAAAAGCGCGCCGTAAACTTTTCCGGTGCGCCCGCGAATCAATTCGGCGAAATCTGGATTTTTTTTCTGTGGCATAATCGAAGAGCCTGTGGACCATTTTTCCGAAAGTGAGATGAAATCAAATTCGCTCGTCGCCCACAAGACAATTTCCTCGCTGAAGCGGGAAAGATGCATTTGCAAAAGCGAAAACGCCGAAACGAATTCAATGCAATAGTCGCGATCCGCCACGCTGTCCATCGAATTCTGCGTCGCGCCAGAAAATCCCAAATCCTTTGCGACCATCTCGCGGTCGAGCGGAAGCCCGCTTCCTGCGAGCGCGCCGCTTCCGAGCGGACAAAGCGCGATTCTTCCTAGCGCGTCATCGAGCCTTTCGTAGTCGCGGGAAAGCGCCCACGCCCACGCGCACAAATGTTCGGCGAGCGTCACGGGCTGCGCGTGCTGCATGTGAGTGAAGCCCGGCATTATCGAAGAAGTGTGCTTTTCCGCGATGGCGGCAAGCGAGCCAATGAGCGCGAGGATTTCCTTTTGCAAGGAAGGAATTTCCCGTCGCAGATAAAGTCGCTCGTCCAGCGCGATTTGGTCGTTGCGGCTTCGTCCCGTGTGAAGCTTTTTTCCGGCCTCGCCAATCCTGTCCGTAAGAGTCGCCTCGATGAAAGAATGGATGTCCTCCGCGCTGTAGTCGATTTTGAGCGCGCCGCTTTTCAAGTCCTTTTGAATTGAAAGCAAGCCGGATTTTATTTTTTTGAATTCCGCCTGAGTGATGATTTTTGTTTCGGCGAGCATCGCGGCGTGCGCCAAAGAGCCACGGATGTCGTCCTCCGCCATTCGCTCGTCCACGAAAATCGAAGTCTCGAATGCGACCGCCGCGGCATCAGGACCTTCCTTGAAGCGTCCGCTCCACAAAGCCGCGTGATTGTCGGATGTAATTGTGCCGTGTTCCATTTTTTCAGTATACTCCAAAATTAAAAAGTCCAAATCGATTTTCAAAATCGCAAAAGGCTTTCAACGCGCACATCAAGCAACTCGTCGCGACGCAGGAAGTCTTACGGACGAGTTTTGCAAGGCAAAACTCAAGGCTAGAATCTGCGCGCTATCTTCGCACAGATTCTAGCACTCCATAATCTGATCGTAAATCGCCTTGCCGCCCGGAACCATCGGCAGGATCAGCTCGTCGATGTCCACTTTGGCGTCGATGACGGCGGCCTTTTTGGACTTGAACGCCTTTTCGAAAACCTCGCCGAATTCCTTTTCGCTTTCCGCACGGAATCCCGCGATGCCGTAGGCGTCCGCCAGCTTCACCCAATCAGGGCCGAAGTCAAGCGTCGTCGCGCTGTAGCGCTTTCCGTAGAAAAGCTTTTGCCAAAGCCGGACATTTCCCAAAGTGCCGTTGTTCACCACGACGATTATCACGGGCAAATCGTAATGCGCGATCGTGGCAAGCTCGTTGCAATTCATTCGGAAAGAGCCGTCGCCCGCGATGTTTATCACGCGGGCCTTCGGATTCGCGAACTGCGTGCCGATTGCCGCGCCCGTGCCGAATCCCATCGTGCCGAGTCCGCCCGAAGTGATGAAAGTGCGCGGCTTCGCGAACGGATAGAATTGCGCCGTCCACATTTGGTGCTCGCCCACTTCCGTAGTGATGAACGCGCCGTCGCCGGCGACGCGGTGGATTTCCTCGCACAAGAATTTCGGGCTTATCGAATTCTTTCGCGGAGCGTCGTGAATCGAGGGCACTTCCTTTTTCCATTCGGAAATCTTGGAAAGCCATTCCTTGCGCGGCTTCGCCTCCACGAGCGGAATCAGGCGCGAAAGTATGTTCTTCAAATCGCCGGTCAAACTCAAGTGCGCCACGATGTTCTTGTTCACTTCGGCAGGGTCAATGTCGATGTGAAGAATCTTGGCGTCAGGCGCGAATCTCGAAGGATCGGAAGTGACGCGGTCTGAAAAGCGCGCGCCGAGAGTTATGAGCAAGTCGCATTCGGTGACGGCCATGTTGCTCGCCCTCGTCCCGTGCATTCCGAGCATCCACGTGCAAAGCGGATGCGAAGCCGGAAACGCCGAGCGCGCCATGAGGCTTTGGCTCACGGGAATGCCCGCCTTTTCCGCGAACTGCAAGAGCTTCTCGGAAGCGTTCGATATGACGATGCCGCCGCCCGCGTAAATCACTGGACGCTTCGCCGAATTTATCAGGCGCGAGGCTTCCTTTATCTGGGACTCGCTCGGCGCGGCGGTCTTGAACGCGCGGCGAATGTTCGGGAAATTCTTTTCCAAAATCGACTTCATCTCGCCCTTTTTCAGCGGAACGAAGTCCACCAAATTGTTCGGCGCGGTGACTTCCTTCGGAATGTCAATCAAGACCGGTCCCGGCCGTCCGCTTTTCGCGATCGCGAACGCCGCCCGAATCGTGGGCGCGAGCTCCTCTATCGAGCGCACCATGAAATTGTGCTTCGTGATAGGCATCGTGACGCCAGTGATGTCGATTTCCTGAAAAGAATCCTTTCCCAAAAGCGGAGTGACGACATTGCAGGTGATGGCGACAATCGGGGAGGAATCCATGTACGCCGTGGCGATTCCCGTGACAAGGTTTGTCGCGCCCGGGCCGCTCGTCGCGAACACGACCCCGACCTTTCCAGTGGAGCGGGCATAGCCGTCCGCCGCGTGCGACGCGCCTTGCTCGTGCGCCGTGAGAATGTGGCGAATGCGGCTTTGGTTTTTGTAAAGCTCGTCATAGATGTTCAAAATCGCGCCGCCGGGATATCCGAATACAGTGTCAACGCCCTGCTCTACAAGGCATTCGATTACAACTTGTGAACCAGAAATTTTCATCGCATCTTCCTTTTTGCTGGAGATAATTCTAGCAGATTTCGCGGGCAAAGTCAATAGAAGAGAGATTGAATCATTTGCGATGGAAAGCGCAGGCAGTGGATAGTTAAGAGTGAATAATGAACAATGCGAGATTTTTGCGAGCCGTAATTCTTGTTCGCCGTGGCATACTTCTTCGCTTGCGAAAAACATCCGCTTTTTCACAGGCCGCAATTCTTGTTCGCCGTGGCAGCCTTCTGCGAGTTTCGCGAAGCAAGCCCTGATATGTAAGCCGCAGCCTTGCATAGTTTTCCTTGTGCAAAATCCGCTTTCTCGCCTTGACCAAATCGGCGCAATCGTTCATAATATTTTTATGGATTTGAAAAACATCGCCGTGCTGATTGACGCGGACAACGTGAACCAGCCGGCAAAAATAAAGGCCGTGCTCAACGAGATTTCGGCTTACGGTCGCATCGTCGTAAAACGCGCCTACGGAAACTGGAAAAAAAATCAGCTCAAAAATTGGGACGACGTTGTGAAGGATTCGGCGATAAAGGCCGTGCAACAGTTCGACTATGTTGCCGGAAAAAATGCCAGCGACATGGCGCTCACCATCGAGGCGATGGATTTGCTTTTCCAAAAAATCTATGACGGTTTCGTCATAGTTTCAAGCGACAGCGATTTCACTCCGCTCGCCACGCGTTTGCGCGAAGCCGGAGTTTTCGTAATCGGCGTTGGACGCGAATCCACTTCGCAATCGTTCAAGAATTCCTGCGACGAATTTCTCACGCTCGAAAGCATCGAGGAAGAAGAGGACGCGCAGGAAAAATCCGAAGAAAAAAAATCGCCTGAAAAAAATAAATACCGTTTGGGCGAGCTTCACAATTTCCTGAAAATCGCGAGCGACAAATGGGGCGACGACGAAGGCTTCGTCAGTTTGAACAAGGCTTCGGAATACATCAAGCGCGCGAAGAGCGACTTCAACATCAAAAATTACGGCTATCCGAAACTCACGAAATTTTTGGAGGCGTTCGAAAAGCGCTACGAAATCAAAAAGCGCGGAACGGAAAGCGCGATTTATTACAAGTGCAAAAAGCGATGAACATCTGCCTTTTTGACGAGCGCGAAATTCTAGATGCCCTGCCCCTCCCCGCGAACGACGAACGCGCATTGCACATAAAAAAAATCCTGAAAAAAAAAGTCGGCGAAAATTTCGCGGCGGGAATCATCGGCGGAAAAGCGGGCATCGCGACCATAAAAAAAATCGGTGAGGCGGGACAGCCAGACGAAGGCGCGATTTATTTTTCGTTCGAGCCGCGTTCGGACGGAAAAAAACTTTTTCCTCTGGAAATGATAATCGGCTTTCCGCGCCCCATCCAGCTCAAGCGGCTTTTGCGCGACATAGCGGCGTTGGGCATTCGCAGCGTCCATCTTGCCGGAACTGAACTCGGCGAAAAGTCATACTTAAAATCTTCCCTCGCGGAAAAAAGCGAAGTCCACAAAATGCTTTACGATGGAACGGTTCAAGCGGGCGGAACGCACATTCCACAAAATTTCATTTACCCCTCCCTTTGCGAATGTCTCGACAATATCGAACTTGCGCAAAATCAAATTCAAATTAAAATCGCGCTCGACAACATAAATCCAAAATCCGCCTTGACAAAATTCTTGAAAGAAAATTCGCCGGAAGGAAAAAGCGTCATCGCGGCAATCGGAAGCGAACGCGGCTGGACAAACAGCGAACGCGAATTGCTCGAATCGCGCGGCTTTGTGCGACTAGGAATGGGCGAGCGAATAATGCGCACAGAGACAGCCGCCACGGTCGCCGCTTCAGTGATTCTCGCGCAAATGAAATGCTTGGAATAATTTTTTGTTTTAAAATAAAAATCCGAATCACACAATCAAAATTGGCATCAAAAAATCCGAGCGAAAATTTCGCTTAAGAAAAAAAGTTTGCCGCCGTTTCCAAAATTTATTATATTAAAAATAAAGCGAAGCAATGATTGGCGACGAAACATCGCAAGGAAAAGCGATGCTTACGAGTTTTCATTTTTTGTGAAAAACTCATGTTGCCAATTTTAACTTCGATTCTTTTTCAAAGAATTTGGCAAAAGGAGGTTTTATGAAATTCTACATTTGCAAACATTGTGGAAATTTGGTGATGATGCTCAAGGATTCGGGCGTGGTTCCGAATTGTTGCGGCGAGGCGATGAAGGAATTGATTCCCGGAACGACAGACGCGGCAACGGAAAAGCATGTTCCCGTTTTTGAGACGCAGGGAAATTCCGTCAAAGTCAAAGTCGGCTCGGTCGAGCATCCGATGGTGGCGGAGCATTTCATTCAGTGGATTGCAATTGAAACGACGAACGGCTGTCAGGTAAAATATCTCAAGCCCGGCGAAAAGCCCGAAGCGGAATTTCTTTTGGCGCAAGGCGAAAATCTCATGGCGACCTACGAATATTGCAATCTTCACGGATTGTGGAAAGCGTAATTTTTGCGCCATGTTCGCGCAAGTGATTGGAGCGCATTGCAAGGCTTCACCTTGCTACGCACGTTTTGTGCGCAAGTCAAATGCTTGCTCACAAAACTCACAGCCACTTTGTTTGAAGTCACAATTGTCGCTCGAGCTTTCAGCGACAATTGTAACTGTTCCTAATTTTTTGCCAACGAATGAATCTTCAGATTCGAGAGTTGGCAAAAATGTGATTTCGCAATGAAATGATAAATCACAGTAAAATAGGCGAGTTTTTGAAAAAACTCGGCTTTAAGATTGACGACGCAAATCTGTCGTCAATCTTAAATCTTCATTTTATCTTTGCCTTGGAAACGAAACACGCGATTCCTTCGACAGGATATTTTTTTCGCAACGCCTTCACGAGGTCAATGATTTTTTCGGCTTCGGTTTTTTTGCAATAAACGATTATCATTTCGTTCAATTGCGGCCAAATCGCATCGCCCAATTTTGGCGCGGAAAAGCCCGAGCCTGTCACGGCGGAAACTTTGCTGTAATGCGCGCCGATTTTGCGCTCCTTGAAACCTTCGAAAATATCTTCTTCCACCGCCTGGGAAAAAATTATTTCCACGCGGCGCATCGCGTCTTTCGATTTCTTTTTCTTTTCTTCTTCGCTCATAAAATTCTCCCGTAAAAATCAAGTTTTAATTTCGTGCCTTTGACTCAAGTTTGAGCTGGCGGCGTTCGAGCCTTCTTTGGGCACGGCGCGCTTTTTTTGCCGCGCGTCGTTCTTTGAGCCTGTTGAAAATGAAGTAAACTGTCGGCATCACGAACAACGTCATAAACGAACCGAACGTCATTCCGCCGAAAACGGTAAGCGCAATCGGCTGCATCGAAGCAGAGCCTTCGCCCGGGAAGAACGCCATCGGCATAAGCGAAATCACGGTCGTCAAAGTGGACATCAAAATCGGGCGCAAGCGGTTTCGCGCCGCCTCGATGCACGCTTCTTCCAAACCGAGTCCGCGCTTTCGCAAAAGGTTCGTGTAGTCCACAAGAACGATTCCATTGTTTACGATTGTTCCGACGAGAACGAGCATTCCCATAATCGTGACCACGCTCAATTGGTTTCGGCTTAACGCGTAAATTGTCATGACGCCGATGAACGAAAGCGGAATCGTAATCAAAACGATGAACGGATCCATCAGCGATTCGAATTGGCTCGCCATTACGACGAATACCAAAATCGCCGCCATGAGAATTATCATTCCGAAATTCAAAGCAGCTTCCTTCATGTCCTCAAACGCGCCGCTCGTCGTGATCGTCACGTTTTCATCGGCAGGAATGTTGTCGTTGATGAGTTTCATCAAACTGGACTGAATCTTGTCCAAAGAAATACCTGCGACAGGTTTTGACTTAACGTGAATTACGCGCGCTTGATCTTCGCGGTAAATCGTGACCGGAGAGAGAGTCTGCTCGTAGTGCGCGAAACTTGAAAGCGGCACGCGCATTCCCTGCGAATTGACGACGGAAATCGAATCGAGGTCCGCCAATTTGGAAGCGTCCTTTTCGGCAAGGCGCACAACCACATCGATGTCGTCGCCGTTGCGAGTGTAGCGGCTGGCGGTGACTCCGTTGATGGCAGCATTTATTTCCGCGCCCACACTGTAAATGTTCAAGCCGAGTTCGTACATTCGCGCGCGATCCACGATGATTTCCGCCTGCGGAAGTCCGTCTTCCTGATCGCTCGAAACTTCCGTAACGAAGTCCGTGGCTTTTTCCTTGAGAAGCTTTTCAATTTGCGCCGCAGTCGAGCGCACCAAATTCAAGTCGTCGCTTTTTATGTCAACGCTGATGTCGTTGTTGCCCGCGCTGTTGCTGTTCGAACTGAAACTCAAATCCGCGCCGGGGAACATATTGAAATATTTTCGCAATTTCGCCTTGGCGGTTTTTTCATTGTCCCAGCCCGGCTTGCGCTTTTTTTCTTCGTAAAGCGCGAAAACTACGCTCGCGTTGTTCGAGCCGTTCGAGGCGGCCTGCATTCCTTCGCCGCCCACCATGATAAGCGAATATTTCACGCCAACCAAATCGCGCATCGCCATTTGCTGCAATTCCGCCGCCGTCTCGCCAGTGATTTCAAGCGGAGTTCCTTTTGGCAATTCCATTTCGATCGTAACACTGTTTGCGGCGGACTCCGGCATAAAAATGAAGCCGACCAATTTTATCGACAAAACAGAAAGTACGAGCAAAATTAACAAAGTCAAAAGACATGTCCATTTGTGATGCAAAACGAACGCGACGCCTTTCGCATAGCCATTGTCCAAGTTCGTGAAAAATTTATTGAACGCGCGGTTTATGCTTCCCGAAATTCCCGTGGACTGACTTTCGTTGAGCTTGTCGATTTTGAGGTAGCTCGAACAAAGCACAGGAACAAGTGCGATGGCGACGACGAGCGAAGTCATCAAAGAAAAAATAATCGTCCACGCAAGGCTGTCGAACATTTGTCCCATAATGCCGAGTTTTTTTCGGAACATAATCATCGGCAAGAAAATACAAACCGAAGTGAGCGTACTCGCCGTGATCGAAGTGACCATTTCCTGCGAACCAAGAACGGCCGCCACTTTCGGTTTCGCGTCGCGCTGGCGGTAACTGTAGATGTTTTCCAAAACTACGATCGAGTTGTCAACCAACATACCGATTCCCAAAAGCAAGCCCGCCATGGAAATCATATTTATCGTGAGACCCTTGAAGTACATCAAGAAAAGCGTCACCATTACGGAAATCGGAATTGAAAGTCCGATGATGATCGTGCTTTTGAACGAACGCAAGAAAATGAACAAAACGGCGATGGCGAGCAACGCGCCCACAATTACCGAGTTCACGACTTCGTTGATCGTCTGTTCGATGATGTCGGTAGTATTGTAGATTTCAAGAATGTCGATGTCGGAAGGAAGCACTTCGAGAATTTTCGGAATTTCTCGACGCGCGTTTTTCGCCGCAGTGACAGAATTTTTTCCGCTCTGTTTTTGAATCGTAAGAACGACGCAGGATTCTCCGTCAACGCTGGCGAGCGATTCTTCGTCCTTGTAGCCTTCGTAAACGTCGGCAATGTCGCGCAGCAAAATCGTCTTCAATTCCGCGCCCGCAGAAAGTCCGTAAGTGCTCGCCTTGTATGAGATGACCGTGTTTTTCAAATCTTCGACGCTTTGATATTTTCCGCTCGTTTTAATCGTATAGTTCGTGTCGCCTGAAGTGATTGTTCCGCCCGAAGACTGAATGTTCTGCGCGCCAATCATCTGCGCCACTTGGCTTATCGAAAGTCCGTAGGCTTCCAAACGGTCGCGCGGAATGTCAACATTGATTGAAGCCTCGCGGCCGCCCATGATGTTCGCGGATGCGATTCCGTCGAGCTGTTCCAATCGCGGCTGAACCACATCTTCGGCGTAGTCGCGCAATTCTTCAGGCGTTCGATTTCCTTTCATCGACAAAACCATAATCGGCATCATCGAAGGATCCAATTTTATCGTTATCGGCGAATCCGCGTCATCGGGCAAATATCCTCGCACCAAATCTATTTTGTCGCGGATTTCGTTTGCGGCATTGTCAAGATTCGTTCCGTAGTCGAATTCCAAAATCACCATGCTGATTCCGGTGGAAGAACGCGACTGCAATGTTTTCAAGCCGCTCAATCCGGAAAGCGAACTTTCCAATGTGCGCGTCACGCTCTGCTCGATTTCTTCAGGACCGGCGTTGGAATAATTCGTGTAGACAATCATGTACGGCAAATCCATATCGGGATACATATCGACAGGAAGATTGAGCGTACAAAAAATTCCAAGCGCGATTATGACAATGAAAATCAGCAAAGTCGTAACAGGCTTGTTCACGCATTTTTCAGAAAATGTCATACTAATCCTCCGTAACTGAAATTACATTTACGTTCGCGCCGTCGTCCAAAAGATTTTGGCCTTTGATTACGATTTCGTCGCCAGCGGAAATTCCTTTCGCGATTTCGGTTTTGTTGTCCACGGAAAGTCCCAGCACGATAGAAACAAGGCGAACTTTCGCGTGATTGTCCGAGCCTTTTGATTCCACCACGAAAAGATACGGCTTTCCGCTGCGAGTTACGATCGCGTTCGAAGGAACGACAATCGCGTCGCGAATGCTTTCCGTGACAAGGCGAACGCGCGCATACATTCCAACCTTCACGCGCTCGTCGGCTTTGACCAAGCGCAACTTTACGCTCATCGTGCGGCTTGTCGTGTCCAAAACCGGACTCACTTCAAAAACCTTCGCGACAAATTCAATTCCGGGATAAGCGTCGAACGTGACCACGGCTTCTTGCCCCATTGTTATTCGGCTGATGAATCGTTCGGGAATGCTCACTTTGATTTCCAAATCGTCGGTCTGCGCAATCTGCGCAATCACGCTCCCTTGCGAAACTTGAGTTCCAATCGTCGGCACGAACGAAGTGACTCGTCCAGAAATCGGCGCGCGCACGGGACTCAAACTGTAATTCAAACCGGGAAGGCTCGGATCGACATAAGCGATGGTTTGGTCGCGGCTGACCATTTGCCCGACGTTCACCATGATGCGCGCGACTTTTCCTGCCGCATCGGGAAGCACCGCCACCGAAGTGACCGAAGCCACGTCGCCGCCGAATTCCAAATAGTTGTCCAAATTGCCGAATTTCGTTTTGTAAGTGTTCACGGCAAAAAGCGCCTCGACATCGTTTTTGTCATCGGCGACAACTTTCTTTTTTTCACAGCCCGCAAGCGCAAAAACGGCGAGCGAAGCAATCGCGAACGCCTTGAAATTTTTCGTCATAATTTTCATAACTTTCTCCTATATGTAAAAAATTTATTCTTTGTATTCGGACAAATCCGTGTTCAATTCATATTCCAAATCCATCAGCGCGGAAATGTAATTGAACTTTTGGTTCAGCTGCCCGAGCATCGCCTGATTCAATTGCGTCTGCGCGTCGCGCACATCCAGCAATTCCATTCGACCGTTGTTGAACGAACTCACCGACATATCATAGGAACGCTGCGCCAATTCCACGGTGCGTCCCATCGAGTCGATTTGCTCGCGCGCCTGATTCAAAGTGTCCACGGCTTTGCGGACTTGCACTTTTTGATTTTCCGTGAGCGTTTCCATTGTAAGATTGAGCTTTGAAATATTGTCTTTCAAGTCCTGCGCCTTTTGACGATTTGCGGACCACGGAAGCATATTCGTAATGTTGAACGCGAGCGTTATGGAAAGCGAGCCTTGATCGGCAAAATCCAAATCGCCACTCCACCACGTGCCGGTTGGCTGCCATCCATAACTCAAAACTAGCGCGGGCGTGAAGCTGCTCAAATTCAACGCCTTGAGATTCATGTTCAAAATGTCGATGTTGTTTTGCAAAGAACGCACGTTCAAATTTTCTTCGCCATATTTTTCCAAAAGTTCTTCCGTAGTGACGTTCACATACGCAGGCTCGATCGAGCCGCTCAATTCTATTTTCGTTCCCACGGGCATTCCAATCAAAAACGCGAACGTGTCGAGCTGCTGATTAAAATTTCGCTCGGCAGTTTCCACTTCAGGACGCTGATTTTCATAAGTCACCTGCGCGTTCAAAAGTTGCAATTGCGGAATGCGGCCGTTGTTGAAATTTACTTGCGCTTGATTGGCACGTTGACGCGCGTTTTCCAAAGACATTCGCTGAATGTTCAAACTTTCCTGCTGAAGCAAAAGTCCATAGAACAATTTTTTGATGTTCATAATCGTCTGCTTTTGGCTTTGCTCCCAAGTGATTTTGCCGCCTTCATAGCCAGCCTTTGCCGCCTTGATGCTGTAGATGTAGGCGAGACTCAAATTGAGCTGCGCGTTGACGTTGCCGACCAAAGCCCAATGATATTTTTCCTCGGCTTCGATGGGAGGCAACTTTCCCATACCTCGCATCATATTAGTTTGATTCAAAGTCGAATCAATGTCCGTGCTTCGCGCTGCCGTTCCGCTCACGGTAACATCCGGCAAAAAAACATTCCACGAATATTTCGCGCTTCGCTCTTTGATTGCCAAATCAATATCGTTGCTTTTCAAATCGCGGCTGTTCTGCATTGCGTATTCAACCGCTTGTTCAACGGTAAGCGTCACAACATCCTCGTCTTGTTGCGCGCTCGCTGCAAATGCCGAAACCACGACCATCGCCAACGAAGCGATAAAAATTTTCCTCATGCCTTTTCCTCCTAAAATATTATTTTATGCAACTTTTTGCGCCACATTCTATAAATTCATAAACCGCCGAAACAAAAAAATCGCGCCATTCCGGCGGAAAGTCATGCTTCTTTCCCATGAACAAAAAACTGATTGCCAAAACTGAAATCCATTTTATGAAAATGCTCTTTGCATTGCCGAAGCCCAAACTGAAATCCGCGGGAAGCGCTTCCGAAAGAAATGAAAAAACGCTCTTGTCAATCACTTCGTCATAAGTGCCCATATCGTGGTAAGTGAAAAATGCGTGCATCGAAACAAGTTGCGGATGTTCGGAAAAATAATTCACTTCTCCGCAAAGCAAAACATAAATTACTTCGTCAATGTTTTCGGCGAACGCGCATTTTTCCTGCAAGACTTCGGCGAAAAATTCAATTTCCTGTTTCAGCATATTTTTCATATAATCCGTTTTGCTGGAAAAAAAAGCATACATCGAACTTTTCGCCACGCCAAGTTCATTCGCGATTTTTTCAACTGTAACATTCATTCCGGAACTTTTCTGAATCACCTTGAGAAACGCGTCGAAAAAACGATCGGACTTTTCATTCTTTCCGAATTTCACTTTGCAAAGCGCGTCCAACTCCTTGCGCCGCTCCGGCGAAATCGGATTCTTCTTTTTTCCCAAGCCTTCAAAAATTATCTTGGCGATTTGCGTGCGAAAATCTGTTTTGCCCCCCCCATCCATAATTTCATTTTTTTCCAAAGCGCGCGTAACTTCCGCCCAAAAATTCAGAATCGTAATTTCTATATAAAGAGGCAGAATGCTTTCGTATATCCATTTCTTTTTGTTGCCAAAAGTATTTTCCTTGAAAAATGGAATTTTGTTGAGCGTGAGGATTTCGGCAAATCTCGCCGTCATTTTTTCATCACAAAGCAAAGTCTGAATGTAATAGTCAATGTAGCCGGGATACTCCCTGTCGAATTCAAAAACACAATCAACCGCCCTGTAAGTGGCGGCAAAAGTATGCTTTCCGTTTTCGCTCGCGATTTTTTCCGCCAAAATTTCAAACGCCTCGAAAAAGCGTTCGTTCATCGTGGAAAAAAGTTCGGCCTTGTTTTTAAAATGCCTGAAAATCGCCGCCTTTGTGATTTCGGAAGTGCGCGCGATGTCGCTCAAAGAAACTTCCTTGAAAAGCATTTTGCGGTACATCAAAAACGCGGAGGAAATTATTCTTTCTTTCGTGTTTGTCTGCCTTGACATAATCTTCAAGTTACCGAATGTTCGTCAACATTACCGAACATTCGGTAACTACAATATATCGATTTCGCCAAGAAGTGTCAACACCTTTTTGAAAAAAATAGTCGCGTTGCTTCGCGCGCCCTTGAAAAAAAATCGCTTCTTTGCTACAATATACTCATGCATTGTGTTGCGGTTTTGCTTCAGCTAATGGGAAGCCTCGCGTTCCTTTTGTATGGAATGAAATTGATGAGCGATGGCGTCCAAAAGAGCGCGGGCGAAAAACTCCAGCGCGCGCTTTCCGCCATGACGGGCAACCGCTTCAAAGCCTTGCTCACCGGCGCGTTCATTACGATGATAATTCAATCGTCGGGCGCGACCACCGTCATGGTCGTGACTTTCGTGAACGCCGGGCTTCTGACGCTCAAGCAATCCGTTGGCGTGATTTTCGGCGCGAACATCGGCACGACGGTTACTGCGTGGATCGTTTCGATTTTCGGATTCAATTTCAAAATATCGAGTTTCGCATTTCCGATTTTCGGAATTGGATTTTTTCTCACGCTCACAAAACGCAATCTCAACAAAAATATCGGCGAAGCCTTGATGGGATTCGGGCTGCTTTTCATCGGACTTGAAATGCTTAGCGAAGCGCTTTCTTTCAAGCCGGAACAATTGGCGCGATTCAAATGGTTTTCGCAAATGCAGGACTTCGGCGCACTTTCCGTTTTGATCGCTTTCGTCATCGGCATTTTCATCACCGCGATGATGCATTCTTCAAGCGCGTTCAGCGCAATCGTCATCACGCTCGCATACAACGGAATTATAAATTGGGAATTCTCGGCGGCACTCACGCTCGGAAGCGGAATCGGCTCCACGGTGGACGCGGTGCTCGCCGCCTTGAACGGAAGCACGAACGCAAAACGCGCGGCGTTGATTCACGTTTTGTTCAATGTCGTGGGAACGATCGTCGCGCTGATTTTTTTCCAGCCTTTTCTTTCGCTCGTGGATTTTCTCACGCCGAAAAATGCGAACATCGCAATTCGAATTTCAATTTTGCACACGGCATTTAAAACGATTTCCACAATTTTGTTCCTGCCTTTCACAAATCAAATCGTGACGATTTCGGAAAAACTCATCAAGGAAAACGCGAAGGACAAAAACAGTTTTTACAGACTCGATTATGTGGAAAGCGCGCTGGGAAAAGAAAATGTCGGCGCGTACATCGTTCGCGCGGAAAAGGAAATTGCGAACCTCACGGATTTGGCCACGGAAATGTTCGACAGAATTCAAATCGGCTTGAAAAGGCGCGATCAAAAATTCATCGACGAGCATCTCGAACAAATCGAGCGCGCGGAAAATTATGCCGACCAAATGCACGAGCAACTTTCGCGCTACATAGTTCACATCGAGCATCTCGCCGTAAACGAAAAGCAGCTCAACAATCTTTCGATTATGCTTTCGATTATCGGCGAATTGGAAAGCATGACGGACGAATGTTTGAGCATCGGACTTTTGCTGAAACGTTCCATCGAAAAAAATATGCAATTCGAAGCCGAGGACACCGACCGCCTCATTCCTTATGTCGAACTCGTCCGCCAATTTTTGCAATTCATTCACATCAACATCAACAAACATTTGGACGCGAAAAAACTTGAGATGGCGAAAGAGCTGGAAGATCAAATCGACTTGTTCAGGAAAAATTTGAAAAGGATTGCCCGAAAGCGTTTGGAAAAAGGCGCGGACGTAAAATCGGAATTGCTTTATATCGACCTCGTTCGGCAAATCGAAAAAATCGGCGACAGGGCATTTGGAATCGCGGAGGCTCTCGGACAAACCGCCTAAAGATTTTTCGTTTCAAAATTCCAGCGCGTTTTTTAAACTCGCGATGACGACGCGTTTTTGTCCTTCCAAATCGAATTCGATTTTCACGTTATGAAAATTTTGCAGCCGCAAAAAATCGGCGGCGGCATCCGCATTGTATTCGCCAGTTTCCATCAAAAAAATTCCGTTCGGCGAAAGATGACTTTTCGCTTCAAGCGCGAGCCGCCGCGCCACTTCAAGCCCGTCGCTTGTTCCGCTGAAATTTCCGTCCGAAGAAATGTCGCCGTCCAAAGCCAAAAGCGGCTCGCCGCGTCCGTCCGCCAAAAGCGCGCGCGCCTCTTCGTGCGGAACGTAAGGAGGATTCGCCAAAATCACGTCGAACGAAAATGGCACGGCTTCGAACAAATTGCTTTGAATGAATTTCACGCGAGAAATTTCCGCGCCGCGCAAAAGCGTCTCGGCATTTTTTTTCGCCACGTCCAGCGCGCCTCGGCTTATGTCCACCAACGTAAATTGCGGCAGACGTTCAAACGGAATGCGCTCGCCGTCTGCCAACGTTCGCAAAACGCTCAAGGCGATGCAGCCGCTTCCCGCGCACATGTCGCAAATCGTGAGAATGGAATTTTCATTTGCGGAAATTTTTTCGGAAATAATTTCGACGGCGCGAGCCACGAGAATTTCCGTGTCCGGCTTGGGAAGCAAAACGTTTTGATTGACAAAAAAATCGTAGCCGAAAAATTCTTTTTTTCCGACAATGTAAGCCACCGCCAAACCTTGCTCGCGAGCGCGAGTCCATTCGGCGATTTTTTTTTCCTGCGATTCATCGAGCACGAAATTTTTATTCAGCAAAACAAAAGTCTTGTCTTTGCCCAAAATATTTTGCAAAAAAATTTCGGCATCCAAAAAAGGCGTTTTGGAAATTTTTTCTATTTTTTTCGCAATGAAATTTTTCGCTTCAAAAATCGTCATTCTTGCAATAAAATTTTTTTCAGACAATTAAAATCAGCAACTAAACTTGCGTTGCTGATTTTAATGACGAGTTTTTTCAAAACTCGCATATTCACTACGATTTCTCACTTCGTTACGAAATCGCGTTTTCAACAACTCCCGAATCTGAAGATTCGGGAGTTGTTGAAAATTAAGAGAAAAAATCGCGCGCTAAAGTTCGCTCACGTCGGCTTTGAGCTGCTCTTCTTTCGCGTAAACGTTGAGCGCGTCAAGCATTTCGTCCATCGCGCCGCCCATGAATCCCGGCAAATTGTGCAACGACAAATTTATGCGATGATCCGTGACGCGATCTTGCGGAAAATTGTACGTGCGAATTTTTTCGCTTCGTGCGCCCGAGCCGACCATGCTTTTTCTCGCGTCGGCGCGTTCGGCCTGCCGCTTGCCTTCTTCCAAATCAAAAAGTCGCGCGCGCAAAACTCGCCATGCTTTCGCCTTGTTTTTTATCTGGCTTTTTTCATCCTGCTGAATTACTACTATTCCTGTAGGAATATGCGTGAGTCGCACGGCGGAATCAGTCGTGTTGACGCACTGCCCGCCAGGACCGCCCGCCCGCATCACGTCCACTCGAACGTCTTCAGGCTTGATGTCGATTTCGGTTTCCTCGGCTTCCGGCAAAACGGCCACGGTCGCGGTGGAAGTCTGAAGGCGGCCTTGAGATTCGGTTTGCGGAACGCGCTGCACACGATGCACGCCGCTTTCCCAACGCAAAGTTCCGTAGACGAATTTTCCGCTGATTGAAGTGACGATTTTATTGAAGCCGCCCACTTCCGTTTCCTGCGCTTCCATCGTTTCAGTTTTCCAGCCTTTGCGCTCGGCAAGATGAACATACATTTCCCAAAGGTCGCGCACAAAAAGCGTGGCTTCGTCGCCGCCCGCCGCCGAGCGAATTTCCAAAATGATATTTTTTTCGTCGAGCGGATCAGGCGGAATGAGTTTCATTTTTATCTGCTCTTCCAATTGCGGCTGCCGCTCTTCCAGCGTGCGCAATTCTTCGCGAGCCATTTCCTTCATTTCAAAATCGTCTTCTTCGGTGATCAAAATTTTCGCTTCGCTGATTCCCGAAAGCAATTTTTTGTATTCGTCATAAAGCGCGCAAACTTCGCCCAAATAATTATTTTCGCGCATGACTTCTTTGTACAATTTTTGGTCCTTCACCAAATTCGCGTCCATAATTTGTTCTTTTACGATTTCATATCGAGCGGCGCAACTTTCAAGTTTTTTCAACAAATCCATAGAAAAATATTTTAGCATTTTCGCTAGATTTTTTCAATGGGATTTGTTATGATAAATTATGAATTCTTCAGACGAAAAAAACGAAAACGACGCGCGCGCAAAAAGCGGAGTCGTCGCAATCATCGGACGGCCGAGCGCGGGAAAATCCACTTTTTTGAATTCGGTTTGCAAACAAAATGTTTCGATTGTTTCGCCGATGCCGCAGACCACGCGAAATTCAATTCGCGGAATCGTGAACGAGGCGCAAGGCCAAATCGTTTTCATCGACACGCCCGGCTATCATCAGAGCGAAAAAAAATTGAATTTGAAATTGCAGGAAAACGCGAAATCCGCGCTTGACGGATGCGACGCGGTTTTGTATTTGATTGACGCGAGTCGCGCTCCGGGCGAAGAAGAAAAATTGACTTCCGATTTGCTGAAAAAATTTTCTCAAAAAATTGTCGTCGCCATAAACAAAGTCGATTTGACGAATGCGGATTCGCAAAAAGCCGCCGACTTCGCAAAAAGCGAATTTCCGGAAATTCCCGAAAATCGCATCGTAAAAATTTCTGCGAAAAAATCAAGCGGACTTGACGCGGCACTCGCGGCGATTTTTGAAATTCTTCCTGAAGGCGAAAAACTTTATCCCGAAGATTTTTACACCGATCAAGAAGTGGGATTTCGGATTTCGGAAATAATTCGCGGCGAAGCGATAAATCGTCTCGAGCAAGAAATTCCGCATGCGATTTACGTTGAGATTGCCGACATGGAATTCAAGAACGACGGAAAAAAATTGTGGGTGCGCGCGTTTTTGTGCGTGGAGCGCGAAAGCCAAAAAGGAATCGTCATCGGAAAAGGCGCGGCGATGATAAAAACCATTCGCCTCGAATCGCTGAAAAAGCTCGAAGAAATTTTCGACTACAAAATCGATTTGGACTTGAGCGTAAAAGTTGACAAAAATTGGCGGCAGCGCGACAAGACGCTGGGAAAAATTTTGGGATAAAAAAATCAGAAATGCGGTGAAAATTTCACCGCATTTGACAAAATAAAAACTGGCACTTTTTTGAAAGCCATTCTAAAACACAATCAATACTAACAAACGAAAACTATCTTCCTTTAGCTGTGAATCTAAAAGAACCGTTGTTTACATTAAAATTTGTTATGGTTGCGACGATATCGACAGATTCATCTTTGGTGTAATCGATATATGGCGAGGGACTATTCGTATAAACTGTGATTGGTCCAACCACATCATATCCCGAAACAACGGTAAGCAGAGCCCTATATCTGTAACTATTGTCTATGTTTCTGTCAACGCTATTAAAAATACATGGAATAGTAATTTCAGTATTCAAAACTCCAAAATCTTGAAGAAGGCGTTCAACCTGAAGCTCGTTTTTGCAAGTTTGTTTTAACCATTTCCAAGTGCGGGGATTTTTTGCAACTTCCGCCTTTATTTTGGGGTAGTTTTCCGTCTCAAAAAAAGCCATCAGTCGTTTTTCCAAATCATCTTGCGCATATGCCCGAAGTTCCGTTAATGATTTCCCATCCCATGACATACGGACAGTTACCTTTCCATTAACTTTTTCCCAAGAGTTATTACTGTAAATCCAATCCGTATCAAGTGCTTCAACATAAATCGTGCTACCGTCACAAGTAACTCGCAGTTCCGTAGCAATCATCGCACCCTCACAAGGAGGCACAAGCTTGTATTCAATGTAAGCATCCGACACACCGTCGAAACGATTCAATCGGCAAGTCACAGTCCCTCGCTCATTTCGGCTTGCAGTTCTCTCAAGAGGCACACTGCTGTCTTGAGTCAACGCAATAATGCCAACATAAAAATCGGTATTTCTTGGAAGTGTTCCAATAGCCCTTTTACCTTTGTAACCGGTAATTGCTGGACCTTTTAGAATGTTGAGCAACTTTGCTCCCTTGCGTTCTTTTTTGTCTGCATCAGACTGAGCATTCAAGTTAAAAGAACTGAATAAAAGAAGAAGTAATGCTAATACCCCCCCCCATAAATAAATTTTGTGTCTTTCATAAACACTCCTTTTTTTGGATAAAACCCAAGATTGATTTATATCGATTATACTTATTCAGATATTTTATGTCAAGGCATTCAAATAAAATTCACAAGAAACAAATTTTTCCGTAGTTATTTAAAAGTGATTGATTTCGCGAGTTTTTTGCTGCAAGCAAAAAACTCGCTAGCAGGGGAAAGCCCTGCGACGGAAGGCTTTCCCCTCCCCGAAAAAATTTTATTTCATCACGCTTTCGCCGCGTCCCATCGCAGTAAGGCCCGTCTTGGCGTATTCGAGAATTCCGTATGGCTCGAGCAGGCGGATGAGGCTGTCGATTTTTTCTTCGCTGCCCGTGGCTTCCACGATGACGGATTCCAGCCCAACATCCACAATGTGGGCGCGGTAAATGTCGCATGTCTCGATAATGATGGCGCGTTTTTCGCCTGAGGCTTTGACTTTTATCAAAGCGGTTTCGCGCTGGCAAGTATTTTTCGGGTCGCAACTTTCGATTGAAATCACTTCAATCAATTTGGAAAGCTGCTTTTGAATTTGTTCCAAAATGTGCTCATCGCCGCGCACAACAATTGTCATTCGCGAAATGCCTTTGTTGCTGGTTTCGCAGACGGTGAGGCTGTCTATGTTGTAACCGCGACGGCTAAAAAGCCCCGAAACGCGGCTCAAAACGCCGGCATGATTTTCCACCAAAACTGAAAGCACAAACTTGTTCATATCTTCTCCTAAATAATATGCAAGTTTCCACAGGAAACTTGTCAAGAAAAAATGGCGCAAAATTTATGCGACATTTCTTTCTTATTTTTCCGCAAATTAAAAATGCAAATTCGCCCGAAAGCGAAGCTTTTCAAAAAATGCCGCCATTCGCGTGGCGCATTTTCCAAAATTTTCTTGCAAAAATTTTATCTTGTCTCCGCCGCGTACACTCCAAGCAAGCGAACGTCCTGCGCCACTTGCATCAGCGAATCCAAAACTTGGCTCACATAATCCACGGTGCGTTCGTCTTGCGAAAGTTCAGCGTCGGCATAAAAACGATATTTCCAAGTCTCGCCGTGAATCGGACGCGATTCCAAGCGCGACAAGTTCAACTTGAATTTATCGAAAACGCCTAGACATTTGCAAAGCGAGCCTGGCTCATTTTTCGTGGAAAACACAAACGAAACTGCGTTCGGCTTTATGCCAGCGACTTTTTGCGCACGGAACGCGAGCGAAGCGGATTTGTCGTCCTTTTTTTTCGCGATGAAATGATTCGCGGCGATGACGAAAAATCGCGTGTAATTTTTCGGATCGTCTTCAATTGATTCGCGCAAAATGTCAAGTTTGTAATATTTCGCATTGACTGCGCTGGCGATGGCCGCGCTGTCTTTGTTCGGATTTTTCGAAGCAAGAAGCGCCGCCGTAGCCGTGGAAACAGAATCGATTTTGCTCCAATTCGGATGCTCGCCCAAAAATTTCGAACACTGCGCGAATCCTTGCGGATGCGAATAAACCGACTTGATGTCTTCGAGACGCGCGCCCTTTGCGCCCAAAAGCGCGTGCCTGATTCGAAGCGTGACGCTCGCCACAATGCTGATGTCATGGAAATTTGCGAGATTGTCGTAATTTTCGTAGACCGAACCTGCGAGCGAATTTTCAATCGGAACCATTCCGTAATCCGCGCGTCCGTCCAAAACGTTTTGGAAAATTTCCCGGAACGAATCCACCGCGAGCGCGGTCGCCTCGTTTTCAAAATGTCGCGTGATGGCTTGCTCGGCGTAAGCGCCACGCTTTCCGCAGAACGCGCACACGATTTTCTGCTTTTGCTTTTCCGCGGATTTTTTTTCGCCTGAAATTTTCACGGGCTTCAAGTTCGGATGCAAGTGCGCCAATTCCCTTCCCAAAATCGGAGAAAGCGCGTCAATGTCACGCATGAGATTGTCGAACTGTTCGGGATAAAGCGACTGCGGTCCATCACTCAAAGCCTTTTCAGGATTGCAATGCACTTCCACTATGATTCCGTCCGCGCCAGCGGCAATCGCTGCGAACGCCATCGGAAGAACTTTGTCGCGGATTCCAAGCGCGTGGGAGGGGTCAACGATTATCGGCAAATGAGTGAGCTGGCGCAAAATCGGCACCGCGCTCAAATCGAGCGTGTTGCGCGTGGCGCGTTCGTAAGTGCGGATTCCGCGTTCGCACAAAATCACTTGTTCCGTGCCGCTTGAAAGAAGGTATTCCGCGCTCATAAGCCATTCTTCGATTGTAGCAGAAATTCCGCGTTTTAAAATGACTGGCTTTCTCAATTTTCCGAGGCGTTTCAAAAGCTCGAAATTTTGCATGTTGCGCGCGCCCACTTGATAGCAGTCGATGCCGCTTTTTTCCATCGCAGGCAAATATTCCGCCGCGACGACTTCCGTCACGACAGGCATTCCGAATTTGTCGCCGGCTTCCTTCAAAATCTTGCAGCCTTCTTCGCCCAAACCTTGAAAAGAATATGGAGAAGTGCGAGGCTTGTACGCGCCGCCGCGAAGCATCACCGCGCCGCTTTCGGAAACGCGCTTTGCGATGGCCATCATTTGATCGCGGCTTTCCACGGCGCAAGGTCCGGCAATCGAAATGATGCGTTTTCCGCCCACGCGAATCATTTGCTTGAACGGCGACGGAATTTCCACCACCGTATCTTGCGGCTTGAATTCGCGGCTCGCCAATTTATACGGCTTTGAAATCGGAATCACGCGCTCGACGCCCGGCAAAATTTCCACTTCACGAACATCAAGATTAAGCCGCCCCACGGCCGCGACAATCGTTTTTTCTTCGCCTGCAATTTCATTCGTCTTGAAATTGCGTTCGCCAAGAAAATTCGCCAACGCTTTTTTTTCGGTCGAGGAAATGTCATGCTTTAAAACTATAACCATATTCTACCTATAATTTTATTTTTTGCTTTCGGGATTGAAACTCACGGTGCGCAAAATGTCGCCGAAAACTCCGGCCGCCGTCACTCCCGCTCCCGCTCCATATCCGCGAACTGTAAGCGGAATCGGCGTGTAACGCCTCGTGTAAAACACAAACGCGTTTTCGCCGCCGCGAACGGCATAGAGCGGATTTTCAGAATCGACTTCAAACATTCCCACCGAACATTCGCCATTTTTGATGTGCGCGCCCATCCGCAAAACTTTTCCCTGCTTTTTCAGCGCGGCGATTTTTTGCTTGAAATATTCGTCGATTTCCGGAAGCCGTTTCAAAAATTCCTCGGTCGAACCGCTCGTGTCAAAATCGTCGGGAAAAACCTTCGCGATTTTCACGTCGGAAAGTTCAAGTTCAAACCCGGCCTCGCGCGCGATAATCAAAGCCTTTCGCGCCACATCCATTCCGTTCAAATCATCGCGCGGATCAGGCTCGGTGAAACGCTGCTCCTTCGCCTCCAAAACCGCCTGACTGAACGGAACGTCTTCGTCAAGCCTGCCGAAAATGTACGAAAGCGAGCCGGACATAATTCCCGTGAACTCGGTAAGATTGTCGCCGCTTTTGAAAAGATTTTGCAAAGTGTCGATAATCGGAAGTCCCGCGCCGACATTCGTTTCGTACAAAAAAAGCCTGCGTTTTTTGTTGGCAGTTCGCCTGAGATTTTTGTAAAAATCCATTCCCATGGAATTGGCGCGTTTGTTCGGAGTGGCAATCGACATTCCCGCTTCCAAAATGTCCAAATATCTTTCCGGCAAATCGTAACTCGCCGTGCAATCCACAAAAACCGGATTGAGCGGCTTTTTTTCGCGGACGAAATTCAAAATTTCATCCACGGCATTTTTCGAGGCAAGGACATTTTTATTTTCGCGCCACGAAGAAAGGTCGATTCCGTTTTCGTCCAAAATCAAACCTTCGATCGTGGAAATCGCCATCACTTGAATTTCGATTCCTTGATTTTTGAGCGCGACTTGCTGATTGCAAATTTGGTCGAGAAGTCTGCCGCCGATGTTTCCCGCGCCGAACGCGAAAATTTGAATCGACTGTTCCGTGCCAAAGAAAAAGTTGTGCGCCATTCGGACGGCCATGTCGCCCATTTCGCCTTCAATCACCGCGCTTATGGAACGTTCGGACGAACCTTGCGCGATGGCCAAAATGCTCACGCCCGCGCTCGCGAACGAATCGAAAAATCGGCTTGCCACGCCGAGCTGCTTTTTCATTCCGTCGCCGACAATCGAAATCACGGCGCAATCCGAATGAACTTCAAGCGGATTTATCACGCCGCTTCGAATTTCCAAATCGAATTCTTTCGCAATCGCTTCCTTCGCTTCAAGAGCCGAATCGTCGCGCACGCAAAATGAAATCGTGTATTCTGAAGAAGATTGCGTGATGAGCAAAACGGAAATTCCCGCGCGAGAAACCGCCGAAAAAATGCGGCCTGCCACGCCGGTGCGTCCGCGCATTCCGCTTCCGCTCACTGAAATTATCGAAGTTTTTTTGAGGCAAGAAATTCCGCGCACGAAATTCATTTCGCCTTTATTGTTGAGAGATCCTTCGTAAGGACCTTTGCCGATTCGTGTGCCGCGCGCGCTCGGATTGTGCGAATTCAAACTCCACGCTTCGATTCCTTTCGCCGCCAAAGGCGCGAGAGTTTTCGGATGAAGCACTTTCGAACCGAAGAACGCAAGTTCCATCGCCTCTTCGTAAGTCATGTCGTTCACCAAAACCGCGTCCTTTACAATTCGCGGATCGGCAGTGAAAATTCCGTCAACGTCCGTCCAAAACTGAACTTGCTTCGCGCCCATGCACGCGCCGATTATCGCCGCCGAAAAATCCGAGCCGTTTCGCCCGAGCAAACCGGGAACGACTTCGCCGCCCGCGACCGCGCTCCAAGAACAAATGAATCCCGGAAACAAAAGGATGCGAGTCTGCGACTTGTATTCGCCGTCAACATAAGGTCGCAACAATTCCGTGGTGCGCGCGTAATCGACATCGCCTTCTTTTTGATTGCCCAAAGTCATTATGAATTTTCGCGAATTCAAAACGATGACGCTTTGCTTTTTGGCGAGCAAGACGGCTTCCACAATTGAAACGCAGAGCAATTCTCCCATTCCCATAATGCGGCAATGCGCCGTGTCAGTGCATTCGCCGAACGCCACCACCGCAGTCAAAAGCGTCTGAATTTCAACGAAATAATTTTCAAGGCTCGCCATCACGGAATCGCTTTGAAACGCGGGAAGCTTCGACTGCAATTCGCGACAAATTTCCAAATGAATCGAACGCAATTCCTGCGCGAATTTTTCGGGATTTTCGCCGCGCTCGCAACAATCTATGCTTTCCTGAAGTTTGTTGGACACGCCCGCCACAGCCGAAACGACGACGCTCACGCGATCCTTTTTTTGCTGCTCGATCATAATGTCGGTGGAATCCAAAATCCGCCTAGCGTTCCCCATCGAAGTTCCGCCGAATTTCAAAGTAATCATAAAAACCTCAACCTTTGATCAGTTTAAATTATTCTACCAAGTTTCAAAAGGATTTGCAATAGCGGAAAAACTCAAATCGCGCCAAAAAACAAGTCGGGATTTTTTATGATGGGAGGGGAAAGTCTTCCCCTACGCCCGCACTTCGTTGCGGTCTACCCTTTCTACGGGGCGCACCCCGTACCCCCGCTTTGCACATTAAAAGCAAAGACTTGCGAATTCGTTCCAATCCAAAATTTCATTCGCCGCAGAATTCGCAAAAGCCGAAAATTCCCGCGCATTCAGTTTTAGGCTTTTTCTCAAGATTTGCGTCTGATCATTTCCGAAAAGTTTCACATCGCTTTCTTTCTCGGAATTTTCGTGCGGCTTGATTTGAACAAAACTCATTCCTGCGTGAAGCGCGCCCTGCCCGTCCGTGTCGGCGCGGTCGCCGACCACAAGGCATTGTTTGGGCGCCACGCCCAAATTCGCCGCCACTTGCAAAAATCCGCGCGGCGAAGGCTTGAGACAACCAAATTCCGGCGCGGAAAAAAATCCCGCACAAAGTTCCATGGATTTTTCAGAAATTCCAATTGCGAGCATTCGTTCGCGAACATTTTTGTAATCGGAAAAAATCGCGATTTTTGCGCCGTTTTCAAAAAGGGCGGCAAAAACTTTTTCGACATTTTGACGCGCGTGGAAACGCTTCTTTTTGAGCACGTCCAAAAAAATTTTTTGGTATCGTTCTTCGTACCATTTTTTGTATTTTTGGCTCGAAACACGCGCAAACTTTGAGGCACGCTCAAAAAAAATCTCGTCGAATTTTTCTTGAGAATTTTCGTCGCAGCCCCAAAGTCGTTTTCGCGCAATGCGCTCGGCTCGAATTTTGAACATATCAAACGGCGCGGAAAAAACCAAGGCTTTGCCAATTCCTGAATTGTCGTATAATGTGCCGTCAAAATCGAATATGACAGCCTTGAATTTTTTCACGTTCATTTTCGCCCGCTTTCATCCAAAAATTTCATTCCGAAAATTCTATTCAGTGAGATTTTTGAAAATTTCGTGCTTGGCATCATCCTGCATCAAAAGAAGCATCTTGAACTGCGCGCCATCGCGTCCGCCGTCCTTGAGTTTTTCTTCTTTGTATTTTTCAAACGCGTTTTGAACAAGAATATGCCCAACAGGAGCCTTTACGCGGAACGAATCGCGCTTGGCGGCGTATTCCATATTTTCCTTTTTGAGATATTCGTCCACTTTCGCGGTGAAGTCATTGCATTGAGCCTGCGTGATGTCGCGCTTTTCGAATTCGAAATACATATGATAAACCGAATTCTGAATGTCGGCGAATCCGACGAAAAATTGCACGGCAGTCGAAGTCTGCCTTGAAGCTTCTTGAACCGCGTCGATAAACTGCTTTTCATGGAGTTTTTCGCCGGTCATGGAAACGATTCCGTTCACCTTTTGGATAAACTGAATCATCGGAATCGTGCCATAATAGCCAGTGCATTCCACCATGTCATTCATATTGTAGCGGTACAATCCCGCGTATGTCGTAACATAGACGAGATAGCGTTTTCCTTTTTTGAGTTCATGAAGCCTGTAAAAATGTGGATTCGGATTTTCCACGTCGTCCGCGTCGGTGAACTCGAAGAAATGCATGTGCGCGAACAATACAGTATTGTCGTCGTCGCCGTTCATTACAAGACCCGCGCGACATTCCGAAGAAAAGTACGAGAATTCCTGATAAAGCATTCCTTCGGGGAAAAAATAGTTGAAACGTTCCATATAGACACGCGTGTTTCCGCATTTCCATGTCGTGAGCACCTGCAAATCCGGCCAATAATGCTTTGGCAGAACGCGACCGTATTTCGCCTTGAGACGACGCAATTCGTCGGCACGCTTTGGATTCGGCTTGTACAATTTTTCCAAAACTTCGCGCAATTCAGGCTCGATATTCATCTTGGAGTTGAGCGTTCCGTTTTCGATGTCCGTAACATAGTCGTCATAAAATTCATCCACATTTTTTTGCAATTCAATTATCGTGGAAGGATTCGCGGCAATCAAAAGCGTGACATTCTGTTCAATTCCAGTACGCATCAAAGTGTAATATCGCGCGGTGTAATCTTGTATGGCAAAAACTTCGGCAGGCGCGGAATAGCCGCCTTTGATGAAGTCCGGGCAATCCACCCAAGTGCGTCCAGAAACCGAGCCGCAAGGAGTTCCATCGGGAGCATAGCCTTCCACGGCTTTTCCTACAATCGAAACAATTTTTCCATGAAAAACTTTCGGACGATGTTCGATGAAATTGTAGAGCCAAACTTTGCTCATCTTGCTGAAAATGTTGTCGTAATACATAGACGTAATCGGAATCCATTTCGGCTCTTTTGTCGTGCCGCTCGTAGTGGCGTACATCATAGGCTTTCCGGGGAACAAAATGTTTTCCTCGCCGTTCTTATGCCGCTCGATGAACGGGCGCAAATCCTCGTAATCCTGCACGGGAACATTTTTCTGCCAAAGCGCGTAAAATTCGTCACTTGTCCGCGCTGAAAGAATTTTCGAAAAATTGTGCGTCTTTCCCCATTCGGAATCTTTGGCATATTCCAAAATTCCGCGCAAAGTGTTTTCTTCCGCGCGCGCGCAATCTTTGGACGCTTTCGTAAGAAATTTTTTATTTTTCCTTCCAACCCAACTCAAAGCAAAAGTTATCAATCCAGCATTTTTCTCTTTTTTCATTTTCACATCTCCCAAAAATTTTTACCGAAAAATCGGTAACTTTTATTATAACCCATTTTCGTTTTTTGTAAAGAGGTGTAGACATTTTTTATATTTTTTGATAAAGTAAATTCAATGGCGACTTTGGAATTACAACGCGTGAGCAAAATTTATCAAATGGGAAAAATCTCTGTCAACGCCGTGAGCGAAGCGTCGTTTTCTATCGAGCAGGGCGAATTCGCGGCGCTTTCCGGGCCTTCGGGTTCGGGCAAATCCACCATGCTCAATTTGATCGGGCTAATCGACTTGCCGACTTCAGGAAAAATCATCGTCAACGAAACCGACGTTTACGGCGAAAAAGAACTTTCTGCCTTGAAAAGCATTCCGCCGAAACTGGACAAGCGGATGACGGAATTGCGCCGGCTGAACCTCGGATTCATTTTTCAGAATTTCAATTTGATTCAAGTCCTGAACGTGCGCGAAAACGTGGAGCTGCCGCTGAAATTGGGACACCTTCCACAAAGCCGCGCGATGAACGCGGCTCAGCAAGCGGAATGGGTGGACTTTCTCATCGAAACCGTCGGACTCACGAATTGGAAAGGCCACAAGCCTTCGGAACTTTCGGGCGGACAAAGGCAGCGCGTCGCCATCGCGCGCGCGCTTTCCACAAAAGCGCCGATAATTCTCGCCGACGAGCCGACCGCTAACCTTGATTCCAAGAACGGCGACCAAATCCTGCAATTGATGAAAAGGCTAAACCGCGAACTGAAAACCACGTTCGTCTTTTCCACGCACGACGCGAAAATCGTCGAAATGTGCGATCACGTGATCCGGATAAAGGACGGAAGCATTGTCGACGAAGAGCGGCGATAATCCACGCCGATTTTAAATACATTTTGCGCCGCCAATTTAAGGCATAGTTTTTCAAACTCAATATTTTAAGTTCAATATCAATTCGAAAATCAGTCCGTACTTTTTTGTCGTGCCATAATAAATCGGCGCGGCCATTCGAAAATCCGTGTATCGGATGATGTTCTCAATTCTCATCACAGGAAAAATCGTTCCGTAATTTTCGCGGCAGTCGTGAAACCATTCCACTCCAAAAGTCCATTTTTTATTTAAGATGAAATGCGACCACGCCACTTGCGCCGCAAAAAAATGCTGCCATTGCTGCCATTTTTCAATCGAGCCATAATCTTCATCCCAAATTGTCTGATATTCGAACGCCAAACCAAGCATCACGGGATTTTCCCAATATTTGTAAACGCCGGCGGAAATTTTGCCGCGATTAACATAATTTGAAGGCGTAATATGAGCAAGCCCTTGAATGAAGAAGTTTGAATTTTTTCCGAGCGCGGTGCTCACGAATTCCAATCCCAGCGCAGGATCAAGATTCGCGTCATTCGCCCAACGCTTGGCAAAAAAGGCAAGCGAAAATTTTCCTATCGAGCCTTCAATTTTTCCAGCGACTGAGATATTGCCCAAAGAAACATTTTTGCCGTCAATGTCATTCTTAAAATCTTTGTTATCATATTGCGCCACGCCCTGAATTGATGCGTAGGAAAAAATTGGAACGTTTGCAGAAACCGTAAAACACCCATCGTCAGTGGAACGGTTCTTTACATTGAAGATTTCTTCGATAACTTGATCTTGATCATAAATGATAGATTCATCTTTTTCTTTTCTGTCATCCAAAATGTCCGTGTCAAGCATTCGGGAAAGGCTCCATGAAATATCTCGCTTTCCGGCGGAAACATCGATCAAACCAAAAATCGTATAGCCAAAATAAAGTTCGTAAATGCCGATATCCATAGCGGGAAAATCCGTAAGCAACGAGCCAGTTACGAAAAAATCCGTGAAAGGCCGCCCCGTAAATTTCAGCACATTGCGGAACGTAGCCAAAGGACGCGTTTTTTCCCACGGCTTGAGCCAAACATATCCGCCCAATTCCGCCTTGAGTTCGCCACTAAAACTCACCGCCTTGTCCTTTTCGTCAATCTTGACGGTTTCGGTAGTGGCTGTGAGCACACCGTCTTCCAAGTCGCCGTCGCCTTCAAAAAGCGAATCGAAATCTTCATCGCTGTCGGGAACGGAAAGGTCGCCATATTCTGCCAAAGATTCTTCGTTCAAACTTTGAATTCGCAGCACGTCTTCTTCCGAAACTCTTTCCATGCGACTTTCGATTATGCCGTTTTCCGAAACTTCCATGTGCGTTTCGCCCGATGCCGAATTTTGCTGAGAATGCAAATTCGCAATGGAGAAAGTTGCCATAAAAAAAACAAAAACGACGGGCAATTTTTCCCGCCTAAGAAGACTTTTTGACATTTCCGTGCGCATCTAAAGGCTCATATTTTC
>CAZZFL010000005.1:0-49323 GCA_964653395.1 uncultured Treponema sp. | reverse complement strand
CTGAAGTTTTCAAAAGTTTTGTTCGTCAACAGTCTTTCAAATTTCATTATCGGCAAGAAGCGTCAAAAATTTGAGCGAAAGTGGAATTATGTAATGCTAAAAGTTGGCATAAAAGTATTGCCGAGAATTTTTTCGTCGACTTTTTTCATTGCAATGTCGTCTGCCATTTTCATTGAGAAACGACTTTTTTCTTTGCTTTTTGAAAAAAAACTTGCGTTTTTTGAATTATGTTGTATAATTATAAAGCATAAGGAATTTAAAATGTCAAATAAAAAAGTTGAAGTTGAAATAGAAAATGTGGTGCAGGAAGATTTCCTTTCTGAAGATTCGTTCAATGTGTCCGCGATGAATGACGAATTCGAAATGGACTCAATCAACAATTGGACCACCGCCATCGGTCTTGTGAAATCCGTAATTGAATTTATAGAAAGAAAGATTCCCACTTGCAGGGCGCATATTTTCATGCATTCGCCTGAATATCATGAGTACCGCGAAATTGACCGCGAGGGAATCACAAGTTTTTCCGATGACTCGGTTTTTATCGGCTGCCTTTCAATGGAAAATGGCGTGATTCCTTTGGACAAAATGTTTTCGAGCTATCAAATCGACGATCCGATGGTAAGCGAAGTGATAAAAGGACTTTATCAGGGACGCTATTTGATGCCGGTTGTCCACGGATTTGAAATGATTGCCTATCTTTTGATTTGCGCCACGAGCTTTGAACAGGAAGGCGAAATCCTCACGCCGGAAAACATTCAGCTTTTGACGCGGTTGAACACTCGCTTGCAAGTGAATTTGTATGCCGTTTCTATTGCGGCGCGTGGACAGCGAAATCTTTTGACGATGGCGAAATATCCGTTCATTCTTCAGCGGCATGAAAGCATAATGGATGTGAATGCGAATGTGTTCGAAGATATGAAAGGGCAGATTCCGTTCGAGCACGGCATCGCCTATCGCTATGACGAACTTTCCAAGACGCTTTATCCATTTTCATTTTACAAAGTTGACAGGGCGAAAGTTCCGATGTTGCGGAACGGCGAGGGCATTTCAGGACAGGCCTTCAAAAGTTGGAAAGCCGTTTTCATTCCCGACCGCGAATCGCACCCGACGTATTCTGTTATGGAAAACGAGTCATTTTTCAAAGGCTCGGTAATCAGCGTGCCGCTTGGCAACGAACAAAATAAAATTGGCGTGATTACGATTTCGCACGGAAGTAAGGGAAAAGAGTCTTTCAGCTTGGAGCACCAATATCTTTTGGAGATTGCGGCGGCGTTTTTGGCGACTGAACTTATAAACCGGAATTTGCGAAACAAAATCGAAGAGAACAATATGAGCATGGTGAAGTCGCTTTCGAGTGCGCTTGAGGCGAAGGACTTGTATACGGAAGGTCATTCCGACCGCGTGGCTTTGTATTCCGTGGGAATAGCGCGCAGGCTCGGCTACGACGAGGAGCGTGTTCACATGTTGCGCTATGGCGCACAACTCCACGACATCGGAAAAATCGGAATTGCCGATGATGTTTTGAACAAACCTTCTGGGTTGAACGCGGATGAGCGCAAAGCCATCGAAAGCCATACGGAAATTGGATATAAGATTCTTTCCGCAAATCCGTATTTTAAAGACGTTAAAGATTTTGTGCGTTACCACCACGAGGCCTTGGACGGAAGCGGCTACAACAAGAAAACGCGGGGCGAATATCCGGAAGAGGCGATGATAATTTCGTGCGCCGACATCTACGACGCGCTCACCACTGATCGTCCATATCGTAAGGCTTTGAGCCGGCAACAGGCGTTCCAAATTCTTTCCACTGACATCGACAAAAACTTTACACAAGAAATTTTCGATGCGCTCGTGTATTACATTGAAAACGAAGCGCCCACCGAGGCATAATTCGTGCGGAGTGGTTCATGTTCTCAATGCTCTGCGTCGAGGGAATATTGATTTGCGCAACCTGCATGGAAAGTAAAATTATGCCAAAAACAAAATCATTTTCTTATGGAAAGGGCTTGGCATTCACTGAATATTGGCTTGATACTCAGTGGATATCGACTTGATACTCACAGTATATCGGATTGGTACTCACAGTATATCGAATCGTTGCTCACAGTATATCGAATTGATACGCAATAATTTAATGTTGAAAATCAGCATAAGATGCCGCGCGAATTTTCAGCGGTTTATTTTGAATCGTTCGATGTAAAAAACAGTGAAATCTTCTATACGCCCAATAAACTGCCTGTCGATTTCGTGGATGACAAGCGGAATGCGAGGCGCTTTTATTCCGCCGAGCGCGTAAACATAATAATTTTCGCCATATTCAAAACAGCAAATTGACGCGACCATTTTTTCGCTTTTCACTGCTGTGAACGAATGCCATTTTAGTGGCTCGGTATTGTGCTGTTCGAAAAAAAATCCGTCGCCGTCGTTTTTTATCACGAGTTCGGAATCGTAACTGGAAAGCATGTCCATCTGCAAATTCGTGGCTATTCTGATTTCGCCGTTTGAATCAGTTCGTTCCTTGATTTCAGCCTTGGGAAAAAGCGGTCGCTGCTTGCCTTTTTTTTCATCGGAATAAATTATTTCTTTGTAGAGATTTATGTCGGAAAAAATTTGTACCGCTTGTTCAATGATGCTTTCGTTTCCGTGCTTGGGCATCTTGTAAATAATCTCCGCAAGATAGGAAGGTTCGAGCTGTTCGAATTTTTCCAGCATCTCGTCAGAATGTTTGTTTGTTCCTCGCAGTATGGAAATCTTCTTGCTTTTTTTGATGTTCCGAATTACGATTTTTCCGTTTTCAAAATTTTCTATTTCCGTTTCGCTCCAACTTGAATTGAATGGAAACGCAATTTGCTGTGCGAATATGTTCGAGGTGAGGACTGCGATAAAAGCAGAAAATAAAAATTTCTTCATAATTTTAATAGTAACAAAAAACGCGAGTTTTTTCAATCGTTCGAAGGTTTTGAATGTTGAAAATCAATTTCACAACGAAGCGCGAAAGTGATTTTTCGCATCGCCGTTGAAAATCTGACGGCTTCACATTTTTATTTTTTTACGCTATAATTTTCGTATGATTCGTCTTGCGACTTTTTTGGGAAATGTCGGCGCACAATATGAAAGAACTCGGCACAACGCGGCTTGGCAATTCGCGCGGAGTCTGCCTTTTTACAATCAATTGAATTGGCAGCAAAAATTCAAAGGCGAATACGCCGTCGTGGATTTTCCCGATTTTGCGGAAATCGCGAAGGACAATTTTCCGACAATCTTGAATTCTCAAGGCGAATTGGTTTTGCCGAAAAATCCGCCCGAGAAAATTTATTTTTTAAAGCCGCTTACTTTTATGAATCTGTCTGGCGAGTCGATTGGCGCGCTTGCCTCGTTTTTCAAAATACAGCCGCAGGAAATTCTGGTCTTGCACGATGAATTGGAATTGCCGCTCGGAACTTTCAGCCTGAAATGGTCGGGCGGGCTGGCGGGCCACAACGGGCTTCGCTCGACGAAAGCCGCGCTCGGAACGGCGGACTTTTGGCGGCTTCGATTCGGCATCACAAAGCCCGCCGGCCGCGACATCGCCGATTACGTTTTGAGCGATTTTACGGGCGATGAGTCGATTGCGATGAATTTGGTTTTTGAAAAAGCGTCCGAACTTTTTGCAAGGATATTTTTGGCGAACGATGTCGAGCGGCTTTTGCAAAAATATTCCAAAGTAAAAATCGACTTGTGATTTTGGCGGAAACTCATTCCGCTTTACTCGAAATTAAAATTGTCGCGATTTTTCCTTTTTGTTTTTTCTTGATTTTTTCAAAAACCGTTATTATATTTTTAAATGAAAATCGCGCTAGATTTTTGATGGGAGATATGATAAAAGTGCCGCAAAAATGGCGCGGCACTTTTATCAAGTCAAGTTTCCGTTGGAAACTTGCATATCAAAAGACGCTTCTCATTTCATTGCGAAGCGTCATAAAAAGTCAAGAAGAAAGTTGAAACATTCTTCTTGACTTTTTATGGGAGAAAAAAATGAAAATCGCTTTTTATGACACGCATTCTTATGACAAGGAAAGTTTTTTGGAAGTCAATGAAAATTTCGGATTCGAAATTGATTTCTTTGATTTCAAGCTGAATGAAAAAACTGCGGCGGCTGCAAAAGGTTTCGACGCGGTTTGCATTTTCGTGAACGATGTCGCGAACAAAAACGTGATTTCGATTTTGAAGGAAAACGGCGTTCGCCTCATCGTGCTTCGCTGCGCCGGATTCAACAATGTGGATCTTGATGCGGCTGCCGAGGCCGGAATAAAAATCGTTCGTGTTCCGGCGTATTCGCCTTATGCCGTCGCCGAGCATGCCGTGGCAATGCTGCTCGCGCTCACAAGGCACATTCCGCAAAGTTATCTTCGCACGAAAACCGGCAACTTCACTTTGGAAGGTTTGACGGGGCGCGACTTGCACGGACTCACCGCCGGAATTTTCGGCACTGGAAAAATCGGGCAAATCATGGCGGGACTTTTGTCGGGCTTCGGAATGAAAGTGATTTTGTACGACAAATTCCCGAACCGCGAATGGGCGGAGCAAAACGGATTTGAGTACGTTGACGTTCCGACGATTTTTTCACGCAGCGACGTGCTTTCTTTCCATTGTCCGCTCAACGACGAGACGTTCCACATCGCGAATCACGAAAATATGAAGCGGATGAAAAAGGACGCGGTTTTGATAAATACGGGACGCGGCGCGCTCATCGATTCCAAGGCGCTTGTGCACGCTTTGAAGCACAAGGAAATCGGAGGGGCTGCGCTCGATGTCTACGAGGAGGAAAGCAAATATTTTTTCAGCGACTGGTCGGCGGCCGTAATCACGGACGACACTTTGGCTAGGCTTTTGACTTTCCCGAATGTTTTGATTACGAGCCATCAGGCGTTCTTGACGACGAACGCGCTCGCGAACATCGCGGAAGTTTCGCTCGAAAATGCCAAGGCTTTCGAAAGCGGCGCGGAACTGAAAAACGAAGTGAAGGCGCAGTGAAAGCGACGCGGGATTTGCGCTTGCTTTTAAGGCCATGTGACGACAAAGAACCCCGCGGGGAAATCCCTGCGGGGCAATTTTTTTTCTTTGCCTATCACTCCTCCAATTTTATCGCAATCTTGCTGTAACCGGTGACGGCGGTCTTGAGATCCGTGCCGCCCCTCGTCTGTGTCCGCACCGCAATGAAATAACTCTCCCCGGTTTTGAGCGTCCTCGGAATGTGGAACTCAAGCGTCCTGTCGGTGTTCCTCGTGATGAAATTGTCCGGCACTTTCGTCCATTGCTCCTCGTCGGAAACAGCATTTCCTTTCTCGTTCATGGGCATGAAGAAGATGCCGCTGTCCTTTCCTCCCACTTGCAATTTCTTGCCTTTGAGCCGTGCGCTGAACGTGGCCTTGAGCACTCCGTCCGTGGCATTTTGCGAAGGGTCTTCGATTTGCGAAATCTGCGGGCGAGTGTTCACTACGGTGGTCACCGCCGCCGACATTCCTTTGAGGTTGTCCTTGAGGGTCTCGTTCACGTCGAACCGCGCCTCGAATCCCGTCACCGTCTCCGCCTCGGGAGTGAGCGAGCACACCGAGGAAATGGGAGCTATGTAGAGCTTGCAGATTTCCATGATGTCCACCGCGAAACCAAGAGACGCCTGCTCGAGGATTTCCTTTTTGAGCAATTTCATCGCGTGGCTCACCTGAAACCTGTCGATGCCCTTGTTGTGCGATTCCACGAGGTCAAGAATCTTGTCCGTGGAAATTGTCTTTCGTGGCACGCGCGCGATGTAGGTGTTTTCCTTGAAAGAGCAAGGAGTCAATGTCACCGCGAAATTTGTTTCTCGTTTTCCTTCAGCATTTTGCATAAAAGCCTCCTTGCCGGTTTGGGAGCGTCGTGCTCTTGCGCCGGCTTTTCAATTTTTTTGTCGCAAGTTCTTTCGTGCGGAATGTCATTGGCAACGCCGACTTTCTTCCGCTCCAAAAAAAACGCTTGCAAAAATTGCGGAAAACCTTTATGATATAAGTGCGTATACATTTGTGGTTTTCCGCAATGTTGCTTTGCAGGTCTTTGCGTTGATTGCAGTCAACTCAAAGACCTTTTCTTATGTCCATTTCATTCGCCCTCCTTGCGAGAATCCCCGCTTTTTATTTCTCATCGTCTCCCTTTTTCAACGCGTCGATGATTTCATCCTTTTGGTCTTTGGAAAGGATGCCCGCCGCCACCGCCGCAATCACCAGTCCTAAAATCAGGCTGAACGTAATCACCAGTCCCGCGCCCGGACCGCTTTTTTTCTCTTCCTTCCTTTCTTCCTCGTTTCCGAAGACTTGGCCGCTGTCTATGAAGAAGTAGGAAAGCGGAACGTCAAGCACTTTCGCGATGTTTTCAAGGTTATCCCTTGAAGGGCTTCGTTCCCCGCTGAGCCAACGGCTCACGGTCACTTCGCTCACGCCGAGCCTTGAGGCGAATTCCCTGTGAGTCATTCCTCGCGACCTTATGAGTTCTTCCACCCTGTTCCTGAAGTTTTCGTTCATTCCGCGCCCCCATTCTTTATGGTTAAATATTATCATTAATTAACCAATGTGTCAAGTGATTATTTAAAAATTTATCTTTGTTTTTTACATTAAAGGTAAAAATAAAGGAAAACGAAACCGTACCGGCTTAAAACTTGCCAATAGGCTATTGGCAAACTCTCTTGCTTGCTATTGACAAACTTGTCTATTTACTATTGGTAAAGTTGCCTACTTGCTATTGACAAGATTGCCGACCGTAAGTAGAGATGTTTTGCAATGAGCCAGTTTTACTGTGGGGAGCAAGGATGGAATAGTTGAAGAAATAAAGTAAAAATACCATATAAGGATTTATGCGATTTGTGTAGATAATTTCGGCTAGATGGTTCTTAATAAACAATTTTTACTTTTCCCTTCCAAAAAAGATGCCACTCCAAATTGGTGCATCATTTGAAGTGGCTTTATTTATGAACTGTTATGTAGATACTACACTTATAACATGTGAACAATTAACACCACAAGAATTCATAGTCTATTCTTTACTATGTTTTTTTTTGCTTAATGACAATAAAGTTCCTTTTTTCCTCTTGTATTTTTTAATAAAGTATATTATACTCATAATTTACAAAGAATATTTCGTCCAAGAATGAGAATTCAAACAAAGTCGAGGTTGTTATGTCTAAACAAAAAACACATCCGAAAGTATTATCTCTTTTTTCCGGGTGTGGTGGTCTTGACTTAGGATTCCATATGGCAGGTTATGAAACGGTATGGGCAAATGATGTGAATGAATGGGCGGTCTCGACATTCAAAAGAAATTTCGGAAATGTCATCACGCAAAAAAATATTGAAGATATAGATCCATTAAATGATTTGACAGTGCCAACTTGTGATATGATTTTAGGGGGCTTTCCTTGTCAGGATTTTTCAATCATTTGGAAACAGCCGGGACTTAATGGAAACAGGGGAAACCTTTACAAAAATTACCTTCGTTTTATAAATGCCCGACAACCAAAGGCCTTTGTGGCAGAAAATGTAAAAGGTTTGTTGACTGCAAATAATGGAAAAGCCATAAAGCAAATTATCGATGATTTCAGTAACATTGGACAAGGTTATATGGTCAAAGTCCAATTGTATAATTTTGCCGAGTATGGAGTTCCGCAATTTAGGGAAAGGGTTTTGATTGTTGGAATAAGATTGGATCAAGAATTCAATTTCATACATCCTGCGCCGACGCATGGGCCTCGAGGCAGATTGCCTTATGTAACGGCAGGAGAGGCATTAAAAAACGTAGAAAATGTGAAATTCAACAATGAGCATATCAATATTGCAGATAAGACGCGCCGTTTGTTGGAACTTATACCCGAAGGCGGAAATTTCCAAGATGTGCCTGCTGACAATCCCCTGTATGTAAAGGGAATGATAAGTCATGTCTATAGACGAATTGATCGAAATGAGCCTGCAAAAACGATTATCGCCGCAGGAGGTGGAGGAACATGGGGATATCATTTTCCTGACCCAAGACCATTGACAAATAGAGAACGTGCAAGACTGCAATCGTTTCCAGATGATTTTGTTTTTGACGGCTCTATTACAGAAGTTCGAAGGCAAATAGGAAATGCTGTTCCTCCTGTTGGGGTAAAACTGTTGGCGGAAACTTTGAAGCCATTGTTTACAGGAGAGTATGAGCATATGGATATTTTTGCAATAAATGAAGAATTGAAACGAATTCCAATAAAAGAAAGACTTGTATATGACGAAAAACAAAGGGAATCAAATTAGGAAATAGATAATGATAAAACTTTTAAATTCTGATTATCCGCCAATAGGTAAGAGCGGGATGACTTTTGAAAAGGCTTTTGCGGATTTGCTTAATGATACGAAGAGACTAAAAATAGCTAGTGGCTATATTTCAGAAGAATCTGTAGCTACATTGCTAGGATTGTATCGCAGTGGTTTTGACGCTACATTGGATTTGCTTGTTGGCATGCATTATTTTGAAGGTTTTACAAAACCTCAGTTTATGGTTCTCTCAGAATTGGCTATGCTTTTACGGGAAAGAAATTTGGGAAATGTTTATCTTGCCGATTCTGTAAAATATCACGGTAAAGTCTATTCATTTATGCAAACAAATGGAAGATTGTATTCAATTGTCGGTTCAAGTAATTTGACAAAAATAACGCCTATAGAAAGAATTTACGATACAGATATTTTTATTGATGATGAAAAAATTAATGAAGAAATTGTTTTGTTTTTCGATATTTTGAAGAATAAAAACTCGTCTGATTTAAATTCTTTTAACGAACAGGATTTGAAATTTTTAAAGAATAAATCTTTGTTTGAGAATTATCTATCGGTTGAGAATATCGGAGAAGAAGAAATTGCTGAGATTCAACTTCATAAAACTGGAACATATTTCGATATTCCTTTGAAAGCAGAAGAAAAAAGTAATTTAAACTGTTTTTTTGGAAAAGGTAGAACTAATTTTTCAAACGGCTCAACTCTTCCCCGCCCTTGGTATGAAGTAGAACTTATAGTCCCGAAAGGCATAACAATTCAAAAAGACTATCCGATAAGGGATCGGGTGTTTAATGTTGTTACAGATGACGGTTACAAATTCAAATGCAAGACAAGTGGAGATTTTTCAAAGAATTTCAGAAGTGCCGACGATTTGCAAATTCTTGGTCGTTGGATTAAGGGAAGAATGGAAAATGAAGGAGTGTTGAAAATAGGCGAGAAAGTTACAGAAAATACTTTGAGAAAATATCGCAGAGATAGCATACGCCTTACAAAAACTGACATTCAGGATTTATGGTATCTTGATTTTGGGGTTTAACAATGACTATACTCGAAAAATATCTTAAAACAATATCTTTTGATGAAACAAGGAAAACCGTTAAAAACATTACAGAGGAAATTTTTGATAAACATCTTGCTTTGTTTGATTATAAAAGTAATATCAATGGATTGTTACTTGGAGAAGTGCAAAGTGGTAAAACAGGTCAAATGTTTGGCGTTATCGCTTCTGCTGCTGACAAGGGATTTGATGTTTTTGTTGTTCTCACAACAGATAATAAAAGGCTGCAGCAACAGACATTTACCAGGGCTTTAGATAGTTTTTCAGCAGATTTCTGTGTATGTGATGAAAGCGATGAGCTTCGTTTTAAAATGAACAAGATGCGACAGCCTGTAATCATAGTGTTAAAGAAAAATACTTCAATATTAAAAAAATGGCGTAATGAATTAGTTAATTCAAGCTTGCTTTCAGACCGTCCTCTTTTCATAATTGATGACGAGGCAGATGCGGCAAGTCTGAATACCAGAGTTAATACTTTAGATATTAGTACGATAAACAAAAATATCCGTGAAATACGTGATACCGCACATTCTTGCATTTATCTACAAGTTACTGCAACCCCTCAAGCAGTTCTATTACAAACAGAAGATTCCGAATTTAAACCATCGTTCGTAACATATTTTAAACCTGGAAAGGCATATTTAGGCGGAGATTTTTTCTTCTCAAAGCCTGAATCATATTGTATAAAATATGTTGATGAGGATGAAATAAAAGATATCAAAGACCCAAATTCGGAGATTTCAAAAGGTCTGGCACAGGCTGTAATAGATTTTTTAATTATTTGTGCGAATAAAAAACTTTCGGATGAAAAAGAACTCTGCAATTTTTTGATCCATCCTAGCGTAAGAATTAGCGAACACAAAGTTGTCGCAGAAAAAATCGGAGAGTTCTTGAATGATTTGCTCAGAAATATTGAAGATGACGACGAAGAGGAAAGGAGAAGTTTTGAAACTGAATGGCTTGAGCTGTATAGAACGAAGCCCGAAATCAAAAAATTTCACGAGATATATTCAATGGTTCGTGATATTCTTTTTAACAGCGAAATAAATGTCGCCACTCTGAATTCGCAATCGGATTCAGAGCAGTCGTTCGATGAGGAATTCAATATTGTAGTCGGCGGAAATACTTTAGGTCGGGGCGTTACATTTCCGAACTTGCAAATTGTATATTACTCGCGGACGGCTAAAACTCCACAGGCGGACACTTTTTGGCAACATTGTCGAATGTTTGGCTATGACAGGGATAGGAGTTTAATCAGACTTTATATGCCACCCTTTATTCATAAACTTTTTCAGGAGCTAAATAATTCGCAGGCTGCGTTGGTAAAGCAAATTACAACTTATGGAATTGAAAACACGCATTTGTTATATATCGATGGTGTTCGACCTACAAGAAAAAGTGTGGTAAAAAATGAGAGATTGTGTCTCATAAGTGGTGGGGTAAATTACTTCGCTGCTTATCCCGAAAATACGGATTTGAAAAAACTTGATGATATTTTGATTAAATATGATAGAAAAGGCATTATAACTATTGATGTTTCTATGCTTGAAGAAGTTTTGAGCAATATTCAAAGTGAAAAAGAAGGCGACTGGAATTCTAAGAATTTTTTAAACGCTGTGAATATGCTCTCATCTTCGCAAAACATCAAAGAGTGCAAATTACTTGTAAGCATTGACCGAGATTTAAGTGCGGGGACTGGAACAATGCTTTCTCCTAGTGACAGAGAATTGGTAGAAAAATACAAGGACGACATTTTCATAGTTTTGTATCGTGTAAAAGGAAGCGTTGAAAAAGGTTGGAATGGGCGACCGTTTTGGATGCCCAACATAAAACTTCCCGAGGGTTTTTGTTTGTATAAGATGGAATGATACTGTGTCTGAAACAGGTATCTGAGGAGTATTCCTTGACAAGTCTTGCATTTCATGGGGGGTATGTTTTAGAATGCAACATTGCAACGCACTTTTGAAGGAAGCAAGACTGGTGGTGGAAAACGAGATTGAAAGAGGCACGTAAAAATACTTCCCCCAAATATATCCAGTGGACGGCGCAAAGCGCACGGTTTGTCAGCGGCGAACTTTGCCCCATCCGCTTCAAAAAACTCCCTCCGACTATTCACTGTTCATCATCAACTATTCACTAACTAACATCCTCTCCCGCCAAGTCCGCGAGGCTTGAAATGTATTCTTTGTGCGCGGCGATTTCTTTCGTCGTGCCGGATTCTTTGAGCGAGCGCATTTGCTCGCGCTTTCTTTCGGATTGCTCGGAAAAAAGTTTTTTTGCTTCGGCTAAAATTTGCGCCGCGTCTTGCGAAGTCACGCGCAGGCATTCTGCGATTTTTGCTTCTTGCGCGTTGGCGAGATTTTCGAGCGTGACGAATTTTTTCGTGAGCGCGCGCGCGCGTTTTTCTCCCACGCCCGGAATCGATTCGAAAATGCTCACTGTGTTTTCCTTTGTCTGGAGCCGCGCGCGGCGGCTTGTGGCGAAGCGGTGCGTTTCGTCGCGGACTCTTTGTAGGAGCCGCAGGGCGTCGCTCCGTTTGGGAAGTTGGATTGGCTCGGATGCGTGAGGCCGCCAAATCTCTTCGTCGCGTTTGGCAAGTCCCGCGATCGGAATTTCAATGTCGAGCGCGCGGAGAATTCCTTCCACGGCGTTCACTTGTCCGATTCCGCCGTCAATCAAAATCAAGTCCGGCAATTCGCTTTGTTCGTTCAAAAGCCGCGTGTACCTGCGGCTCACCGCCTCGCGCATTGATGCGAAATCGTCGATGATGCCGTCGGTGGTTTTCAGTCGGAAATAGCGATAATTTTTTTTGTCGGGATTTCCGTTGTAAAAGCTGATGAGAGATGCGACCGGAAATTTTCCTCCGATGTGCGCGATGTCGAATCCTTCGATGCGGACGGGCAGGCGAGGAAGCGCGAGCAGGCTTTTCAATTCCTCCAATGCCGGCGTGTCTCCGCGCTCGCGCAGGCGGCGTATTATGTCCTCGTGCGCGTTCTGCCTTGCCATGTCCAACGCCGCCTTGTGCCGCTCGGCGTTTTCCATTTGCTCGGTGACCAAAATTATTTTCGTGTCCGAATTGAATTTTTCTTTTATCCAGCGCGAGATGAATTCCAAGCCGCTTTGGGAGGGGACATAAATCGCGGGCGGCAAATCGCGCTCGTCCTCGTAATATGCGTTCATGAATTCCGGCAAAAGCTCGTCGTCCTCGTTCAGGCTTTCCACGCGATAATTGTCGCGCCCTTGCACTTTTCCCTCGCGGATTTTCAAGACGGTGAAACTCGCCAATTCGCCTTCTCGCCAATGCGCGATGTAGTCGCGGTCTTCGGCGGAAAAGTCTTCCACGATGTTTTGATTTTGCATTATCAAAAGCGCCTTCAGTCCGTCGCGGATTCTCGCCGCCTTTTCAAAATTCAATTCCTTTGCCGCTGCCTTCATTTCTGCGGAAAGTGATTCTTCGGTTTGCTTTCCTTTTCCCTCAAGTAGTTTCGCGATTTCGCCGAAAAATGAAATGTACGATTGTTTGTCGATTTTTCCACAGCACGGCGCCTTGCAACGCCCGATGTGGTAGTACATGCAAGGATATTCGCGTTCGCGGAATTTCTTGCAGTGGCGAATCGGATAGAGCTTGTAGAGCGTGTCGATGAATGTGTCCAGCGCGGCGACGTCGGGAAAAGGCCCGAAGTAAGTCGAGCCGTCCTGAATCATTTGGCGCGTCTTGAAAAGCCTGGGAAATTTTTCGTTCGTGATTCGGAGCACGGGATAAGATTTTCCGTCCTTCAAATTTATGTTGTAGCGCGGCGCGTATTTTTTGATCAAGTTGTTTTCCAAAAGGAAGGCTTCGTATTCGTTCGCCGTCGTGATGTATTCGATTGAATTGGCGCGGGAAATCAGGAGGCGAGTCTTGATGTCCTTGCGTCCGGAAAAATATGAGGAAAGGCGATTCTTGAGATTCTTTGCCTTGCCCACGTAAATGACGGTTTCCTGCGGATTCCTCCAAAGATAGACTCCGCTGGATTCCGGGGCTTTGAGTGCGGTCTGGTGCAATTTTTCTCGTGTCGAGTTTTCCGAATTCATAATGAAACAAAAGCGCGCATGCGATGCGCAATGATTAATTGAAATCAGCGACTGATTGAGCGTCGCTGATTTTAATGCCTTGAGTTTTCTTTCGAAAACTCGCTTATTCTATCGCGATTTTTCGCTTCGCGGCGAAATCGCATTTTTGACATTAAGGAAAATCGAAACTTTCTTTAATGTTAAAAAACAAGGACAAAAAATGAAACTGAAAAAAATGATAACAATTTTCGCGGGTCTTTGTCTAGTCGTCGCGCAAAATCTTTTCGCGGAAAACAGGACGATTACGCTCGGCGGAAAAAGCGGCTGGACGGAATTCGAGGCGGCGAGCGGAATCTCGCGCGGAACGGGAAAGTTCGGATACGAATGCGTGGAGCTTGCCACGAACTCGCACGAAGTTTCCGTGGAAACCGACTTGCTTTTGGATTTCGAGGAAATCAAGAACGGCAAGTTTTCGGATTCGAGCGGAAATTATTCCGTGGAAAAAAATTCGCTTTTAGGCTCGTCGAAATCCATAATGGGAAAGCGCGCGGCGTTGAGCCGGGACAATGGCGACGGAATTTCATTGCTCGGAAAAGGCGGCACGGTCTTCGGCACGAAAAATCGGCGCGGCTCCTTTTCGATTGAATTTTGGATTTGTCCTGCCACGTCGGAAAATGGCGAAGTGATTTTCGAATGGCATTCTTCGCGGATTGTGGCGGACTACATTTTCTTCCAGAAAATCGAATGCGCGTTCATAAACAATCGCTCCGTGTGGACGTTCACGAACGTGTTCGAGGGCGCGCCTTCCCAAAACGGCGAAGTCCAGCTGGAAAGTTATACGATGCTCATTCCCGACAAATGGACTCGTCACGAAATTTCCTACGACGAGGAAAGCGGACTTTTGGAATATCGCATTGACGGAAAAGTGGAGTCGCTGAAATTCGTGACGGAAAACGGGCGCGAAGGCTCGACGATTTTCCAGCCGGTTTTCGGCGAGGTCGCGCCGATAAATATTTGTCCTTCGTTCGTCGGGCTCATCGACGATTTCAGGATTTCCCGGCGCGTCACGGATTCTTCCAATCCGAAGAATTTGAACTACGAGCGATTCAAGGTGGACGGCGGAAGCTTCCGCACGAAGCCGATCGTCGCGACTCCCGCTTCCGTCTTGACCAGCCTTTCGATTGTGGAGGACGTGCCGCCGCAAACCGAGATTCGGTATTACGTCCGCGCGGGCGAAAATTATTTTGGCTGGGACGACAATTTTCCCGAATGGAAGCAAGTGAAGAACGGCGAGGAAATTTCAGGCGTGAGCGGAAGGTATTTCCAGATTGCGGCGGAACTTTTTCCGGACGGCGGCGGAAGGAAGACTCCTTCGGTGACGGAAATAAAAGTCAACTATTCGCAGACTCCGCTTCCAGCCCCTCCCTTGAAGCTCCGTGCGCAGGCGAAGGACGGCGGCGTGGACTTGAGCTGGAATTTTTCGGTGGACGAAAATGCGGGGGGATATTTTGTCTACTACGGAAATCGTCCCGGCGAGTATTTGGGAATGGATGCCGACCAAGGCCCTTCTCCGATAAAAGTCCGGGACATAAGCCAGTTCAAGTTGACCGGCTTGAAGAACGGCGCGATTTATTATTTTGCCGTTTCCACATATTCGAATTTGGATGAGCACATAAGCGGAAGTCTTTCCAATGAAGTCTACGCAAGGCCAGGCAGGAGGTAGTTTAACATGGTCGATAATTCATTGTTGTTGAGCCGAGCGAATTCTGCGGTAATTTCTCGCGACTACACGCTCGCCGCGCGGCTTTATTCAACTTTGCTCAAAGAAAATCCTGATGACAAAGACTTGCTCGCTAGGCTGGGAAATGTCTACATAAAAGCCGGCGAGGACGAAAAGGCTCTTCCTGTTTTTCAGAAAATCCGCGAAAAAAATCCCGGCGATTTGGAAGTGCTTTTGACGCTCGGTGGAATTTATCGGCGCATAAAAAAATACGATGAATCGGTGGAGGTTTTGAACGAGGCTCTTGCCTCTGGCGCGAAACGTGAACAGGTGTACTACAATTTGGGCTTCACGTATAAATTCATGGAACGCTATGAAGATGCGATTGACTGCTTCGAGACTGTCGTCACTTTGAATCCGAGCGACGTGCTTGCGTACAATCATCTCGGAACGATTTATGAATCCAAAGGTGACCACGAGGCGGCGATTTCTGCGTATCTAAAAGGCTTGAAAGTTGACCAGAACCATCCGATTTTGCATTTGAATTTGGCGAATGCTTACGAGCGTTCTGGCAATGTTGACGGCGCAATCCGCGAATACGAAGCGGCGTTGCGTTACAAGCCGGGCTGGGGCGAGGCCTTCGCCGACTACACGAGCCTGCTTTTGAAAATCGGGCGAGTGGGCGACGCGCAGATTCTCGGTGAGCAGGCGATTTCGATGAACGAAAACGACGCGCGTCTTCAGGCAATTTTGGGCGACATCTACATGGCTGAGTCCGACTACGAATCCGCCGAAAAGCAATACAACGATTCAATCAAGATTCATCCCGACCATGTGCAGACGCTGAAAGGTTTGGCTACTTCGCTTGAACGACAGGGAAAAAATAACAAAGCGATTGAAGCGATTCAAAAGGCGCGTTCGATTTCTCCAAATGACGGAAAGTTAATCAAGTGTTCCGCCTCGATAAATCTGAGCGCGCAAAAATTGGTAGAAGCCAGCAAGGACATCAAGGAACTTTTTGATATCGACAAGAATGACGTGGAAACTTTGGATTTGGCGGGGCAATATTATATTTGCTCCGACGACGAAAAACGCGCGAAAAAAGTGTACAGGAAAATCGAGTCGAGCAATCCCGAATACAAAAAGTATTTGTTCAACGCTTCCGACCGTTACAAGCAAAAAGGCAATTTGGCAGAAGCGGAAAATTACATCGTAAAATATTTGTCAAAAAAGCCTGACGATTCGCGCGGACTTGTTTCGCTCGCGATGATTGAAGAGACTCTTGGAAAAACCGAATTGGCTTTGGAAAATTACAAAAAGGCTTTTGCGAACGACAATGCGAACCATTTGGCAAAAGAATCTTCCAGCCGCTTGGTTGACATAGTGGGCACGAAAAACGCCGCGCCTCAAGAGCCTGAGCAAGAAGATGTTCAAGAGCAGATTCAAGAAAAAGCCGAAGACGACGAGCAGGAAAACCTGCCCGAAGAATTCGATGCGGTGCAGGAAGAGTCGGCGGCACAGGAAGAAGTGGCGGAAGAAAATATCCTTGAAGAAGATGACTTTGATTTTGAATCGTTCGGAAAATCGCCGCTGATTGATGAAGAAGATTCGGAAGAGATTGATTTCGATGCGCTTGCCGATGATTTCGAGCAGTTCGAGGAAGATGAGGAAAATTCGATGGGCGAAAAATTGTCGGAAGATTCGCCCGAAGACGAAGAAGATTTTGACATTCCTGATTTTTCAGAAGACGAAATTGCGCCGAAATCGGAAATTCCGCAAAAAGAAAAATCGGAAGAAAAAGTTCCTGCGTTGAACTTGGACGCTTCCGCGCTCGCAGAAAAAATGGCGCAGATGGCAGACACCGCGCAGAAGGCACTTGAGGCTACGCAAAACGCGAGACAACAAGAAGAGACGCGCAGGCTTGCAGAAGAAAACGCACGGCTTCGTGCCCAGCAGGAGGAAATTGCAAGACGCGCCGCCGAAGAAGCGGCGAGGAAACTTGAAGAGGAAAAGGAAGCCGCCCGCAAAGCCGCCGAAGAAGCCGAAAGGAAACTGGCGGAAGAAAAGGCCGCCGCCGAAGAAGCGGCGCGGAAACTCGAAGAGGAAAAAGAAGCCGCCCGCAAAGCCGCCGAGGAAGCCGAAAGGAAACTCGCGGAAGAAAAGGCCGCCGCCGAAGAAGCGGCGCGAAAACTCGAAGAAGAAAAGGAAGCCGCCCGCAAGGCTTTGGAAGAAGCCGAGAAATCCGCAAAGAAAAAGGCGTTCGACGAGGCGATGAAGCAAATGCGCGATTTCGTGCCTGCCGTCGAAAACATTTTGAAGGACGAGGACGGCGAGCGCGACTTTGAAAGCCAGATAAAATTGTTCAAGACATTGCGCGCGTTGAGCGAGTCGCTTCCTCCGAAAGAAAAAAAGGACTTCATGCAAAGCCGCGCGCGCGTCACGCTCGACTATCTCATTTCCACGCTTGAAGGCGAGCCGGGCTTGCTGAAGACTTCGAGCGCGCTGCGAAAATCCGGCGTGCTCACGGACATTTCTTCCGAAGCCGCGCCCGAGACTGATTGCCCGGTGGACGAACTTTTGAAGACCGTCGTGAGCGACATGAAAACGCTTTCGCAAGATTTGGAAGAAGAAGACTTGTCGATCGCGCTCGGAAAACTGGCGGACGAGATTTTGGAAAATTGAGGAGCGAATGAACACACTTGAAGCCATAAATTGCCGGCGCAGTTATCGCGGAAAATACAGGCCTTCGCCAGTGCCGCGAGAAGATTTGACGAAAATCATGCAGGCGGGACTTGCCGCGCCGTCGGGCTGCAACAAGCAGACCACGAGCCTCATCGCGGTGGACGAGCCTGCCATCTTGGAGGAATTGCGCAGCGTCATCAATCCACCTGCCGGAGAGACCGCGCCCGCCGTCATCTGCGTCCTCACGCGGAGAGTCAATAAACAAGTAATAATTAATAGTGAATAGTTAATAATGAATAGTTAATGGTTGCGGCTTTTCGGGGAACACAAATTATAAGGCGATTTCGACAGGCTCGGGTCGCCAGTGCGCGGTTGCGAGCCGCAGACACATATATAATGAGACTAGGAGGTTCGATTTTATATGGCTACCGCAAATGTCAATATATGCATAGATTCCGCGCTAAAGCAGGAGGCGGAAGCTCTTTTTGATGAACTCGGCTTAACAATGACTTCCGCGATTACTGTGTTCTTGCGTTCCGCAGTCAATCACAACGGACTTCCGTTTGAAGTGAAGCGTTTTGTTCCGAATGCGGAGACAAAAGCCGCGTTGGATGAATATGAAGAAATGAAAAAAAATCCCGGCAGTTACAAACGCTACGAATCATTTGACGAAGCCGTCCGGGAAGGGGAGCGCGGCGAATACACGACCTACGGCGCGTTCGGCGAACTGCTTTCGGAACTTGACCATGAAGCGTGAAATGCGCGTCTCCCGACGTTTCAAGACCGACTTGAAAAAACTAGCACCGCAGGACAGGCTCGCCACGCAAGCCGTGGTGGACAAACTACAGCGCGACGAGCCGCTCGAAGCGAAGTTTCGCGACCACGACCTGCGCGGTTTTACACCACATCCACGAGTTTTTGTCTTGCAAAAACTCGGTAAGCAGTGCGTAGCACTGCGACAAAGGGCGCGGACGGAGGGCTTTTCATCCTCACGCTCTACCGCATAGGCTCGCACGCAAATATTTTCTGACTGCCATCCGCGAATTTTTACCTCGCAAGCCGTTAGCACGACGAGTCGCTCGAGGCGAAATTTCGCGCCCGCCTACATTTCTCCCGCGCTTGCCAACACCATATTGCGCACATTTTTTGTCACATAAAACCCATTTGCCTGCAAGTCGCTCAGAACGGGGGCAACGCTCGGTATCAGTCCTGCACGCTTCGCTTTCAGCAGAACTCCGAGCGTGCCCGTCACGGTAAGGCCAAGAAACTTTGCTGTTCTCTTCGCCGCGCTGTCGTCCAAAATGACCAAATCGGCGGGCGGCTTCTGCTGCGCAAGAATCATCACCTCAACCTCGCCGTCATGGAGTTTCGCCTGATACATACGCTTCTGCCTTGTGTCCTGTATGCGTTCCACATGAATCCAGTCAAGGTTGTCGTGAACCTGCTGACAGGCGGAATCAGGCTTTGCGGTAATCTCGTCGAGGACGGCGTGGGGAATGAGAATTTCCTGATACAGGCTTCTGAGCAGATGAAGTTTTCCCACGTTGCACAGCACGATGAGCGGCGTGGAATTCACGATGACTCTACGCATTGTCCAGCTCGTCCGCGAATTCCTTTTCGCTGTCAAAATGAAAGAGAGAGACGCACCGCTCTCCAAGGTACTTTGCGAAATCCTCCTCCGTCATCTCCGCGATCTGGGCGCAATACCCGATGGAAACTCCCATCGTCGTATAATATGCGACGGCGACGGAGCGTTTCGCGAACATATCCGCCTGCCGCTCGTTCATGTGTGTGTCAAAAAGAACTGCGTCCGGCACATTTACGGCAACATTGTACATACTGGCACCTCCCGCGCTGTTTCATCCTGCGCATAGTATATCACAAAACCGCCACATCGTCTACTACGTTGTAAAACAAGTAAAATATGTGCGAGTTTTTGCCTTGCAAAAACTCGGAAGCAGGGCGCAAACCACCCGCGAGTTTTCCGCAGGAAAACTCGGTAAGCAAGACAGCGACGCGGGGCGTCGCTGTCTTGCTTGACAAATACGGTAGAATCCCGTATAATTATATCGTAATATGTTTGAGAAAATGAAAAAAGCGCAAAATACATTCGCATACATGCATGGGGGGGGTAAACGGCCCCGCGTTTTTTTTCTCACGTCAATTTTCACATCATCGGCGCGAAAAGTCTTGCCGCACTCGGCTCGCTTCGCGCCTTTTTTATGCCCGTTCGGACATTTTTTTCGCAAGTTTTCAGCCTTCTGCCGAGTTTTACGGCGCAAGATTCGCGCAATTTCGGCGGATTTCGTCGCAAATCGAAGATTTGCTTACGAGTTTTTGCGAATTTTCAAAGTGCAAAGGCCGTCTACACGGAATTTCGGCGCGTTTCCAAAATGCAAAGGCTGTCCACATGGAATTTTTGCGAATTGTTGGAGCGCAAAAGGCTTCCACACGGAATTTTTGCGCATTTTCAAAATGCAAAAGCCGTCCACACGGAATTTTTGGGAATTGTTGGAGTGCAAAAGCCGTCTACACGGAATTTTTGCGAATTTTCAAAGTGCAAAGGGCTTTCACACGGAATTTTTGCGCGTTGTTGGAATGCAAAAGGCTTCCACACGCAGTTTTTGCGCGTTGTTGGACTGCAAAAGCGTTTCCACACGGAATTTTTGCGCGTTTTGTCGCAAATCAGAGATTTGCTTACGAGTTTTTGCCTCGCAAAAACTCGCGCCATGTGAAAAACAAAAGACGCGCGTTTCTGCGCGATAAAAAACGGAGGTGCATATGACAAGACTTTCTTCGAGGCTCCGAGTCACGGAGACGGACTCTGCGAGCGACGCGCTCGTGAGGCTTTTCAAGGCGGCTGGGCTGAAGGACGACTTCCTTTCCGGGGCGTTCGCGGAGCTCGAGGCTTTGAGCGCGAGGCTGACGACCGCGATCCGGCAGGACGCGTTGGATTCGCGGCTTGACGAAAAGGACGCCGCGCGGGATGGCGCAGTGCGCGACCTGGGCACGCTGATTCAGGGCTACACGGCGATTCCGCTGGCGGAGAAGAAGGCGGCTGCGTTGCGGCTGGACGCGGCTTTTTCCAAGTACGGAAAGAAAATCGTGAACGAAAACTACGCCTCTGAGTCTTCGCTCATCGAAAGCCTCCTTGAGGACATGGGCGCGCTGGAGGCGGAAACGAAGGTGCTTGAGGGGGTGGCGGAGCTCGTGGCGGGCCTGCGCAAGGCGCAGGACGAGTTCAACGCGGCGAACGACGAGTTCATGGCGACAAGGAGCGAGCGCGGCGAGAGCGCGTCGCAGGTGAAAAAGGAGCTGGTCGCCCTGGTGAACCTGAAAATCGTGCCGTATCTGGGCGCGGTGGGCGGCGCGGAGGCGTACAAGGATTTCGCTGCGAAGGCGGAGGCCGAAATCGTCCGCGCGAACAACGCCTCGGAACGCCGTGCGAAAAAGGAATGATGGGCGGGGCATTATGGTCTTTTCTTCTGTAGGATTTGTGTTCGTGTTCCTTCCAGTCGTTCTGACGGGGTACTTTCTCTTGCACCGCGTTGGTCTGCATACAACGGCAAAATGGTTTTTGGTGGCGGCTTCGTTCGCGTTCTATGCAGTCGGAAGTCCCGGCTTTGTGTTGGTGTTCATGGCGAGCGTGGGCGTGAACTTCCTCATAGGGCGCGGACTTTCCGTAATGACGGGCGGGCGTGCAAAGAAAGCCTTGCTCGCGTTTGGCGTAGTATTGAATGTCGCGCTACTCGGCTATTACAAGTACACGGACTTTTTCATCGCGAACTGGAACGCCCTCACAGGTTCGGCGATACCGCTTATGAAAATTGTGTTGCCCATCGGCATCTCGTTCTTCACGTTTCAGCTCATCGCCTATCTTGCGGACTCATGGCATGGGCTAACCTCGTCGTACCAATTCCTCGACTACCTGCTGTTCATTACGTTTTTTCCGCAGCTCATCGTGGGACCAATTGTACACCATGCGGAGATGGTGCCACAGTTTGAGGAGCGGGCAAACTGGCGGCTCAACTGGAACAATGTAGCGCATGGCATATTCGTGTTCACGCTAGGACTGGCGAAAAAACTTTTGCTTGCCGACGCGATGACGCAAAACGCTCAGAGTTTCTTTGACGCAGTTGCTTCGCCTGTTTCGGCGGTTGCCGCATGGTGGTATGCGGCGGAATATACGATATCATACTACTTTGATCTTTCCGGCTACGCGGACATGGCAATCGGCATCGGGCTGATGTTCAACGTGCGCATTCCTGAAAACTTCAATTCGCCGTACAAGGCGCGCAACTTCCAGGACTACTGGCAGCGGTGGCACATCACGCTCTCGCGCTTTTTGAGTAACTACGTGTTCCGCTCGATTTACCGCAAAGGATCGCGACTACGTTCGTACTACATGGCGACTATGGCGACGTTTTTTGTGAGCGGCTTCTGGCACGGCGCAGGTTGGACGTTCGTGGCGTGGGGACTTGCGAACGGCGCGCTCGTGTGCGTGGCAAGTGCGATGAAGCGAAAAGGGCTTTCGTTTCCCGCATGGCTTGCGCACGGCTTGACTCTCATCGGAATCGTGCTGATGCGGATTCTATTCGTGTCTAATTCTTTTTCGCAGGCGGCGACAGTGTTCCGTAGCCTCGTGAATTTTGTCAGCATGGACTTTATGCCGTGGACTGAAATTTCGCCGCTCGTGGTGGCGCGGCTCTGCATTGGCACGGTCATCGTGCTATTCATGCCGACAACCAATACGCTTGCCAATCGCTTCAAGCCAAGATGGACGAGTCTTGTTCCCGTCGCGCTTGTGGCAGGGCTTGCAGTGGCGTACATCGGCAGCGGCCAGTCATTCCTGTATTTCCAGTTTTAGAATTTTTTAAGGAGAAACTATGAAAGCGAAAACTTGGTCGCTCCTGATGTGTCTTGCATATTTGTGTGCGTTGGGGCTGTTGTTCGGTGTGACATGGCTAGCAATAAGTCCATATACGCCCAAAGACGATGAGGCAGATTCGTTTCCGCTCCTTGCTCGTGAACGCAAGGCGGATTACATTTCAGAACATATTGATGAATTCGATTCGTTTGTGCTTGGCGGCTCAAAGTCTGCTGCGCTCAATCCAGATCTGCTGAACGAATTTCTCGACGGTACATTCTACAGCTATAATAACAGTGCCGGAAACTTCTATGACTATGAACATATTCTTGACTTCATTTTGCGGAAAAAGAACAATCGCGTCAAGCAGATAATTCTGCACCTGTCAGTTCATGAGGCGCAAAATTATAATCGCAACGGCTTCATGCCATCCGCAACGCATGAAAACCCATTCGCAAGGATTTTCTACAAGGTGAAAAGTTTTGTGCTTTTCTACTTTAACATTGGGACATTCAAGGAATTTCGGAAGGACTTTAAGAAGGAACTTTGGATGCCGAGCGCACAGCCACGTAACGGTACAAATCGCATTGAATTCGACAGGTATTGGCAGGAACGCTTCAATGCGAACTCCGATGAAATCGAAGAACATGTTCTTTCTTATTGGGTGAACTACGACGAAGCAATTGCGAACCTTTTCAACGCGGAACAGAGTCTTCTCGCCTGCGACGAAAACATCGCCGCGCTCAAGCGAATTAAGGCGAAATGCGACGAGCGCGGCATTGCGCTTACTGTGGTGTTCGCCCCCACGTTCGTCGCCGAGTTGTTCATGTACAAGTCGCCGCAGTTTTGGGACTACTTCCGCGCCATCGCGGAAGTCCAGCCGTTTTGGAACTTTAGTGGTATAAATGCAGTGAACATGAATCCCTACAACTTCGTGAATGGCGGTCACTACTTCTGTTTTGTCGGCGACCGCATGATGGACATTATGTTCGGCGAAGGCAAGAGAGATGAAAATATGGCGGACTTCGGTGGTATGGATGACTTTGGTCAACTCATCACGCCAGATAACGCCGATGCATACATCGCCCGCCAGACCGCCCTATGGCGTGCGCTCAAGGAAAAATACGATACAAGCGGCTGTCATTGGTCATCGTCGCAGTACAGTGGTAAAAATGTGTGGTCACAGAGTTCCAGCAGCGGCAAGTAGTACACTGACAATAAGCACAGTAATCATCGTGTTGTTCTAGCAGTCCATGCGTTCTAGTGCGCATACGCAAAGGCGGAACGGTGATTGAGCCTGCCGAAATCACCGTCCAAAGCCCACGAAAACTCGGTAGCAAGACGTAGGCTTCCCCCTCTTTAAATGTCCTTCAAAGAAATCACACTTCGATGATGCGCGAGTGCGTAATCACTTCGTTGCCGCTTTCGGTGACGAGAACGTCGTTTTCAAGCCGTACGCCGCCGAGTTCCGCGTCGTACAGGCCCGGCTCGAGCGTCACGACCATGCCGGGGCGGAAGACAGTTTCTGAGTCGGCGCGTTGTCGGACGAAAGGCCCTTCGTGGATTTCAAGCCCGATTCCGTGTCCCAGTCCGTGCGGCATCGCGCGGTGCGCCTTCGCGAAAATCTCGTCGGCTTTGGCGGCCGCCATTTTCACGGGAACATCCTTCTTGTAGAATTCAAGGCATTCCAAGGCCGCGCTTTTCACGAGCGAAATCAATTCGGACTGCGCGCTTTTTAGCTTTCCTTTCGCCACCGTCAAAGTCGTGTCGCTCGTGTAGCCTTCGTAGACCACGCCGAAATCCAAAATCGAAAGTCCCTTGCCCGGCCATTCCGAAGCCGTGTAGTTCGGGAAGGCGTGGATCGCGAAGCTCCGCGAAGGTCCTGCGGCGAGCGTGTCGAATCCCGTGCGCTCGCATCCGTGCGCTCTGCATTCGCGCTCTATCAAGAGCGCCACGTCCGTTTCGGTTTTGATTTTTCCGCTTTGAATCTGCCTTTCAATTTCGTCGATGATGAGGTCGCCGATTCGCGCCGCCTCTTTTATGCATTCGATTTCGTATTCGTCCTTTATGAGGCGCATCTTTTTTGCGAAGCTGTGGATTCCGTTTTTGCGGCAAAGAACGTCGTAGTTGCCGAGCGCGTCAACGTATTCCAGAAATTTCGGGTAGGAAGTTTCGGGCGAAATCTCGATTCTTTGCGAGCGGAATTTCATCGTGCCCAAGACGGCTTTTATCGCGCGAAGCATGTTGCGCTCGTAGCGCGTGGAGGGAATTATTTTTTCCGCGAACGCGTTTTGCCTCGCCAGATTTTCGTCCCACGGAATCAGGACGGAATTTCCTTCCGCGCTGACTATCAAAGTCGCGTCGCTCGCGTGTCCGCAAAAATACCGCAAGTTCACGTCGCGCTGTGACTCGTCGTCCTCGAAAATCACCGCGTCGATTTTCTGCGCCTTCATCTCTTCGATGAGCTTTTTCCGCCGCGCCGAATAGATCGCGAGCATTTCGTCTTTCGTCTTTTTTTTCATTTTCCTATTTCCTTCTCTAAAAATTAAGTCCGCAGGAAATTTCAATTTCCGAGGAACTTAATTAGTCGTCAATTTGGATTTTTCTTTTTGAAAATTCTCGTCACGGTTTCGTCGCGCGTCGTCGCCAAAATCAAAATCCCGGTCGCGGCGAAAACCGCCAGCGTCAGGGCGAGCGGAATTCCGTTTCCGAGAAATCTTCCGAGCGCGGAGAAATTCCGCACGAAAAATTTGTGCGCGAAAAACGCGGGCGCGCTCGCCGCCGCCGAAATCAAAACCATTTTCGCCGTGTAAGCCGCGCTCGATTTTACCACGCCGCCCACGTTGATCGTGCGCATTTTTTTCAGGAACGCGAAAAGCAAGATTGTGTTCGCGCCGCTCGCCGCGCTCAATGCGAACGCGATTCCCGCCCCGCGCCATTTGAACGAAAGCGCGAACGAGAGGATTATGTCCGCCGCCATCGAAATTATTCCGGCGAGCGTGGGAAGCTTCGTGTTGCCCTGCGCGTAGAATGCCGGCGAGACGATGCGGTTCAGCGCGATGAAAAACAGTCCCGCGATGTGGAACGTGAACGCGCTCAAAGTCAGCGCGACCGAAGCGTCGTCGAAGCGGCGGCTTTTGTAGACGAGCTGGATTATCTCGCGTCCCGTGATGAGCGAATAGAACGTGATTGGAATCGTAATCAGCGCGATGATTTTTATCGCCCATGTCAGCATCGAATTGTATTCGTCCCATTGCCCGCGCTTTGCGAACGATGAAAGGTCGGGCAAAATCACTGTTCCAATCGAAACCGCGAAGACTCCCAAAATCAATTCTTGAAGCCGGAGAGAATATTGCAGGCTTGAAACCACGCCTTGCCCGCAGCGTCCGGCGAGCGCGGTGGAAATCAGGTCGTTGAGTTGGTACGATGCCATCCCGATTATCGTGGGCACGATCAGCGCGACGACTTTTTTTGTGCCCGGATTGGAAAAAGTTTTTTTGAGCGAAATGAATTTGACTGGCCATCCGCATTTGAACAAGAACGGCAATTGGAACGCCGCCTGAAGGAAGCCGCCCGCGATTACGCCCACGGACATCGCACGCGCCGGATTCGCCATTTTCGGCGAAAGGATGTAAGTTCCGAAAATCACGCAAAGGTTGAAAAGAATCGGAGTGAATCCGCTCGGAAGGAAAATGTTCTCGCCGTTCAAAATTCCCTGGAAGCACGCCGCCACGGAAATCACGAAAAGGTACGGGAACATTATCCGCGTCAAAAACGCTGTTTCGGCTACGAGCGCGCCTTCCTCCGACTTCAGGAAAATCCGCACCAAAATGGGCGCGGCGAGCATTCCGACGCAGACCACGACCGCCGTCAAAAACGAGACGAGCGTGAACGTGGCGCAGACGAATTCGCGCGTTTCCTCGCGCTTTTTGCCGCTTTCCAGATATTCCTTGAACGTGGGAATGAACGCCACGGAAATGCTGTTTTCGGCGAAAAGCCTTCGCAGCAAATTCGGAATCAGGAACGCGATTGCGAAAGCGTCCGCCAACGCGCCCGTTCCCAAAAAGCGCGCCTTCGTCATTTCGCGGACGAGTCCGAGCACGCGCGAAATCATCGTGAGAAGCGAAAGTTTTATTCCAGAAGAAACAAGATTTTTTTTCATCGAAGTTTTTCTATTATAAATCACTTTTCGGAAAAAAGTAAATAAGATTTGAAAAAATCCTTGCAAAATTTAAAAAGCAATGCTAAAATTGAAAATAGGCTTTAATTTCATATTTTGCATTTTGAAATCTTCGAAGTCAGGAGAAAAATGTGGCAAAAAAACGGTTCTTCCAGCGCGTGGGCAAAGTTCCCATAATTCCCGTTTCAATGAAAATTTTGATAATTTTCATTTCGTTGATTTTGATGTCGAATTTCATGACCAATTTGATTTCGATACAATTGAATCAGCGGCGCATCATTGATTTGTCGAATCAGCTTATGGTGACGCAGCTCAAGGGAATGTACAAAAACGCCAGCAGTCAGTATCAAATTTATTCCTACAAAAAAAATCGCGAGGAGTCGCTTGAAAAAATCGCTTCTGCCGCGTCCGAGGAATTTTCCAATTCGCATAGCGTCGCGCTTTGTTTTGAAAGGACGGGGCGGGTTTTGTTCTATACGAACGCGGACGGTTCGAGGCTTTTTAGTTTTGACGACAAAGCCGCGCTCGAAAAATTGAATTACGATTTTGATCGCGGCGTAAACGAAGGGCAGGTGAGTTTTTCGTTGAGCGACGGCGAATATTTCGGCGTGTATAAATATTCCGACGATTGGAGCGCGTTCCTTGTACGCGCCGAATCTCGGCAAGATACGTCGCAATATACTTGGCGAATCATATTGATAATTTCGATTTTGATTTTTGTTTTGACGGCGATTTTCATAGTGCTGGGAATTTATATGTTTAGAAAAGTATTTTCCAGCATCGCGCAGATTACGCAAAGCCTTTACGACATGCAGCAAAAATCCAAATTGGATTTGATTGACATCGACGGTGCGCCGAACGACGACGTGACTTACCTTGCCGCTTCGTTCAACTCGCTTTCCGTTTCGGTGAACAATCTTCTTTCCACGTTCCAAAAATTCGTTTCGAAGGATGTCGTGTCCAAAGCCTATTCCGACCACACGATAAATTTGGAAGGACAGCAGCGCGAACTCACGATTTTGTTCAGCGACATAAAAAGCTTCACTTACCGCACGGAAACTTTGGGCAACGAAATCATCGACTTGCTCAACGTTCACTACAACGGCGTGATTCACAATGTGCACGAACAGAACGGCGTTGTCGGCTCGATTATCGGCGACGCAATTCTGGCGATTTTCGGCACTTATGGAACTGGCTACAAAAAGTCGCTTCAGGCGATTGACGCTGGCTGGGAAATCACTTACATTACGGCGGAACTGCGCCGAAAGATGAAGTTGCAGCGAAAGAAACTCGAAGAATCGCGAAAGCTTACGGCGGCGGAAGAGCGCGTCTATAAGGCCGTGCTTTTGGACGTGGGCGTCGGCATCGACGGCGGAACCGTTTTCTACGGAAACATCGGAAGCGACGAGCACATGACGAACACAGTTATTGGCGACAACGTGAATTCCGCTTCCCGGCTTGAAGGCGTTACCCGCGTGTATCATTTGCCCGTGATTGTTTCCGAATACATCGCGAAAGAAGTGGGCAAAAACGAACGCTACAAATTCTACGAAATCGACACGATTCAAGTCAAAGGAAAATCAAAGGGCAAAAAGATATTCTATCCTTTGGACTTGTTCAATCCTGATCAAAAGGCGCTCATTGAAAAATTCGAAATATACGAAAGTGCGCTCGCCGCGTATTACGAAGGCAATTGGAAGGATGCTAGAAAACTTTTCAAAAAATGCGAATTGGAAGTTTCTCAAGTTTTCCTTGAAAGAATGGGAATGCGTGGCAATGCGCCAGAAAAATGGAGTGGAATATGGACAATGACATCGAAGTAGAAAAAGACGAAGCGAAAAAATCGGATATGAAAGAACAACTGCGTCGTGAAAATTCGCTTTTTGCGAAAGCCGCGCAAGATCGTTCGGAAAATTCTGAAATCGAATCTGCCGCTGACGAAAACGAAAAAATCGCACAATCCGAAAATGATTTGGACAAACAGGAAGAACTCGATTCTCAGGCGCAAAGCGCGCTTTTGAAAAACGAGGAAGATGCGCCTGCGTTCGTTCCGAACACCGAAAGCGAAGTGATGCTTTTCCTTGCCGACGAACTAGAGCCGCTTCGCCAAGCCAAGCGTGTCAACGTTTATGATTTGGAAACCGAATACGCGAAAACGCGCAAGAACAAATTGTGGTCGGTTTGGATTATGCTTACGCTCACCTTTTTGGTAATTGTCCTTGCGACTGTTTTTACGGTGGGCGGACTTTCTGCCAGCAACGAAAAAATCGACGTGAGTTTTTCTTCGTTCAAAGATTTGGACTTGCAGAATTTGTTCAATCAGCTTCAGCGGACGCAGGAAAAATATGAAGAGGCTACGAAACGAAGCGCGGAATTGCGGGGGCATCTTGAAAGCCGTCTTGCGCAGGCTGCGATGAGGCGCGACAATGATTTGAACCTTTTGAAAAACACTCGGCTTTCTCGTTTGGTCGTCGCGAACAGGACGAAGGAAATTCAGACGAGTTACAATGACGAGCTTGCGGCGATCCATTCGGAATTTGACGCTGATTTGGCGGCCGCCGAAGCGGAAGTCAAACAATATGAAGAGCAGCTTGAATCTTATGACAGCGAAAATGTGGCGCGCGCCCAAAAATGGGAGCAACAGATGGACAGCGAACGCCAAGTCTACCAACTTGAACGCGAGCGTCTTGTGGAAAGTTACGAGGCTCGTCTTGAAACTGCTCGGCAGAATTTGGAAGCCACCCGTCAAAAGAATTTCGAGGATAGAATCGCAATCACGAATGAAATCACCAAGCGCTATGAGGGCGAACTTGACGCGCTTGATCCCGTCATAGATGATTCCAAGACGCTTGACGTGATAAATTCGCTTGCCGAAGTTTTTCCGCAAAGATTCAACGCGGAAGAAATAATTGCTTTGGATGAAAATATCAGCGAGAATTTCGCGGCGGCGTTGCGGCAGGCGCAGGCGGACTATGACAAACTCGAATTGCTTTATTCGCATTCAACTTCGATTCCGAACCGAAATACGATGAAGGACATTTCTGTGTCGGAGAAAAAACTTTCTGGCTCGATGGTCAACAAGGTGGCTCAAGCCGCCATCGCTGAAATCCAAGGACGAAGTTCTTCTTCTGCGGATTTGGAAGCGCAATTGCGGACGGCGGAAATTCAGCGGGATTCCGCGCGCGCGGCAAGTCAGGCTTATATCGGAATTTTGAACAGTTCCGTTGTGGACGAAAACATTGCGGGATTTGTGCTTGATCCTTTCGCAAGTTATGGCGTGGCGATTTTTGTGCGGAGCGCATATTTAAATGGAATGCGGCAGGACGGCGGCACGAGAGTGGAAGTTTACGACGGCGACACGGTTGTGGCCACTGGCGCGATTGTGGGCGTTTCCGGAAATTACTATATTTCGCTGGACGATGATTCCGACATCGAAAAAATTTCCGTTGGAAATACGTTTGTCGTTTCTGCAAACCATTAGGCGTTCATTATAAAACGAGATTTTTCGGCGAAAGTCGAAAAACCTCGCTTGTTCAAAAATATTGTCAAAAAAACTTCGCGGTTTTTTATTGAAAATTTTGTAATTTTCTGTTACAATTAAAACGGGATTTTTTATGGAATTTTCAGAAAACACGGTTTTTAAACAAGCATATCCTCCGATTCGCTTCGGAATAGACGTTGGCTCGACCACGGTAAAAGTGGCGGCTCTCGGCGAACACGACGAACTTCTCTATAGCGCGTATGAGCGGCATCGCGCCGACATTCGTTCCACGATAATCAGCGTGGTGAACAAGGCTTTGGATGCCCTGGAAAAAATTCTTCCTCAAGGCGAGCAGCATCCGCTTTCCGTAAAAGTTACTGGCTCGGGCGGACTTTCGGTGGGGCAGTGGCTTGGCGTTCCTTTCATTCAGGAAGTGATTGCGGCCACGACCGCCGTGCGAAAACTCATTCCTCAAACTGATGTCGTGATTGAACTTGGCGGCGAGGACGCGAAAATAACATATTTTACGGGCGGCGTGGAGCAGCGAATGAACGGCACTTGCGCGGGCGGCACTGGCGCATTCATCGACCAGATGGCGGCGCTTTTGGAAACCGACGCGGAAGGCTTGAACAAGTTGGCCGCCAATGCGAACACGATTTATCCGATTGCGGCGCGTTGCGGCGTTTTCGCGAAAACCGACGTTCAGCCGCTCATCAACGAAGGCGCGCGCCGCGAGGACATCGCCGCTTCGATTTATCAGGCCGTGGTGACGCAGACGATTTCAGGACTTGCGTGCGGAAAGCCGATTCGCGGAAAAGTGGCGTTTTTGGGCGGGCCGCTTCATTTTATGGAGCAGCTTCGAAATCGTTTTGTGGAAACGCTGAAGCTGAAGGACGATGAAATCATCGTTCCGGAAAATTCGCAATTGTTCGTCGCGATGGGCGCGGCTTTTTCCGCCGAACGCTCGATCGTTTGGAATGATTCCGAATCGATTTTAAATGAAAATTCCCAATCGCCTCAAAATGAGAATTCCGCAAATGAATTGAAATTCAAATTTCCGACTTTGAAGGAATTTCGCGCTTCGCTTTCGAATTTGGACGGCGCGGAACTTCAGGAAGTGCAGCGTCTCGAGCCGCTTTTTAAAAATGACGAGGAATTGCAGGAATTTCGCGCGAGACATTCCGGCGAAAAGGCTTTGCGGGGCGACTTGGATTCCACGAAAGGGCCTGTTTTTTTGGGACTTGATTCGGGTTCCACCACGACAAAGGCCGTGCTCACGGATTTGGAAGGACGGATTCTTTGGAGTTTTTATACGGCGAACGCCGGAAATCCAGTCGAAATCGCCGTGCAGACTTTGAAGGATTTGTACGCGCGGCTTCCGAAAGACGTTTACATTGCGCGGGCGGTTTCCACTGGCTACGGCGAGGCTTTGTTTCAGGCCGCGCTCGGCGTGGACGCTGGCGAGGTCGAGACGATTACGCATTATCGCGCGGCGGATTTTTTCGTTCCCGGCGTGGAATTTTTGCTCGACATCGGCGGGCAGGATATGAAATGCCTTCGAATGAAGGACGGCGCGATTGTCTCGATTCAGCTCAACGAAGCGTGTTCGAGCGGATGCGGAAGTTTTTTGGACAATTTCGCCCACACAATGGGAATGGACGTAAAGGAATTCAGCGCGCTCGCGCTCAAGGCGCAAAAGCCCGTGGACTTGGGAAGCCGGTGCACGGTTTTTATGAACAGCCGCGTGAAGCAGGCGCAAAAAGAAGGCGCGTCCGTCGCGGACATTTCCGCTGGACTTTCGTATTCCGTCATAAAAAACGCGCTTTTCAAAGTCATCAAACTTCGAAATACGAACGAAATCGGAACGCGCGTCGTCGTGCAAGGCGGCACGTTCAACAACGACGCCGTTCTCCGCGCTTTCGAAAAAATTTCTGGCGTGAATGTTTTCCGTCCCGATGTCGCGGGCTTGATGGGCGCGTATGGCTCGGCGTTGATCGCGAGCGATCAATGGCGCGACTTGATGGCGCCGAAGCCCGGCGAGCCTGAAGGCACGGTTCACGACGTTCGCACGAATCTCGCCACTCCTTCGGAACTCGAATCTTTCCATGTGGATTTGGAATTGCGTCGCTGCGGAAAATGCCAGAACAATTGCCAGCTCACGATAAACAGATTCAGCACCACCGACAAAGACGGCGAGGCGCAAACACGCACTTTCATCACGGGAAATCGCTGCGAGCGCGGAGCGGAATTGGAAGGCGAAAATGTCATCGCGGCATCACAAAAAAATTCCGAAGGCGAATCTAAAATACCGAATCTTTTCGAATGGAAATACAATCGCGTTTTCGACTACAAGCCGCTTGAATTGAAGGACGCTCCGTTTGGCGAAGTGGGCATTCCTCGCGTCTTGAACATGTACGAGAATTATCCGCTTTGGTTTACTTTTTTCACGAAGCTCGGTTTTCGCGTGCGCCTTTCTCCGCGTTCCACGCGTTCGGTTTACGAGCGCGGTTTGGAAAGCATTCCTTCGGAATCGGTCTGCTATCCCGGAAAAATTTCCCATGGCCATGTCGAATCGCTTTTGAAGGCCGGCGTGAAATTCATTTTCTATCCGTGCGCTCCTTATGAAAAGCAGGAAGATGACGGCGCGGGCAATCATTACAATTGTCCGATCGTCACGAGTTATCCTGAAGTCTTGCGCAACAACATCGACGCGCTGCGGCAGGATTCTTCGATTTTGTATCTCGATCCGTTTTTGCCGATTTACGACAAGAACCGTTTGGGCTACAGGCTTTTCGAGGAAATCCATCCGCATTTCAATGAAATTTCTTTTGAAATGGTGATGAGCGCGATTGACGCGGCTTGGAACGAGCAGGAAAAATTCCGTGCGGAAATTCAGCGCAAAGGCGAAGAAGTTTTGGAAGAAATCATCACGCGCGGAATAAACGGAATCGTGCTCGCGGGAAGGCCGTATCACCTCGATCCCGAAATCAACCACGGAATTCCCGAAATGATTTGCTCGCTTGGAATCGCGGTTTTGACCGAAGATTCAGTGGCGCATCTCGGCTCGATCGAGCGGCCGCTCCGAATAATCGATCAATGGGTTTACCACAACCGGCTTTATCGCGCGGCGGCGTTCGTCTCGCAAATGCCGAATTTGGAATTGATTCAGCTCACGAGTTTCGGATGCGGGCTGGATGCCGTGACCGCCGACCAAGTGGACGAAATCATGCGTTCGAAAGGGCGGATGTACACGCTCATAAAAATCGACGAAGGCAGCAATTTGGGCGCGGTGCGAATTCGCATTCGTTCGCTGATTGCGGCGGTGAAGGCGCACGAGCGGAATCACACTCGTCCTCAAATCAAGACGGCGGCGTACAGTCGGCAGGTTTTCACCAAAGAAATGAAGCACACGCACACGATCATCGGGCCGCAAATGTCGCCGATCCATTTTAGGATTTTGCAAAAGGCGTTCGAATATTCAGGATTTAAATTCGTGATTTTGGACGCGCTTGATCCGGGCGCGGTGGAAACCGGCTTGAAATACGTGAACAACGACGCGTGCTATCCTTCGATTTTGGTCGCGGGACAAATGATAAGCGCGCTCGAAAGCGGCAAGTACGACTTGAATCACACTTCGCTGATTATAACTCAGACTGGCGGCGGATGCCGCGCCACGAATTACATCGGCTTCATTCGGCGCGCGCTCAACGACGCTGGCTGGGGAAACATTCCCGTGCTTTCTTTGAGCGCGCAGGGCTTTGAAAAAAATCCCGGCTTTAAAATCACGTTGCCGCTTTTGCATCGGGCGTTGATGTCGGTGATGATCGGCGACGTTTTGATGCGATGCCTTTACCGGACGCGTCCTTACGAAAAAATTCCTGGCAGCGCGAATGCGATTTATGAAAAATGGAACGCGCGCGCGCAAATGCAAGTCAAGTCGCTTTCGCTTCGCGGCTACCACAAATTGCTCAAGGAAATCATAAAGGATTTCGATTCGCTTGATTTGCTGCCAATAAAAAAGCCGCGCGTCGGAGTCGTGGGCGAAATCCTCGTGAAATTTCATCCCACGGCGAACAACGAAATCGTCGAGACAATCGAGCGCGAAGGCGCGGAATGCGTGATGCCTGATTTGGCGGACTTTTTCTTCTATTCGTTCAGCACGGGAATTTTCCGCCACGAGCAATTGGCGTTTCCGAAAAAGACCGAGCGCAACGCGAAACTTTTCGTTTGGTTTCTCGAATTGTATCGCCGCGACATGAAACGCTATTTGAAAAAGTCGCGCCGCTTCGAGCCGCCGAGTTCGATTTACGATTTGATGAAAGGCGTGGACGACATCGTTCAGCTGGGAAACATCACCGGCGAAGGCTGGTTTCTCACCGCCGAAATGGTCGAGCTAATTCATTCGGGCGTTCCGAGCATCGCGTGCGTCCAGCCGTTCGCGTGCCTGCCGAATCACGTCACCGGAAAGGGAATGATAAAGGAATTGCGCCGCCGTTATCCCGGCACGAACATCAGCGCGATTGACTACGATCCCGGCTCGAGCGAAGTGAATCAGTTGAACCGTTTGAAATTGCTGCTTTCGAACGCGCCGGCAGGAAAGCATCCCGACGAAACTCCGAGCGGAAAAATTTGGACGGCGCATGGCGAAGTCGAGCCGCAAATCCGCCTGGCGCAAGGCGCGGTTTTGACAGACCCAGAGCCTGTGGAACAAAGCGAGATGCCGCCGGCTTGATAATTATATAATTAATAGTTAATAGTGAATAATGAATATTGAATAGTTGGTGCGAGTTTTTCTGCTTTTGTGAGCGAAGAAAAACTTGTAAGCAAATTGGAGATTTGCGATTTAATAGTTTGCGTAGAAAACTCGAAGTTAAAGTTTGCGCGGATTTTTCATTTTTGAAAAAGGAAGGCTATGAGAATGTTTTATAAAAAGATTTTCCTCTTTTTTTGCGCGGCGTTTTTTTTCGCCGTGCCGCTTTTGTTTGCCGAATACAATTCTTTTGGAATTCCCGATTCTTCCGAAATCCGAAAAAAAATCGGCCGCGAATGGTTTGAAGGTCCGCTTTCCGCGCTGCGCACGTTTGGCACGGAAATCTACACGAATTCCGTGGGCATAGAATTCGAACTGCGCTTTGAAGAGCAGGACGATGTGTTTTTGGTGATCGTCGCGCCCGCTTCGGTCGGAAAAGTGAACGTCCACGATTCGCAAGGCTCGCGTTTGGTGAGCGAAAAAGTTTTTTCCGCCGATGCCGCTGGCTCGTGGATTTTGGTGCGCGACAAAAAAACTTCAAAGCCGCTTTTGGTTCGATATTATTTTGCGCGCGATAACGAAGTTTTCGTGCAGTTTCGTCCCAATGAAATTTCGGGAAGCAAGAATTCCACTTATGCTGATTTTGTGGTTTATAGTTCTTATGCGGCGCGCGCCGTTCCTCTTGGAATTCCGTTTTCACGATTTTACACAGCGTCTTTCGCGGAAATTCAGGAACTCACGAAAAAAATGCTTCCATGGAATTTCGCTGTTACAGAAAATCTTTTTGCCAAACCGAGCGAAGGTTTGACTTATCGGGGCAACTATGAAAATTCGCTCGTGATGATTCAGACGATTCGAAATAATTTGGGAGACATCGTTTATCTTGACGACGCGATTTATGACGAGCGCGGCGAACCTGTCAGCCTTGAAACTGGAAAGGCGAGGATAATTCCCAAAGAGTACAAGGACAAACTTACGCTTTGTTCGCAAGGCTTTGCAAAATGGATTGTGGACGGAATTGTGGAGCCGCTGGCGGGAAGTTATTTAAAGCGCGAGCCGCTTTTGCGCGATACTGTGGAATTTGACAAGACTGGATATCAGGGAATCACGGCTGAAAAATACAATACGTATAGTGCGCTGGATTGGACGCGCAATCTCGCCGCCGCCGTTTTGAGCGTGGTTTCCAACAAAACGATTTTGTATGAAAATTCCGGCGTGGATGTTACGCTTGATCCATTTGCCGCCATGATTACTCATCAAGGCGTTCTTAATACGGCGGGCTACATACAGAATTCTGGATATAAAGTTCTTTATATGAAGCCGATTTTGTATGTTTTGGCCGCTATGAATCCGGATTATTTTTATTTGGCTGCCATTCGCCAAAATGATCCGAATTCGAAAATCGAAACGAAAGTGTTCAATGAATGCGCGGCAATTTTTCCTTATTTCAATGAAAACGGGGCATTCAGGGCGATTGTCTTTTACGATGGAAAGGAATATTCGCTTGAAGATTTTATCAATGCCTGTTCTCCTAAGAACAGGAAGGATATTTTCATTCATTTGGTGCGCGTAAAGGCGACTGCGAAATATTATCCACAGCTTGCAAAGAAAGGTTCGAAAAATGATTAACGGAATAAAGGCCGTGGCCTTTGACATCGACGGAACTCTCTATCCTCAATTTCGGTTGCACGTCCGAATTCCGTGGCATTTTTTTAGCCACGGACGAGTTTTTTTTCATTTTGGTTTGGTGCGCCGGCAACTGCGCCGAACCGCGCCTTTGCCAAATCTGATTCACTATCAGGCGGTTTTGATGAGCGAGCGGCTGAAATGTTCCACGGAAAAAGCGGGGCAGCTTGTCGATAAAATTGCGTATGCGGGTTTGGAAAAATTCTTTAAAAAAATCAAGCCGTTTAAAAATGTCGAAGAAACTTTCAAAAAGTTAAAAGACGCGGGCTTGAAAATCGCGATTCTTTCGGATTTTCCGCCGGAACAAAAAGGCGAACTTTGGGGACTCAAGCCTTATTGCGATAAAATTCTTTCCGCCGAAAAAATCGGCGCGCTCAAGCCTTCAAAATATACGTTCGGGGTTTTGGCGATGGAACTTGGTCTAAAACCTCAGGAAATTCTTTACGTCGGCAATAGCGCGAAATATGACATTGCGGGTGCGAAAAATGCCGGAATGAAAACCGCGTATTTTGAACCGCTTTGGCGGCGAATCTTGCATCTTCATTTAAAAGAGGCCGATATTTCTTTTAAAAGTTATCGACACTTTCAAACACTTGTGTTACAATAAAATAGAATATATTTTCGGGTGGGGAAATATGGAAATAGTTTTAGTGCTTGTCTCGGTGGTGATTTCGACTGGAATTGCCTATGCCTTACGCGCGATGGATCGCGACAGCAATCAAATGGAAAAGGTAAAAATTTTCGCGAACAATCGTCAGTTGCAATTCGACAGATATTTCGATGAACGCAGCAATGCTTTGCGCGCCGACAGTGCCGAATTGGAAACTAAATTTTCCCAAGCCACTGCAATCATAAAACGCCTTGATTTGCAAATGGAAGACTTTCAGGAAAAACTTGCGGGCGTTCAAAAAGACAAAAATGCCGCTTTGGAAGTTGAAAAAAAAGTCGCTGAATATGGACGCGCCATAAACGAGCTTGCGCAGATGACCGAAGCCGTGGAAGAAAATCTCAAGCGCGTTCGGCAGGAAAGCGTCATTGTGGACAAAGTTTGGTCGGGAATAAAAAACAATCAGGATACTTTGGAAAAACTTTCCAAGCGGATTCCGAACGTTGTTTCGGACTTTGAAAAAGTGAATGCCGAGCAAGTGAAAAAGCTTGGCGCGGAAACGCTTCAGAAAATTGACGCGCGAATTGCGGACGTTCAGGAAAAGGTATTCGATCTTGAAGAAAGCGCAAAAGACGCAATCAAGCAGAATGAAAAAATTCAAAAGGATATCGAAAATTCAGTTTCAGGAATTTATGCGAGCGCGGCGGAAAAGGTGAAGGCTCTTGAGGACGACGCGTTCAAGGTTTTGCGCGAGGAATCAAATAAGCGCACCGCCGAATACAATGCCGAAGCGCGTAAAGTCGGACAGCAAATGGTAAATCAATTTGACGCGGATATGAACAAGCAGGTGGCCAGCGTGCGAGAAGCTTTTGAAAAGGAACTCGCCGAAACAAAAAGCATGTCCGACGCTTCTGTAAAAGAAGCGAAATTTCAAGTGGAACATTTGATTGTGGAAGCGAAAGCGCAATCTGAAACTTTGATTGAGAAAATTCAAAATTCAATTTCTGAATTCCAGATTTCCACGGACAAATCAATTGGCGGAATGAGAAATTCTTTCAATGCGGCTGTGGCGGAAATTCGTGAAACCGCAAAAAAATCTTTGGAAGAAACTCGCGAGCAAACAAAAAATTCAATTTTGGAAATTCAAGATTCCACGAAAAAAACTTTGGCGGACGCAAGGCTGCAAACCGAAACTTCAATTGCGGGAATAAAAAAATCCGTGGACGCTTCAGTTTCCGAGATAAAAAATTCTACCGGAAAATCACTCGAAGAAACTCGCGTCAAGGCGAAGGCTTCCGTTTCGGAAATTCAGAATTTCGTGAACGCGTCCACCGTGCAAATGCGCGAATTGACTAGCAAGTCGATTTCCGAAGTGAACGAAAAGTTGAACGCCGCGCTTTCGGAAACGCGCAAGACGGCCGACGATTTGGCGAAAGAAACTTCGGGCAATGGAAAAAGTTTGGATTCTGTGCGCGAGCAGCTTCAAATTCAAGTTGAACAATTGCAGGAAAAATATGACGCGGCTTACGCGAATATGTTCAAGCAAATCGAGGAAAAAGAAAAGGATGCTTACGAAAAATACAACGACGCTTACAAGGTGAAAATTGAAAATTACAAAACTGCCGTCAATGAAAAAATAGAAACGTACAAGGCGAGCATTTTTGAAAAGGCTTTGGCCTTGCAAAATTCCATCAAAAAATCAATCGACGATTTGAAAGCGCAGAGCGCGGCGGTTACGAGCGAAACCAAAACGCAGATTTCCGAACTCAAAGCCGAAAATGCGTCTGCGTTGGAAGAAGCAAATGAAAGCCGCAAGCGCATCGAAGAATGGAATGCCACGCTTGATCAGACGATGACGAAATTCGAAAAAGAAGCCGCCGCTCGGCTTGACGATATTTCGCGCCGTTTGGAAACTGCCGTAAAGAACGCGATCACTTCTTACGATTCGCGCCAAATTACTGCGATGAGCGAACTTGACGCTGATTTGGAAAAATATAAAAAAGATATGCTCTACAGATTTTCGCGGCTTGAAACTTCGGGCGACGACGTGGACGGTTTGGAAAAAGTTTTGCGGAAATCCATGGGTGAAACTCAGCGTAACGTCATCGACAGTTTCAAGACATTCGCCGATGCGCAAAAAAAGCAGCAGCTTGATTTCCAAAATCAAATCAAAGAAAGTGCCGACGCGCTCACTGGCGAAATTCAAGAAATCGAAAGCGCGATGGAAGAATTGCGCAAGCAGACGCTCGCGCGGACTTCCGAAAAACTCAGCGGATTTGAAAATTCCTTTGAAGTGGATCTCAAAAAGCGCGGCGATGAAATGGACGAGTCTCTCAATTCTTGGCGGCAGGGATTTGAAAATAAAATTTCGGAAATCCAGTCGAATTACGAAAAGGGCAGACTTGAAATCGAAGAAAAGTACAATGAGGAAGTCAAGGCGCGTTTGGCTGCGGTGGAGAAAAAATCCGAGGAACAGATTCGCAGAACTGCCACGAACATTCAGGCGAGCTACAACGAAATCAAAGGTCAGACAGAAACAATTCGCAACGCGTTAAAGGAATTCAAAACGGAATATCAAACGGAAATCCGCGATTCGCTCAGGGAGTCCGACAAGGCTTGGCAGGAACAAACCGAAAAATATTCCAAAGAAATTTCCGTTCGGCTTGCCGGCGTAAAGGAAGAAATTCTCGCCGACATCGAAAAATTCAAGCAGGACAGCGAAACGCAGCGTCAAGTGAGCGCGGCCACAATCGACACGACTTTGCAAGATTTTAATTCATGGAAAATTAAAATCGACGAGCAAATTGAAGCGTCCAACAAAAGGCTTGACGAGGAAATTGAAGATTTCAAAAAAACTTATTCCGCGAAAACTCAGGCTGCGCAATCTGGGCTTGACGAGGAAATTGAAAATATGAAATCCAGCGTTGAAATTCGGCGGCGCGAAATTTTGGACACGGTGGAAGATTTCAGATCGAATGTCATTTCGCATCAGCAAGAAATCATCGATTCGGTTGATGGCTTCAAAGATTCGGTTTTGGACAGACACAAAGAAATTGAAGAACGCGTGGAGGAACTCAATTCGCGCACTGAAAATTCGCTTGTCGATTACGAAAAAAAGTCTGATTCGATTTTGGCGAATTTGCAGGATATGTTCAAAAAAATGGAAGACAAGTCCGAATCTATTTCAAGTGGATTGCAAGCTAACGGCGAAAAAATTCTCATCAATGCGGAAAATCGTTTGCGCGCACAAAGCGAGGATGCCGAAAAGAAAGTCAAGAGTTTTGGAATGGAACTCGACGCGCTCAAAAAGACTTCGCTCGGCGAATACAAAAATCGAACGGATTCCATTCTTTCGGAAATGCGCGACACGTACACGGATATTTTAAGTGCGACGGAAAATCGTTTGCGCAAGCAGAGCGACGATTTGGAAAAACGTTTGGGCGAGTTGAACGACGATTTGGAAGCCGCCAATACGAACGCCTACAAACGCAACGCGCAAATTCAAGACGACAGCAACAATTTGCAATCCACGCTGCGCGATTTGGAAGCCGAATTGAGCGACATAAAAACTCAGCTTGGAACTTACGATCGCGCCGACGAACTCAAGCGACAGTTTGATGTGCGCATCAAGCAAATCGAAGACAGCTTTAGCAGATTGGATGATTTTCAAAAGAAGGCGGAAAGTTGCAATCGCGATTACGAAAAACTTGTTCGGCTCGACGAGCAGGCTTCGGCGCGTTTGGAAGAATTCAAAACGAGCAAGGCGCAAATCGATGATTTGGTGCGTGATTATTCCCACATTGTCAAACTTTCCGAAACTGTGGGGCAGAAAATCAAGAATCTCGAGGACACGAATGACGAACTTCAAAATCTTGAAATCAAAGTGCGTAAATTCAAGGATGATATTTCCAGTTTGAGCGTCAAGTATGATCGCGTTGACAAAAAGAGCGAAACCATTGATCGCGTGGCGACCGATGTTGACAATGCGTTTGAAAATTTGAAGGAACTCGAGCAGCGTCTTGAAAAATGCGCCAGTCAGGTGCAGTCGCTTCCTGAGGAAATCCGCGGTGCGCAGGACGATGTTGATAAACTCTTGGACAATACCAAACGAATAAATGTTGCTGCCGACAAACTCGATTCGTTGGGAAAAATTATTGAAGAAACCGAAGAGAAGATTGAAAAGATTCAGCGCGCTCGCGAAGGCATCGTGAACAGCGAAGATCGGCTCAACAAGTTGGCGAAGGAAATCGACATGAAATTTAGCGCGTTGGAGGAAATCTCTCAAGTGAAAAATGAAGAGCCAAAAGCAACTGCGCGTAGAACTTCTTCCATGACGCCACGGAAAAAATCGAGCGTAAAAGAATTGAAGCGGCAAGGCTGGCGCATAGAAGATATTGCCACCGCACTGAAAATGACCGAAACGGAAGTTCAGCTTATTTTGGATATGCCAGAATAAACTTGCTTTCAGCAATTTCATTCACGAGTTTTCGCTTTGCGAAAACTCGCATTATTGTGCTGAATGTTTTACACACAAGTTTTTTTGCGACTAATGGCTTGTTCGTTTGAGCAGACAAATCGCTTGGCATTCAATTGCTTCGCCGCGCCCGACATCGCCCAAGCCTTCCGCAGTTTTGGCTTTTACAAAAATTCTTTCTTGCGAAACGCCCAAAATTTTCGCGATTGAATTTCGCACTTTTTCTCGATGCTGAATGAATTTCGGTTTTTGCATTTTTATGACGCAATCAAGATTTTGCAATTGCCAGCCTGAATTTTTCACGTCATTCCAAGCCAGCGAAAGCAATTTTTTTGAATCTGCGCCGCTCCACTTTTCGTCGGTGTCCGGAAAATACGAACCGATGTCGCCTAGCGCACTCGCTCCTAAAACTGCGTCCGTAATTGCGTGAAGCAATGCATCGCCATCGGAATGTCCGAGTTCGCCTTTTTCAAACGGAATTTTCACTCCTCCCAAAACGAGCGGTCTGCCTTCTGCCAAACGATGAACGTCGTAGCCTAACCCGATTCGATTTTCAATTTCGCAGGAATTTTCCGCCATGTCCTTTGGATAAGTGATTTTTACATTTTTACTTTCACCGGAAATTACATGCATTTTTTGCGCCGCATAGTTGTCCCAAATTTCCGTGTCGTCCGTACATTCAAGCGAATCTTTTTTTGCGCGCTCGTGGAATTGCAGAATTTTCTCAAAGTTGAATCCTTGCGGAGTTTGGACAGCGGCAAGATTTTTTCGTTGCAAATGGCGCACGATTTTTTTCTTTGAGTCGATTTCCTTTTGCGTTTCTACCGGCTCAAGGGCGGGAACTGCCGCGCCGAATTTTTGTGCCGCCTTCAGAGTTTTGCGAACAAGGGCGGAGGAAACGAACGGACGCGCCCCGTCGTGAATCAAAACTGTTTGCGGCATTTCATTTTGTCCGCATTTTTTTTTGATTGAACGCAATGCCAACAAAACGCTTTCTTGGCGCGTTCTTCCGCCTTGCACGAAAATGACATTTCCCGAAAAGTCGTGATTTTCAGGAAATGCGAAAAAAGCTTTTTTCGTGGCGGACATTTCGCCGGCAGGATAGGTGACTGCTACCGTGGAAAAAAAATTCGTTTTGAGAAATGCCGCCGCCGCACAAGAAAGAACAGTTCCGCCGCCGAGTGGGAAAAATTCTTTTTTCCCCAATTGGCCCATTCGTTTGGAAGAGCCGCCCGCCAAAAGAATCAAGGCCGCCCTTGCGCCTTGCTTTGCGATATCAGTCGTAGTCTTCTTCGTCATCAAATTCGTCTTCTTCTTCCGCGCGGCGTTCTAGAGACTCTTCCTGATTTTCATCTTCCTCGTCATCATCATCGTCGTCTTCGTCATCATCGGCAGCGCGATTTTTTGAACCGTCGTCTTCCATGTCAAAAACATCATCGTCATCATCTTCTTGAATTATTTGATGCTTGATTTTTGGCGCGGCTCCTGGCGGCTCGAGTTTTTCATGTATGAGCGTCTCGATTTGCTCGAGGTCTTTACCCAACGCGATTGAAAGCTCGTCTTCCAAAAGTTTTTTCGCATTGTCGTAAAGTTTGCGTTCCTGAATGGGAAGTTCCTTGACTTTGCTTCGATTGTAAAGGCAGCGCACGATTTTCGCGATGTCGGCAATTGTGCCTTTTTTGAGCAAATCCAAATTCATTTGGTAGCGCAGTTTCCAGTCAGAAGTGATTGGCTCGAAATCCTCGCTTAAAATGTCCAAGGCTTTTTTCGCTTCCTTTTCATCTACAATGGGACGAATTCCCAAATCCTTGGCGTGACTTACGGGAACCATCACAACCATGTCGGAAACTTCAAGATAGATTTTGTAATAAAGGGCGTTTTCTCCGTTGAATTCTTTTTCAAAAATTTTCGTTATCGTTCCAACGCCCTGGCTAGGATATACAATTTGTTGTTTAACTTTGTAATCAGTTTTTTTTGCTCTGGCCATTCTTATAATATAGCATATTTTTCAAAAAAAAGCAAATGAATTTATTTTGAAGCTTTGGAGGCTTCTATTTCTTCTCGCTTGGCTTCTTTTTTGTCCTTGATGTCGGCAATGCCGATGAGAATGGCTACAAGTCCGATGAACGCCGAAAGGACTGGCAAAAATCCTTTTAGGAATTCCACGACGTTGTCGCCCCACGCTAAAGGCGCGGCTGGCAGAACGCTGAAAACCGTGAACGCAATGAAAATTATTCCAAAAATCAAAGAAACCATATTTCACCTCAAAAAAATGATGAATGAATTATAGCGCAAAACGCGCATTTGGTCAAGATTTAATTGCGAAATGTGATGGCTCTCGCCGCGCTATTCCGGAATGTTGTAGACTTCAAATCGGACGCGTCCATTTTCTACGCATTCTCGGATTTCCTTTTCGCGGCGGGAAAGCGTGGCGTCGCCGCTTTTCACTTCCACGAAAACAATTTCATGGATTTTGTCTTCCTGCGCCGCGCCGCAAAACGCCACGAAATCCACCGGCTTTCCGATAAATCTCGCGTCGGCAGGATTGCACGGAAAGCCCGGCAAAAACGGCGCGATTTGTTCGCCTGCGAGCCCGCCCAAAACCGAACGGGAACGTTTTATTGCATCCGCGCGTTCCGAAGAAATCCTTTTTTTCAGCTTTGATTCAAATTCAATGTGCGAAAAAAATCTTCCCAAATAAAATGCCAACGCCGCTGCAAGCAAAAATAATGCGCACAGCAAAATCAATGCGCCGCGATTTTGTAACAAAAGTTCGAAGATTTTTTTCAAATAATTGAAAGACATATTTTTAGCATACAGAATTTTTTCGCGCTGTGCAAGTCGAAAATTTTCGGAATGAATTTTTTCTAAATAAGGCGGAAATTTTTTCCGATAATGAAATATGATGAATTTTTTTATGAAATTTTTTTTGACTTTTTCAACTTTGGCGTTTGTCTTTGGAACCGGAATTTTCGCGCAAGATTCCGCAGGCCAAAAATTCATGTTTAAGTACAAGAAGGGCGATTCATATAAAATTCTTTCTACGATAAATGAAGATGTTTTCGTAAATGGGCAGCTCAATCACAAGGCAGAAATCTTGAACAGAATTTCCGTGAGCGTTACCGAAGCGAAAGATGGCAGCGGAACGCACGATGCGACTTTTATGACTAGCGAAAATTCGACGGGCGCGTTCGGCGGAATTTTTTCTTACGGCGAAGATTACAAGAGCGTTTTCGTTCGCGACGCTTTTGGAAAATATTCAATCAGCGATGAATATTTTATGCCGGTTGTGCGCGATGTTCCGATTTTTCCAGACAAGGAAATTTTTCCGGGCGAAAAATGGACTGCCGAAGGACATGAAGCGCATGATTTGCGACGCACTTTCGGAATTATGATTCCGTATAAAATTCCGTTTTTGGCAGAATATCAATATCTCGGAATTGAAAATGATGATGGAAAATCGTTCCACAAATTCGACGTGAAATATACGCTTGCATACAAAATGGATTCGGCGTTGTACGATTTTCAAATTGTTGACGTGCCGACTGAAACGGAAGGTTTTTCGCATCAGACGATTTTTTGGGATTTGGAAAAAGGCTATATCGATCATTATAATGAGGAATTTCAAATTGTGATGAAAACGTCGCTTGGAAACATTTTTGTTTTTAACGGCGTTGCGCATGCGGAAGTCACGGAATTTGAATCCACTTCCGACGAAAAAAATCTTGCCGCCGTAATTGAAAGAATTCAGGATTTGGGAATAAAAGATGTGAGTGTCACGCGAGGCGAAAAAGGGCTTACGATTGCCATCGAAAATATTCAGTTCGAGCCTGACAGCGACATTCTTATGGCAAGCGAAAAAGCCAAATTGAACAAAATCGCAAAAATATTGAATGCGTATCCCAACAACGATTTGCTTGTCACTGGACACACGGCTTTGCGCGGAACGCCCAACGATAGAAAAAAACTTTCCGAACAGCGTGCGCAGTCTGTCGCGGATTATTTGATAAAAAACAAGGTGCGCGACAAGTATCACATTTTTACGAAGGGAATGGGAGGGGATGTGCCCATCGCTGACAACAATACGGAAGAAGGACGCATAAAAAATCGCCGCGTGGAAATTACGATTATGGATAAATAAATTTTCCATTTCTTGAAAATTCGCGCGGGATAAAAAAAATTCCAAAAATCCTATTTGATTGAAAATTTATTTAAAAAACTCGTATCATATTTGTATGGAAAATTTGAGTTTTTTGAAAAAGCTTTTCTGCGAAAAATGTGAAATTCTTAAAAGAAAAGTTTTGGGCTTGGAAAAAGATTTTTTTCATCCGCATTTAAAATTTCGCGATGAAATTTTGCCAGAAGACGACTTGCCCGAAGAATTGCGCGGCGCGGTTTTTTGCGCCGAGGAAACTGAGGCCGACGATCATATTCTTCGAACCGCGAAAAAAGTTTTTGGCATCCAGCATCTTATGCCGTGGCAGCGGCTTGTGGTCGGGAACATTTTGGATGCGGCGGAGGATTTGCAAAGCGGCTTGGCAAAAAAAATTCAAGAAGAAAATTCGGACGCGGATTTTACCGACGTTTTTTGCCTCGGCCGCCAAGTCGTGCTTTTGCCCACGGGCGCGGGAAAGTCGCTTTGCTTTTTGCTTCCAGCCGTTTTGCTTTCAGGTCCCACTTTGATTTTTTATCCGCTCCTCGCGCTGATGTCCGACCAGGCAAGAAGAATCGAAGAGCGCGGAATTGAATGCGTCATTTTTCGCGGAGGACAGAGCGAAGAAGAGCGCGAAGAAAATTTCAGGCGAATAAAAAATGGCGCGAAAATAATTCTCGCGAATCCCGAAGTTTTGCAAAATGAAAAATTGATTTCGAAATTGCGCGAATGCAAAATCTCGCACGTCGCAATTGACGAAGCGCATTGCGTCGCCGAATGGGGCGACACTTTTCGTCCGGCATATTTGACTCTCGGAAAAATAATTCAGGATTTGGGATGCGAACTCGTTACGGCGTTTACCGCCACGGCGTCGCCGCAAATTTTGGAGCGCATCGCCAATGTGCTTTTTGGCGGAAACGCGCACATAGTTCGCGGCGAAAGCGACAGGGCGAACATTCATTATTTTGTCGAATATGCGTGGGCGAAGCAAAGGGCCGCGTGCCGACTTGCCGCCACTGAAAAAAAGCCTATGCTGATTTTTTGCGGAACGCGCGCTTCTTCCGAAGAGATGGCTCGCGAACTTGCCGAATGTGTCGGGTATGAAAAAGTCAGGTTTTATCATGCGGGACTTTCTCGCGAAGAAAAATCCGCCGTAGAAAAATGGTTTTTCCCGAATGGCGACGCGATTCTTTGTTGCACTTGCGCGTTCGGAATGGGCGTTGACAAATCGGACATTCGCACCGTGATTCACCTTGAGCCGAGCACCACGGTGGAAAGTTATGTTCAAGAAGCGGGGAGGGCGGGGCGCGACAAAAAAATCTCGAAGGCGATTTTACTTTGGAATTTTGAGGACAGCGAAAGATTCAAAAATTTTCCGAAAGAAAGTCGCGAGCGCGTGATAAAAAAATTCGCCGAAAGCAAGACTTGCAGGCGGCAGGTTTTGCTCGACGCGCTTGGCGGCGAACAGGCGATTTGCTCGGGCTGCGACATTTGCGAAGGCGGGGAGGGGAACGAGAAATTTTCACCGCCCGGAATTTTCGACGCTGCCGACGCGAAACAAGTTTTTAAATTCATTCGGAAAAATCAAAATTTCTATGGAAAAAACGAAACGCTTGAATTCATGAAGCGCAGGTTCAACGAAAGCGACAGAAAAATTTTCGGCAAAAATATTTGGACGACGGGCGACGTTGAAATAATATTGGAGCAGCTGCACAAAAGCGGCGCGGTTTATAATGCTCCGCCTTTGTGGAAAGGCAAACTCGCCGCCATAAAGTCAATTAAACTTCCGCGTCCTCTGCCTCCGATTCGTCGGAAGTATTTTCCGCGGGAGTGGCGGCGACTGGCGCGACGACTTTTGGCTTCCTAGGTTTTGGCGGCTGTTTTTTATAATGTGCGACAAAAAATACAAAGTTCAAATAAAGCAGAACAACAATCGTCGTTCCGATTACGACGGGACTTTTTAAAACTTCGCCAACGATTGGCATGACCACGTTTAGTTTCATACTTTGATTATCGGAATTTTTGAAATTTATTTTATACCGTGGTGAAAAAAATCGGGCAACCCGGATTTGAACCGGGGACCTCTACGTCCCGAACGTAGCGCGCTACCAGCTGCGCTATTGCCCGAAAAAAATACCCATTCCAATGCTCGCTATCGCGACCAAAAAAGAATGGGTTTTGCGGGAGCGAAGGGGCTCGAACCCTCGATCTCCGGCGTGACAGGCCAGCGCGATAACCAGCTTCGCTACGCCCCCGTAATGTTTTAATTTTATAGAATTTCAAAAATTGTGTCAATAGGGAATAGCATTTTTTTGAATTTTTTTCTAGTTTTTTTGAAAATCCATGAATTGAAATTTTTTGTGCCACCAAGAGCAATCGGAGAAAAAATTTGCATTTGATGCAATTTTTTTTCAAAAAAAATCTATCTTAAATTGTGAGGAAAAAATGGCAAACTTAAAACCGGATTTGCGTGAGCGAGTTTTTTTACGTGGATTGAGTTATCCAAGCGATGAGGAACTTTTGATGTTGATTTTAGGAAGCGGCACGAAAGAATATCCTGTGGAAATTTTGGCGCATAAAATCCGCGATGCGATTGACGCTTCGAGCCGTGAAACGCTGATTGAAGAACTTTTGAAAATTTCTGGAATCGGATTGGGCAAGGCACTTTCCGTAGCGGCGGCAGTGGAATTTGGAAGACGCAAATCGCAAATGTTCAATATCAGAATCCAATGCACGATGGACATAATTCCATACATCGAACATTATGGCTTTAAAACGAGCGAGCATTTTTTGGTGGTATCTCTTTCCGGTGCGCACGAAATTGTAAACAAAAAAGTTGTGGCGGTGGGGAACGCAAATAGCGCGCTTATAAGTCCGCGCGAAATTTTTTTTGAGGCGGCAAAAATGCATGCCTCTGCAATCATCGTGGCTCACAATCATCCGAGCGGAGTCTGTGCGCCTTCGGAGTTGGACATTGAAACCACCCAGCATATCTGCGCGGCCGGAGAAATCCTGGGGATTTTGGTTTTGGATCACGTTATTTTAGGACGCGGAAAATATTACAGTTTTTTGGAACACGGACTTTTAAATTCAAATTTTTAGAGTTGATTTATTTTTCAATTTTTTAGGGAGACAATTTCTATGCATGAGCAGATGCTGGAGTAAAAAAAATTGACATCAAAAACTTGTTGCACAATTCGCGATGCAAATTAGTCGCTAATTTTTAGCATTGAGTTGTTTTGCAATTTTGCCGATATTTCTTTTATGAAGAATTTCGTTTTAAAAAAAATTTGCATGCGCCTTG
>CAZZFL010000004.1:0-51630 GCA_964653395.1 uncultured Treponema sp. | reverse complement strand
TTAAAATATAACAAATTCCGCGAATAAAATCAAGAGAAAAAAGCAAAAAAAGAAAACAGACTATTTTGCAAACACGCCGTCCTTGCAGCGGACTGCCGCCTGTTTCGGCACATCCGCCAATACTTTGAACTTGTCCCATTGGGCTTTCGTGCCGCCGTAGCGAACTTCTTCGAGCTTCGGGCAGTCCCAGAACGCACCGGCACCAAGCTTTGCCATGCTTGAAGGAAGCGAAACTGTCTTGAGCGAAGCGCAATTTTTGAACACGCGAGCCCCCAATGTCGCCGCGCCTTCCTTTACTTCCACGCTCACAAGCGCGGAGCAACCCTCGAAAGCGGAGTCTCCGAGGCTCTTCACGGTGCCGGGAATGGCGAAACTTTTCAGGGCAGTGCAACGGTAGAACACGGCATCGTAGATTGTGGTCACGCTAGAAGGAATGACCACGCTCTCAAGCGCAGTGCAGTCAGAAAACAATCCTTTTCCGAACATCGTCACGCTGGAAGGAAACGCGATGCTTTTGAGCGATGTGCATCCGGCAAACGCACCTTTGTAGATTTTTTCCACGCCAAACTTTATGTCCACGTTTGAAAGCGAACGGCAGTCGGCAAAAGCAAAATCTCCGAGCGATCTTACGCTGGAAGGAATCGTAATGCGCGCAATCGCCGTTGCAAGGAACGCCTCTCCGTCGATTGTCTCTACGCCTTCCTTTATGTCAATCTCAATGATTCCCGTACAGCCCTCGAACGCGCCTCGTCCAATCCGTTTTAGCCTAGCAGGGATTTCGATGCGCTTAAGTAGGACGCAGTCCTCGAACGCTTGATTGTCAAGAATTGTAAGGCCTGCTGGAAGAGTAACGGCCGGAAGCGACGCGCATTTTTGGAACGCCTTGTCTCGGATTTTCGTCACGCTTTGCGGAATCTTGATGTCCGAAAGTGCCTTGCAGCCGCCGAACGCGCCGGTGTCGATTACCGTCAAGGTGTCGGGAAGTGAGACACTCTTGAGCGCGGTGCATTCGCTGAACACGAATTTGTCGATTCTCGTAATGCTCGCAGGAATGGTTACGCTTTTGATTGCCTCGCACGCGCCGAACGCCTCTTGTCCGATTTCCGTCACGCCGTTTGGAATGCTTAAGTTTTCAATCGAATAGCATCCGAAGAATGCGCTCGCGCCGATTTCCGCCAAGCCCTCGGAAAAAGTAACTTCCTTGAGCGACGAGCATGCCACAAACGCACTTTCGCCAATCTTCTTCACGCTGGAAGGAATAGTCAAGTTCACGATATTCTCGCATTCCGCGAACGCGTTTTCGCCGATTTCCGTGACGCCGTCGGGAATGACAAGCCTCGCGGGAACTCTATACATGTCGCAGCCGACGACTTTCGTTCCCACAATTTTCAGATACTTTGGAACGACCGCCACCGAGGACGAGGACGACGGCTTTGGCTGGGACTGCTTTTTTGGAGAGCCCATGTACTGCGTGAGTTCCTTGCACATCGCGGGAAACTTGGGAAAGATTTTTTCCATTCCGGCACCATTTTCCTGCACGCCCGAAATCAATTCGCCGGTATTCACGTCGAAAATCTGAACAAGCATGGTGGTCATCCAGCCAGCATCCATAACGTCCACGGCAATGACGACTTCCGCGTTTGCGAGCTTTCCTAGTTGCATGTAAAGATCCACGTCCATAGGCTCCATCTGCTGAAATTTCGGCTGCGCCATAATTTTTTTGACCTTGCCCTGATCAACGAAGAAATATCGATCCGTCCGCACTAGTTCCGCCAAAAACCTGTTGAACACGCCCTCCAGCGCATCCTGAGGCATTCCCATCGAGCTGCACGGTATCGCCGCCGCTATGGGTCTGCGTCCTTGCGCCGTTCCCAAAGAGCAAGCGAGCGCGAGAACCGCCGCAAACATAAAAAAGTTCTTTCTTTTCATATTGATTTCCTTGCGCTTTGCATCCGCCGATGACATTGATTTATTTGAGAAGTTTTCTTGTGCCTTCGTTTTTCGCATGATTGAAGGCGGTCTTGCCGTTATAGTCCTTCGCGTTCACGTCCGCGCCCGCCGCGCGGAGCATCTTCACCATGTTTTGGTTGCCTTTTTTCGCCGCCAGCATGAGGGCGGTCCAGCTGTCCACGTTCTTTGCGTTCACGTCCGCGCCCGCCTTGATGAGTGCTTTTCCCAAGTCCGCGTTGTCTGCGCCTTCCGCCGCAAACATGAGTGCCGTGAAGTCGTAGTCATCCTTCGCCTTTACGTCCGCGCCTTTCGCCAAAAGCAAATTCAGCATCGCGACGCTTTTCACTTGCATGACCGCCGTCCGTCCGGCATTGTTCCTTGCGTTCACGTTCGCACCTGCCGCAATCAGCATTTTTGCCATTTCCAGATTGTCGTATTCTCTCACCACGTCCGAAAGAAGCGTGAAGCCGTAGTCCTTGTTCACGTCCGCGCCCGCCTTGATTAGCGCCCTCGCCGTATCCACATTGCCGCTCATCACCGCATTATAGAGCGGCGTTTCGCTCAAGTGATTCATCACGTCTATCTTTGCACCTGCCGCCGCAAGAATGCCCACCAAAGCCGCGCCTTCCTCGTTTCTCGCCGCATGCATCAAAGCCGTACAGGTCTCACTTTCATTCATGGCGTTCACGTCCGCGCCAGCGGATACAAGAACTTTCGCCGCGTCCGCGGAATTATACATTGCCGCAACCATGAGCACTGTCTCGTCGTCCTTGTTCCTTGCGTTTACGTCCGCGCCGGCTTTTATCAGGACTTTCGCCGCGTCCGGGGAGTTGCCCTGCGCCGCGAACATGAGCGGAGTCCAGCCGCTGTCGTCACCGTAAATCCCGGGCGCGGTTCGGGCGTTCACGTCCGCGCCGGCGGCTATGAGCAACTTCGCAATGTCCGCAGAGTTTTCCTGCGCCGCGACCATAAGTTCCGTCTTGCCGTCCCTGTCCGTGGCGTTCACATTCGCGCCGGCATCTATCAGGAGTTTTGCAATGCCCTTCGCGTTTGTGCCTGAAGCATACATGAGCGCGGTCTTGCCGTCGAATTTGTCCGCCACGTTCACATCTGCTCCCGCCGCTATCAAAAGCCTTGCGATTTCCGTACCATTTTCTACCGAAATCTTGCCCAAACGCTCCGCTTCATTCTCCTTTGCCACACCCGTCGCCACAAGCATCCTTGCAATGTCTTCCGCGGTACGGCTTGACGTGTACATGAGCGCGGTATTGCCTTTGTCGTCCTTCAAGTTCACGTCCGCGCCCGCATCTATGAGAGACTTGGCTATCTCCAACGAATTGAAATCCGCCGCAATCATGAGCGGTGTCTCAAGAGAGTTGTTTTCCGCGTTCACGTCCGCCCCTGCCTTGATGAGAACCATCGCCGCGTCCACCGCGTTATGGTTTTTCACCACCGTCTTCATAAGCGGCGTATCGCCTCCGCGAGACTTCGTGTTTATGTACGCGCCCTTCTTTATGAGTCGTTCAATTTCCGCGACATTGTTCTCCTCCGCCGCCTTAAGAAGCTCCTCCGGCTTCGAATCTTTGAACATCTCTCCGACAGCCTTGTTTATAATTTTATTCATTACCTGCGCCGATCCCACAGAACAGGCGAGCGCGAAAATCGCCGCGGCAATGAAAAAACATTTTTTATTCATTTGATATTCCTCCATGTAAAGCTCTACTTTTTCTTTAGTGCCCTTTCTATCACTTCCTCAAGATCGTCCCTATAATATCTCCTCGCATATTCAAGCGCAGTCCAGCCGCCATTGTCCCTTAAATTCAAATTCGCGCCACCTGCAATGATTTCCATCACCACTTCAGGCCCGCTATCATTAGTATGTGCTGTCCACATAATCGGTGTAAGTCCCTTTCTGTTCTGCGCGTTCACGTTTGCGCCTGCCGCAATGAGCGTCCTCGCGATGGATGCGGCATTGTTCGCCGCCGCGCAATGAAGTGCCGTAAGACCATAATTGCTTTTTGCGTTCACGTCCGCGCCGGCATCGATAAGTATCTTGACTCCGGTCGAAGGTGGATCGCCCCGAATCCCTGACGCATTTATGAGCGCGGTCGTACCGTCGTTGCTTTTCGCGTTCACGTCCGCGCCGGCCGCTATGAGCATTTTCATAGCAGAGTATGAAAGACCTCCCGCCGCCGACATGAGCACGGTCTCGCCGAGATTGTTTTTTGCGTTCACATTAGCCTTTGCCGCGATGAGCAGTCTTCCAACTTCCAAGGCGCTGTCCTGAAATCCGCCTCCCCAAAAGTGAAGCGGCGTGAAATCGTTTATGTCCCGCGCGTTCACTTCCGCGCCGGCATCGATGAGCAGCTTCACGACCTTTGCCGCTCCGTTTTTAGCCGCTTCCATAAGAGCGGTCTTTGAATCCTTTCTGATGATGCTGTTTATGCGCTTGTTCACATCCGCGCCTGCCTCTACTAGCACTTTCGCAGTTTCAAAACAGACATCCCTACAGGCAACTGAAAGAGGAGTGTATCCGTCACCTTTTTGCACATAGTTCATGTCCGCCCCGGCAACGACGAGCAGTTTCGCCACATCGGGCGCGTTTGATGAGCAGGCGACGAAAAGCGCGGACACGTCGTTCTTGTTTTTTTGGTTTACCTTTGCCCCGGCATTGATGAGCAGCTTCGCGATGTCAGCTCGATTGTGCTGGGCGGCATGCATGAGCGGAGTAAAGTCGAAAGTGCCGTCCGCCGCATTCACATCCACTTTTTTACTCTTGATGAGCCGCTCCACTTCCGCGGCATCGCCGTTCCGGGCGGCTATCGTGAGCGGGGTGTCTTTCTGGGCCATTTGCTCCATATACTTTTTGGACATATCCAGAGCCTTTTTCATGTACTCGTCGTTTTCCGCCATGATCTGCATCTGTCGCATGATCTCTTCCTGGCTCGCGCCGCTGTTGATCAAGTCCCTAAACTCGTCCATATCCGACTGCGCGTTAGTCACTGTTGCAATCGCGCACAGCATGGCGACCGCCGCAATTTTTTTCATGCACATTTTCTTTTTCATAACATTTCTCCTTGTTCGCTTTTTTTAATATGCTTTGTTACAATAATATAAAATCCGAAAAAATTCAAGAACGTTTAAAGTTTGCGTCGAAGATTCAGCCGCAAACCTTAACTTCGAGTTTTGCTTTGCAAAACTCGAGCGTTTTCAACAACTCCCGAATCTTAAGATTCGCTCGTCGTCAAAAAATCAAGAACAATAATCGCGTCTTAGAGTCAACTCTTTTGAGAACGGTGCCGCGCCGTTCCTGCGATTGAATCTTTTTGCGCTTTTCGTTATAATTCAAGTCATGGAAAACAAAAACGCTTGGGAAAAATACGACGACAAAAAAGATGTGATGGACTTTGCGGAGGAATACCGCGAATTTATTTCCGCCAACAAGACGGAGCGCGAGTGCGTGGAATATTTCAGGGCGCGCGCGGAAAAGAACGGATTCGTTTCGATTGAGGAAGTGAGGAAATCCGGGAAGAAACTGCGCGCGGGCGACAAGGTTTACGTCTGCGCGATGGAAAAGATTCTCGCGCTCTTCCAGATCGGAAGCGGCGACTTGCAGGACGGAATGAACATCCTCGGAGCGCACGTGGATTCCCCCCGACTTGACATCAAGTCAAATCCGCTCTACGAAAGCGACGGGCTCGCGTTCCTTGACACGCATTATTACGGCGGCATAAAAAAATACCAGTGGGTCACGACGCCGCTTTCACTGCGCGGCGTGGTGGCGAAGAAGGACGGAAGCAAGGTCCGCGTCTCGATCGGTGACGGCGAGGGCGAGGCGGTTTTCGGCGTGTCGGACTTGCTCATTCACCTTTCCGCGGAGCAGCTCGAAAAGCGCGCGAGCAAGGTCGTGGAGGGCGAGGCGCTGAACATTCTCGTGGGATGCGCGCCGTTGAAATTCGAAAAAGACTCGAAGGACAAGAAAAATAAGAATCCCGTCAAGGAAAACGTCCTGAAAATCCTGAAGGAAAAATACGGCATGGACGAGGCGGATTTCGTTTCGGCGGAATTGGAGGCCGTGCCCGCCGGCGAGGCGAAGAACTACGGGTTCGACTCGAGCATGATTATGGCATACGGGCAGGACGACAGAGTTTGCGCATATCCTTCGTTCCGCGCGATCGAAAACCTGCCGCAGACCGAGCGCACCGCGCTCTGCCTTCTCGTTGACAAAGAGGAAATCGGAAGCGTGGGCGCGACCGGAATGCATTCGAGGTTTTTCGAAAACGCCGTGGCGGAAGTGTACGACTCGCTCGGCGGCTACAGCGAGCTTGGTCTGAGGCGGTGCCTCGCGAATTCGCAGATGCTCTCAAGCGACGTGAGCGCGGCGTTCGACCCGAATTATCCTGAAGTGATGGAAAAGAACAATTGCTGCTACCTTTGCCGCGGAATCGCGCTTAACAAATTTACAGGCTCGCGCGGAAAAAGCGGCAGCAACGACGCGAACGCCGAGTACATCGCGCGAATCCGAAAGATTTTCGACGACGCAGGCGTTTCTTTCCAGATGACGGAGATGGGAAAAGTGGACGCGGGCGGCGGCGGAACTATCGCCTACATCATGGCGAACTACGGAATGAACGTCATCGACTCGGGCGTGGGCGTGCTGAACATGCATTCGCCGTGGGAAATCACGAGCAAGGTGGACATCTACGAATCCTACAAGGGCTACCGCGCGTTCCTTGAAAGCAGGGTTTGACGCGGAGGCGAGGAAAGCCGATGTACGACTTGGAAAGGTTCTTGACGGCGCAGGAAACGGACTACGCGCAGGCGCTCAATGAAATTCGCCGAGGACGGAAGCGTGGGCATTGGATTTGGTACGTCTTCCCGCAATTGGCGGCGCTCGGCTTCAGCGAGACTTCAAAGTACTACGGGATTTCGGGGCTTGCCGAGGCGCGCGAGTATTTTGCGAATGAGACGCTTCGGGCGCGTTTGCTCGAAATGTCTTCCGCGCTCCTCTCGCTTGGGTCTTCGGACGCGGAAGAGGTGATGGGCGAAATCGACGCGAAGAAGCTTCGCTCCTCGATGACGCTCTTTTCCCTTGCCGCGCCTGAAGAGGAGGCTTTTTGCAAGGTGCTCGAGAAATTTTTCGGCGGCGAAAAGGACGGTCGCACCATCGCGCTGCTTCGCGGCGAACGCTAGGAACGCGCTATTGCAAAAAATCGCGGATTTTGTTTGCAAGCATTTCGACCAAATAAAAAATCGAACGCATGGCATAGCCTGACCATGCGGCTTGAGCGCGGCGAAACCAATGCGATTAATATTATTCATTATTAATAACAGTCAATCGGAATTCACCATCCGCTTCCTGTAAAGAAAATATTTTTCGTTCGAAACGATGATTTCTGAATCTTCTGCGTGGACCAATTCAAGTTCGCTTCCCGAATAAGGAACTTCTACAAACAAGTAATATGTCGGCGCGGAAGATTTTTCTTCTTGCCATAAATCCCAGCGTTCTTCTCTGCCATAACTTCCAAGATCAAGGAAAGTCACTTCCGTTCCATCCGAAGGATAAAGCAATGTTTTCCCACCGTCCAAATATGCTGAAACAGCGCAATTCATCATGACATACTTATTCACAACGAAATTACATTCAACGTCAAAATTTTCGTTTATGTATTGCGCCATCGCTTTTGAATTTGAAAACGACCGACAAATGTCGCGCACAACATAATTTTGAAAAACCATTTTGCACGAAAAAAGCAACATCAAAACGAAAATTGCATTTTGTACAATTTCAAGATTTATTTTTCTGACCTTTTTTTGACGAACCGAACACAAAACGAGTCTCGCGCAATTTTTTGTTTCCAAAATAAAAATGCATAAAACAAAAATCGAAAACATTGCCGCGCGGTGATTCATATGTCCACCAGGATAAATCACATACACGACGAGAATTTCAGAAATTGTTCCGAGCAAAATTAAAAATTCCCAAGCGCAATTTTTGAAATTCAAAATCGCTTTCAAAATTATCAAAAACAAAATCAAGAGGCAAAAGAAGGCTTCTAATTTTCCGCCGACGAACGCCCAATGCGAAAGTATTATTTGTAACTGAGGTTTCACTTGTCTCGCGAACGAAACAGGATTTCCCATAAGAGAAAACAAATTGCCGCTTGAGCGTGACTTTCCGATTCCGAGTTCAAGCAAAAGCAAGGCAAGACTCAAAGTTGCGATGATTCCGCCTGCGAAAATTTTTATTTTCGCTTTTTTGTCTTTTTTGCAAATGCAATCAAAAAGCATTTGAAGCATCAACATTCCGCAAAGCCCCGCAAGATAAATGTGCGTCTGCAACATCAGCGCGATGTTCACTCCCCACAAAATCGGAAAATTCTTCCGCTTTTCGTAAAGGCACGCCACCGCCACAAGTTCCAAAGGAATTAAACAATACGAACGCGCGATGACTCCAGAAAAATACATAAAAATCGGCGAAAAAAGCAAAATGATTTTCAAAAAAAGATTCGCCTTGAAAAAACGCAGAAACAAAATTGCCGCCACAAACACAAACGAGAACGTTACAAAACTCAAACAATTGTAATTGAGACCGAGTTTTGCAAATGGCATCAAAATCAAATAAAAAAGCGCGGGATGTCCTTCGTCCGGAAGAATATGAAGCAAATCCAAAGGCGAAGAATATTTTGCGATTAACCAAGATTGCGCCTCGTCGCGCCAATGTTCGTGAAAAATTATCGAGACAATATTTATGGCGCAGAAAATCAAAAGCGCGACGAGCAAAATTGTGCGTTCGTTTTTGCACCCAAAATCATAAATCCGCTTTGCAAAAACTTTCACGCCAGAAACGCTTTTGAAATAAAAAATACAAATTGACGCAAACGCAAACAGAACGCAGCAGTCCACGCCCCAATTCACAAATCGCCACACCCACACAGAGCGTGTTAGCGGACGACCAATCAAATGTTCGCCGAAATCCAAAATCAAATTTTGCACGGGCGGAACAAAAAACAAAAGCGAACAAGCAAATCCAAACGCGCAAAGCGCAAGCAAAACCTTACGCAACATTTTCATTTCAGTTTTTTCTTTCATAATTCTTACCTAACTAAAATTAGTCACGCAAATCCAAACTTCTGAAATATTCAATCGTTTTTTTCAAACCTTCTTCAAGCGCGACTTTCGGTGTCCAGCCATTTAATTCCTTTTGTGCCAAGTCTATCATTGGCTTCCTCTGTTTGGGGTCGTCCTCTGGCAACGGGCAAAAGACGATTTTCGAAGAAGATCCTGTCAACTTTATCACCTTCTCTGCCAGTTCCAGCATCGTGAACTCGCCGGGATTGCCTAAGTTGACGGGTCCTGCAAAACCGTCGCGGCTGTTCATCATCAAAATTAGCCCGCGCACGAGGTCGTCCACAAAGCAAAAGCTTCTCGTCTGGCTTCCGTCGCCGTAGACAGTGATATCCTCGCCTTTGATTGCCTGTATGATGAAGTTCGAGACTACGCGTCCATCGTTCACGGACATTCTAGGCCCATAGGTATTGAAAATGCGCACAACTTTGACGTCCACTCCGTGTTGGCGGCGATAGTCGAAAAAGAGAGTTTCCGCCATTCGCTTTCCCTCGTCGTAACAGGAGCGCACACCTATTGTATTCACACAACCCCGATAACTTTCGGGCTGCGGATGGATTTCGGGGTCGCCATAAACCTCGCTAGTGGAGGCCTGAAGAATTCTCGCACCGCATCTCTTTGCGATTCCAAGCGAATGAAGCGCGCCGAAAACAGAAGTCTTTCCTGTCTTGATCGGATCATACTGGTAGTGAATGGGGCTTGCCGGACACGCCAAGTTGTAGATTTGATCCACTTCGATGAAAAGCGGCATAGTGATGTCGTGCCGCAGGAATTCGAAATTGAGTTTGCCCATAAGGTGATTGATGTTCTGCTTGCTTCCAGTAAAAAGGTTGTCGAGACAAATCACCTCGTCTCCACCTTCGAGCAGTTTCTCGCACAGATGCGAGCCGATGAAGCCCGCCCCGCCCGTAACCAAAATTCGTTTTTTACCCATAAAAGTCTCCCGTACAAAAGCCAATAGACTGTGTGACAAATAAGATTTCATTGCGAGTCGTTCATTGAACGATATGGCAATTTCATCGCTAGCTTTCAGTCAATTTGCTTTCGCCTTCCTGATAGTCATAATCAGTGTTCACGCTCCACAAATCATGCACTTTTTTTCCTTTTAGTATATTTTCACTTGCCAAAAGTCCCATCAGTATTGAATGGTCTTGATTGTTGTATTTGAAAGAGCCGTTCCGTCCAATGAAGCAAAGGTTCTCTATGCCGTCGGCAGCCTTTTGCAAAACGCGCATCTTTTCCTGATAGCCTTGATTGTAGACGGGATACGACTGGTGCATCCTGTAGACAAAGCCTTCACGAACATCGTTTTCATTTACAAGTCCTGTTTTGCAAATCTCGGTTTTCGCAAGCAAAATCATATCTTCGTCTGTCATTTGCCAAAGTGCGTCGTTATCATACGACCAATATTCAAGAGCCAAAATCGATTGCGAGTTTCCATTTTTTGTAAAAGGCGACCAATTTTGAAAATTCGTAATTCTCCCGCACTGAAGATTCGCATCGTGAACATAAATCCAGTTGTCCTTGAAAATATGATCTTTTGCAATTTGCAAATAAACCAAAGTTGTGTTTCTGTATTTTAACTCTTTTGCCATCTTGTAGACTTCGCTGGGAAAACCTTCAATACTGCAAAGCATCTGAGAGAACGGAGCAGTCGATACAACATAATCGTATTCTTTAACACAGCCGTCTTCTAAAACGATGCCACAAACCTTGTTTTCCCTCGTTGCAATTCCTTTTACGCCTGCATTCAAATACACATTCGAGCCATTTTTGATTAATTCGTTTTCGATATTGCAATAAGGAACGCCCGCGCCATATTTTGGATATGCAAAGCGGTCAACCAGTGTTTTGTGTTTTTTTCCTCCCTCTCCGAAAATGGCGGACTTTATCACTTCAAACATATTCAGTCCTTTGATTCTCTGTCTCGCAAAATCTGCGTCCAATTCCGTGCAGGACATTCCCCAAAGTCGCTCAGAATACGACTTGAAAAATATGCTGTAGAGTTTGTAACCAAATCTATTTGAAACCCACTGCTCAAAAGTTTTTTCATCTCCCTTTTTGCGGAACTGCACCTTTATATAACTGAAAACGCAGGCGCAAGCCTTTGCAAATCCTAGCGTGGTCAGAGCATTGAAAGCCTTTATTGGGTAAAGGAAAAATTTCTTTTCATAGAAGATGCGTGTCAAACGATCCACCATGATGTATTCATCTTTTACACAAGAAAGGTAAAAATCAGTCACCCTTTCATCCATGCTAAAAAAGCGGTGAGGTCCCAAATCAACTTTCTGTCCCCACAACTCTATAGTCTTTGACATTCCGCCCACCGCGCCTTCTTTTTCATACACGTCAACCGAAACGCCTGCATTCTGCAAGGCGTTCGCGCACGACAACCCTGCAGGTCCGCCGCCTATTATCGCCACTTTCATTTCATCTCCTTTATGTCTCTGTTGCCTTTTTTGATTGCGAAAATTTCAAGCATTTCAGCGTGGTTGTGGCATTCAGTTTTTCATGCCACAACCACGCTGTTTGTAAAATGAAATTTATATCCGAATTCTTCGCGCTCCAACCAAGCACTTCGTTCGCTTTCTTGCAATCTCCAATCAAAACGGGAGGATCACCTTCCCTTCTTTCCGATTCCTTTACAGGAATTTCCCTTCCTGTAACTTTCCTAGCCTCGGAAATCACCTCTCTGATAGAATATCCCCTCTTCGTTCCCAAATTCAAAAAGACGTTTGTTCCGCCGTTTTTCAAGTATTCATACCCCTTTAGATGGGCATCCGCCAAATCCATTACATGAATATAATCTCGAACGCAAGTTCCGTCTTCAGTGGGATAGTCCATTCCGAATACGCTTATTGCTTCTAGTTTTCCGCTTGCGGCATCCAAAACCAATGGAATCAAATGCGTTTCGGGAATATGCCATTCTCCAATCCTGCAAGCACTGTCCGCACCCGCCGCATTAAAATAGCGGAAAATGCAATACTTCAGTCCATAAGCCCTTGCGTAATCCTTTACAATCCGTTCAATCATCAACTTGGATGCACCGTAAGGATTTATCGGATTTTGTTCCGCCTCCTCTTCTATGGGAACTCTTTCAGGGACACCGTAAGTCGCACAAGTAGATGAAAAAATGAAATTCATACAATTATGGCGCACCATCGCATCCAGCAATTTCAAAGTAAAGGCCACATTGTTGTTGTAGTATTTTGAAGGATTTTTCACGCTCTCACCCACATAGGCAAATGCGGCAAAATGAATGACGGCATCAATTTTATGCGTAGAAAAAATATTGTCGAGCAACTTCGCATCTCCAATGTCGCCTTCTATGAATTTGCCTCCAATGACAAAATCCTTATGCCCATATACAAGATTGTCCAACACAAGGGTCTCAATCCCTTTTTCTGCAAAAAGCGCGTTAGTATGAGAACCGATATAGCCCGCGCCACCTGTAATTAGAACCATAGTTTTAATCTTTAAGAAATCCAGGAAATCGATTAAGTCACATTCTCGCCCCAGATTTTCCTCCCATTTTAAATACTATCAATTAAATTGATAAATTCAATTATATTACCAATTTAAAATTATTTCAATAGGAAAAAGCACATTTTATACTGATAACTTATGGAAAAATACCAACGCTGTTTTATGGCGAATTTGAAATATTTTCGGCTAGAAAAACGAGTTTCGCAGGCGCAACTTGCGGAAGCGTGCGACGTTGCCACGGGAACAATCGGCAACATTGAATGTGGAATCGCAAAACCTTCATTCGACTTACTTGTAGCGATGGCAAAGTCGCTTGGAGTGAGTCCGGCAGATTTTTTTGTTTCCGCAACAACGGACGAAAAAGGAAATATAAAGGATGTATTTAAAGAACGAAAATTGCTTTTGGAAATTTACGAAAAACTAAAAACGCATTTTGAAAAATGAGGGAAAAATAGTGGCGTGGCAAATTACGCATAGTCATTTCGACTGAATCGGCAGTCATCGAAATGCGTTCCTTGAAAGCGGGGTTTGAAAAATTTGCACTGTGGGGGAAGTCTCCCCCTCGCTCCAGCCCGCTTGCGCGGTCTTCCGCTACCCCCTCTGCGGGGGACACCCCCGCAACGCCCATGCGCACTTTATCGACTATTCGCACTTGATCGCGAACGCGTGATTCATCGGTCCTGCGCCGCGCCCCAAGTCCAGCATCGCGCCGAGCGCGCCGGACAAATATTCTTTGGCGCGGCGGATGCTTTCTTCGAGCGAAAAATCTTTCGCCAAATTGGAACAGATCGCGGCGGAAAGCGTGCAGCCAGTTCCGTGCGTATTTGGATTTTCGATTCGCTTTCCGTAAAACCATTTGCGCTCCGCGCGATTTTCCTCCGCGTTCCACGAAAACAAAAAGTCGTTTGCGTCGTTCAAAAAATGCCCGCCCTTCACCAAAACCGCGCAGCCGTACTCTTCGAAGATTTTTCGCGCGGCTTCTTCCATTCCGGCTTCGCCGTGGATTTTCATTTCGCCCAAAACTTCCGCCTCGGGAATGTTCGGCGTGATCACGAGCGCGAGCGGAAGCAATTTCTTTTTGAGCGTCTCAATCGCGTCTTCGCTTATGAGGCGCGAGCCGCTTGTCGAGACCATCACCGGATCGACCACGAAATTTTTCAGCGCGAATCTTTTCACACAGTCGCAAATCACTTCGATGAGTTCTGACGACGAAACCATTCCCGTCTTCACCGCGTCGGGAAAAATGTCCGTCACGGTCGTGGCGATTTGCCTTTCCAAAAAATCCGCGCTCACTTCCATGATGGCAGAAACGCCCGTCGTGTTCTGCGCGGTCAAGGCAGTAACCGCGCTCATCGCATAAACGCCGTTCGCCGTCATCGTCTTGATGTCGGCTTGAATTCCGGCTCCTCCGCTCGAATCAGTTCCGGCGATCGTCAAGGCAGTTTTCATTTTAAATTCCTCGTCAAAAAAATTGCAGCGTCTTTCCATTTTCGAAAGCACGAATGAACAGGACGCAGCAAATCAAATTTTTTCAAAAAGCTAAAAATCAAATTTGGCGACAAAATCCGCCGCCAAATCCAAACATTCATTCCACCAAAAAAGTCGAAAAGCCCGCCGCGCGCGCGACGCGTGCCGCTTCAGGCGAATCTTCGGCGACGATTATTTTTTGCGGCGGAAGCGACATGAACCGTGCGGCGCGAAGATAGATTTCAGGCGAACTTTTCGAAGTGCCTTCCTCGCCGCAAGTGAAAATCCTTTCAAAAAAATCAAGCGCGCCGCACCGCGCGAGCGCGGCTTCTTCCAAACTTCGCTCGCCCGCCGTGGCAGCGCACACTCGCATTTTTTTCTCGCGGCAAAAGCGCAACGCGGAAAGCGCGCCGCGCCTCAAAACGATTTCGTTTTTGTACGCGTCTTCCAGCATCGAATTCATCTCGGAAATAATTTCGTCTGAATTTTTCGGAAGGGAATATTTTTCCATCAAAAAATTCGCGCCCTCGTCCATGCTCATGTTGAAAAGAATTTCATCGAGATTTTTCATCGCGGAAATTCCGAACCGCAAAAGATAATTCGCGCCCAAATCGCGCCACGCCCCGAGCGAATCCAAAATCGTTCCGTCCAAATCGAAAATCGCGCCCGAAAAATCCTGCGCCATTTTAATGAAATCTTCAAACAATTTTTCTCGCCCTTTCCTTGAGCGCGGCCGCCGCCGCGCGGATGTCGTCCGCCGCGAAAATCGCGCTTATCACGGAAACGCCGGCGATGCCGCTTTTTTCCAAGCGCGAGACGTTCTCGCAATTTATTCCGCCGATGGCGACCACGGGAATTTCCACCGCCTCGCAAATCGAGCGTAGCGTTTCAATCGAAACGGATTGCGCGTCGCCTTTGCTTTGCGTCTGGAAAATCGCGCCCACGCCGAGATAATCCGCGCCGCGCCTTTGCGCCAAAATCGCCTGCTCCACATTCTGCGCGCTCACGCCGATGATTTTATTTTCGCCCAAGATTTCCCGCGCCCTTTCCAAAGGCATGTCGCCCTGCCCGATGTGCGCTCCGTCCGCGTCAATTTTTTTCGCAAGGAACACGTCGTCGTTCACGACAAAAGGAACTTTGAATTCGTCGCAAAGATTTTTTATCGCGGAGGCTTCTTCAAGGATTTTTTCTTCAGCGAAATTCGCGCCAGAGAATTTTTTTTCGCGGAACTGGACAAAAGTCGCGCCGCCCAAAATCGCCTCGCGGACTACGCTTTCAAGCAAACGCCCGCCAAGCCACGAACGGTCGGTGACGGCGTACAAAAGCAAGTCGCGCCGCAAATTGTTTTTATCGCATTTCATATTTCGCGCCTTTTTCCAAGTGCTCGCCTTGAAGATTGTAGAGCGCGTCGATGATGCGGTTTCGGTAAGTGGAATTGCCTTCCCCCTCCCGCATGTTTTTCCACGCGATTTCTCCGCACAATCCCATCGCACAGACGGCGGCGGCCGTCGCCTTGAGAACGTTATCCGCATTCGCCGCAACGAACGCCGCGACAAGCGCGCTCAGCTGGCAGCCCGTTCCGGTAATCGCGCTCATTTGGGGGAGGCCGTTTCTTATGACATAAGTTTCATTCGCGTCGCTCACCAAATCGATCGCGCCCGTAATCGCGACCACGCATTTTAGTTTCGCGGCGATTTTCTTTGCGAACGAAATCGCGTCCGAAAGATTTTTCTCCGAAACGCTGTCGGCGAAATCCGCGTCCACGCCTTTAGTCGTGCCGCTTCCGAAAGCCAAAGTTTTTATTTCGGAAATGTTTCCGCGCACGACATCGAATTGAACTGCGTCCAAAAGCTCGATGGCGGTGTTCGTGCGAAGCGCGCTCGCGCCCGCGCCCACGGGATCAAGCACGATTTTGTGGTCGAGCGACTTCGCTTTTTTCGCCGCGAGCATCATCGAAGGAATCGTGTTTTTGTTGAGCGTGCCGATGTTTATGTTCAAGCCCGCGCAAATCGAAGTGATGTCCTCGACTTCCGCCGAATCGTCCGCCATAATCGGACTCGCGCCTATCGCCAAAAGCGCGTTGGCCACATCGTTTACCGTGACATAATTCGTGATGTTGTGAATCAACGGGCGCGAAGCGCGCACGTTCTCGAGACAAGTTTTCATGCATTCTCCTTGGCAACTCCGCGTAGCGGCGTGCCAGGACGGCACGAATCACAGCTTGAAATACGGCTCGCCGTTTTCAAACTGTCGTCGCAAAAACACAATGATGCATTTCTGCGTACTCTCCTTACGTTGGAATTACCCAAATCAAGTTAAGGGTCAAGGCAAAGCCTACTCTCAGCCAGAATCCCAGCTCCCCTGAATATTTAATATATGGGAATGAGTTTAGCGAAAAAAATTTTTTTTGTCAAGGCTATACGGTTTTTCTTGCGGCAATCACATCAAGGATTCTCGCGACTATTTCAAAGCTCGCGGGAGTCAGCGAATCAAGATTGTCCTGCGGAGTGTGAAAAAGTTGCCATGTTTTCGGAAGCGATTTTTTCAATGCAATCTTTTCATCGTCATCAATCGGCAACGAAGGATTTTGGACGAATTGCGAAAGATTCGGAATTTTTTGAAGCGCGAGCATATAACTTTGCGCCTCGTCATCAGGCAGCATCGTGAACGCCACGGCAGGAATTCCCGAAGCCAAAAATCCCGCGTTGTCGCTATACGGTATGGGCAAGTTGAGCCATCCAATTCCAAGCGACGCAAGAATCGCCTTCGCGCCTTGTTCCAGCGAGGCGCATTTTTTCGCGAACGGCGCGCTCATAGATTTTGAAACGGAGGCCGTTCCCAAAACTGGAATCGTCCCCCTGCCAACGCAGTCAAACACGAAAACGTCTTCGTCCCTGATTCCGGCTTTTTGAATCACATTCGCAAGTTTGTAAGCGCCTTGTTCCGTTACCCCTCCCATTCCGGAAACAAGTTCCTCGCCGTCCGTAAAAAAAATCCGAACATTGTGAACGCCATTGAATTTTGCAAGACGCGCGGCAAAATCCATCAGGCAAAAAACGGAAGAAGAATTGTCGTTCGCGCCAGGAGTGACAATTTTTCCGCCTTCGGAAAAACGGTCGTAATGCGCAATCAAAGTTTTCATTCGGAAAGTCGCGCTGTAACCAGACGGCGGAAATTTCACATAAATGTGACGGCGACCATCAACATTTATCACCGCGCTTTGCACACCACGTTCCAAAAGATAATTTTGTATGAACGCGCCTCGGTCGGCATTCGGAGAAATGAATTGCGAGAACGATTCCGAATCAAACATTTTTTTTGCCGCCAAAAAAATTCAGCAAGAGCGATGAGATTTTTTTCAAGCCAAGCGCAAGCAAAAATGAAATCGCCACGGCAAGCGCAGCATAAATCAGCACTAAAATTCTTGATGAAAAAAGCGAAAGGTTCATTTTTTCAAATCCAAAAAATTTCGGCAAAGTCCGAATCGCCATCGCCTGCATCAAATAAATTTCAAGCGAATTGTTTCCGAAGAATCTGCTCACGCGGTTGTCCGCAAAAAATTTCATCATAAAGACGGCTACAAAAACCACGAACGAAATGACTTGCGCGCTTTGAATCAAAATTATTTTCAGGCGCGGCGCGACAGAATTGTCGCCACTAAATTCGCGCCAATATGAAATCGCAGAAAGCGCCCAAATTCCCGCGCACAAAAAAATCAGCGCAAATATGAAGGCGGCGAAAAATTTCGGCCAATAATTTTTTGAAAAGAAAGCGAATATTTTTCGCTCGTGCTGCGCGAAGAACATTCCGAGCAAAAAACAAATCGTAGAATTCACCCACCATTCGCCTTCAAACCAAAGCACACACGGACGCTTCCACCACGCGCATATTGAAAACGCGCCCGGAATTCGCCACCAATTTTTTTCGCCGTGCCACCATGGAAAATGCCGCAAAAAAAGAAACGCCGCGATTTGAAGTGCCACAGCAAGGAAAATCAGCGCGAAAGCGATGCGCCGATTTTTCGCCTTTTTGAACGCGAAATAAAACTCCACATACAAAATCAATATTACGGGTACAAACCAAGCATTGTCGTTCAAAAGCGAAACGCCCAAAATCTTGCAAATCCATTCGCCCGCGGACATCGGAGTTCTCAAAATCAAATGCCAAATTATGTAAAGAAAATTCATCGCATAAAACGAAACGATTATCGGAACGCATCGCCGCTTCAAAAATCCGTTCAAATATCCGCGCTTCGTGTCGAGGCTTTTCAAAAGTCCATAGCCGGAAACAAAAAAGAAAAGTCCCGTGAACAAAAATCCCACATCTTTGAAAGCTTGAATTTCGCCCGATTTTTGTAAAATTTCCGTTTGCGAAATATGATGGCAAAGCACGCCAAAGGCCGCCAGCCCCTGCAAAGATTTCGTGGCGCGAATGCTCAAAAAATCTGAATTGAACGAATTTTCGCTCGCGCTTTTTCCGCCAAGAAAAATCACGAAAATCCATGCGGCATAAAAACAAAGTGAAACAATTGGAAAAACAAACGGCATGAAAACATTATAACGCGAACGCCACAAAAATTCAAGGCGATTTTTTTGCAAAATTTAAATGCAACTCGTGATTCCGTCGCTGCATTTTTCGCTAGCAAAAGTCGCAGGGCGAAGCCCTGCTTACGAGTTTTGCTTTGCAAAACTCGAGTGCTTTCAACAACTCCCGAATCTGAAAATTCGATCGCTGTTTAAAATTAAGGAAGGATTTCACAACTCGTCGATTTAAAACAAATCCGCCCCGGCTTCGCCGGGGCGGATCGCACATTCAAAATCAGCGGCAAAATTTCACCGCCAATTTCAATGCAACGCGCACTCTCCTACTTCAATTCGCTGAAGTATTTGATGGTGCGAACCATCTGAGAAGTGTAGCTGTTTTCGTTGTCGTACCAAGAAACCACCTGGACTTCCCAAAGGCCGTCGCCGACTTTGTTCACCATCGTCTGCGTCGCGTCGAACAATGAGCCGTAGCGCATTCCAATCACGTCGCTTGAAACGATTTCGTCCGTGTTGTAGCCGAATGTCTCAGGATCAGAAGCGGCTTTCATCGCGGCGTTGACATCTTCTTTTGTAACGTTGTCCTTGCGAACTACGGCCGTCAAAATCGTGGTCGAACCTGTCGTAACAGGAACGCGCTGCGCAGAACCGATGAGCTTTCCGTTCAATTCAGGAATTACAAGGCCAATCGCCTTCGCCGCACCAGTCGAGTTCGGAACGATGTTCGCCGCACCCGCGCGCGCTCGGCGGAGATCGCCCTTGCGCTGCGGACCGTCAAGAATCATCTGGTCGCCAGTGTACGCGTGAATCGTCACCATAATTCCGCTTTCAATAGGAGCGAATTCGTTCAAAGCCTTGGCCATCGGCGCGAGACAGTTCGTCGTGCAAGAAGCCGCAGAAATCACGTTGTCCGTGGGCTTGAGAGTATTGTGGTTTACATTGTAGACAATCGTCGGAAGGTCGTTGCCGGCAGGAGCGGAAATGACGACTTTGCGCGCGCCCGCGTTGATGTGAGCCATGCTCTTTTCCTTTGAAGTGTAGAAGCCGGTGCATTCAAGAACGACATCGACATTCAACTCTTTCCACGGACAAGAAGCCGCGTCTTTTTCCGCGTAAATCTTGAGCGTCTTTCCGTCAACTGTAATCGTGCCGGCCTCGTCGTCAGAAGTCACGGTGTGCTTTCCTTCGCCGATTTTTCCAGCATAGCCGCCCTGCGCCGTGTCATACTTGAGAAGGTGGGCGAGCATCGAAGGTTTCGTCAAATCGTTGATGGCGACCACTTCGTAACCTTCAGCGTCGAACATCTGGCGGAACGCCAAACGACCGATGCGTCCAAATCCATTGATAGCAACTCTTACATTAGCCATTTTCTATCTCCTAAAAAAAGAATTCTTTGATAAAATTATATCACGACAAAAAAAATATTTCAATAGGAATTTGGAAAAAAAATGAAAACACGCAAAAGAAAAGTTGCATCTCCTAGCGGAATTGAACCGCTGTTGTCGGGATGAAAACCCGATGTCCTAACCACTAGACGAAGGAGACAAGCAATGTAAAAATAATATCAAAAAAAAAAAAAATTGTCAAGTGCTTATAAAAAAATAATAATTTTTTGCACTTGTTTCTGCTCGGAAATTTTTTAAACTCTCGCTCCCGCGCGGGCGAATCAAGTGCTTATAAAAAAAAATAATTTTCTGCACTTGTTTCTGCTTGGAAATTTTTCAAACTCGCGCTCCCGCGCGGGCGAATCAAGTGCTTATAAAAAAAATAATTTTCTGCACTTGTTTCTGCTTGGAAATTTTTCAAACTCGCGACAAATCAAAGCGCGATGTTTCGAATCGTCTAAAATTTGATGATCTAAATTTGAAGCGGCGGAAGTTACATAATGCCGAATTCTTTCATCAATTTTTTGCGAAGAGCCTTGCATTCTTGCGTTGAAAGTCCCAAACGTTCCGCCGTGTCCAAATCTTCGAGCGAACTTTGGAATTCGCCCAAATTGTATTGCGAAACTGCGCGACGAAAATACGCGTGCGACTGAAACGTGTTGATTTCAAGCGACTTTGAAAAACATTCCACTGCCTTTTCATTGTCGCCCAAAACGCTTTGAACAATGCCCATATAATAGAACGAGCGGAAAGCGTCCTTGCCGAGCATAGCGGATTTTTCAAAATCGGCAAGCGCGTCGCGATATTTGTTCTGCGCGAAGAACGCCATTCCGCGATGCTTCAAAATCACCGAAAGCACAACGTCGTCAAGCTTTGCATTTGAAGAAATTATGCGCGAATAAATATCCACCGCCAAATCCAGCTGCCCGGAATTGTGTGCCTGAAGCGCATGCAAAATCATATCGTCAATCGTGCCGTGAACATAAGGAGAAGGTCGCCCTATTTCTTCCTTCACAAAATCGCGCTTTTCGGAATTTGAATCCGCCGCCAATTCATTTTCTCCGTCCGTCAAAACATCGGCTTGACTGTAGAACGAAGTGCGCCGCTGATCCTTTTGCTTTTGGAAATTCTTCTGGTAGTCACGGATTTCTTGAAAAATCGTGTCTGCCAAAGAAAGCGAAGCATTCACGCTGGCGAGCTTTCTTCTTAAAGGCGCATCGAACGGCGTAAATTCGCTCTTATAAATCAATTCGTGTTCGACTTCCGCCCACGCGTCCTGCAAAATCGTGCGGATTTGGATTTCACAGCACAAGCCTTCGGGAATCGGATGCTGACGAACCAATTCCTCGTCGAGCATGGAAAGATCAAGGCATTCTTTGGGAAGTTCTATCAAAACGTGCACCGATTCGTATCCAAACTCACGGAAACTTTGCTCGGCGCCCTTGTGCTCGATTTCGCGAACTTTGTATTTTTCCGAAATTTGCCGCTCCACTTCGGCGATGTTGTCCAAAAAAAGGCAAATCACGCGAATCCCAATCATATCCGTAAGCAAAACCAAATTCTGCGTGTGGTAAATTTCTGACGAACGCTGCCGCTTTACTTTTTCATGATAACTTTTGAACGACTTTATTCGCGACTTCAAAAGCGGGCGCGGATTCAGCTCGATGTCGCTGAGCAACGAATTTTGGATGTTGTTCAAAATACAAGAAAGAATCGGATAGTATGAATTGTAAAGATTTTCAATGTCAGCTTTGCTGGGCAAATCCGCGTTAGACACAAGCACTCCATTTTTTCAAAAGTCATAAAAAAAAGGCACTTCAAGAAGAAAGTGCCTTTTTCGTTAGACAAGCTTGCGCGACAAATTAGTCCGCAGCCTGTCCCTGATTCTGCTGAGCCGAAGCACCATCACCAAGGCTAGAAGTGAATTCGGTCTCGGTGGCAAGTTTCGCCTTTTCAAGATAGCGATTGACCTGCTTGTTGCCGAAGCGCTGCATTTCGGCAGCCTGGCGCGCATTTTCTTTTTTCGTAATGATTTGCCAAAGGTCTTCATCAGCGATGTCGCGCTCTGAAACAAGAACCGCTTTGTCATAGATAACTTTCACGTCCTTGAAATAGCCGATGAAATCGCCGCCAATGTGAGCCGCATCACGCGTAATATAGAAACCAGAGAATTTCACGAACGGCATTCCGCGAGGATAAATCGGATACACGCGGATTTCGCGGTTGCGGATTTCCGTGATGTACTGCGGATTGTTCCAAACCAACTGCTTCCAGCCGTCAAATCCAAGATAGCCCATGAAATATCGGCGCTCGATATTGTCGTTGTCCTTGAGGAGCACATAAAGTCCATGCGGATAGTTCATTCCCATCGTGTTCACAGCGATAGACTTGATTGTGCCGACATTTTTCACAACGCCATAGCCGTCTTCAAACAATGTCTTTCCGCTGGCCTTCTGTTCATCCGAAGGCTCCGCACGATTGCCTTCGTCATCAGCATCAGACAAAGGTTCGTAGGCAGGAATGTCAAACGCGGGAGTGACTTTCGCATTCGCATTGTTTGCCCAAGTAGGGAACACGATGCGCACGCCCATTACATTCTGTCCGGCAAAAGGAACATTCGCTCCATCACGTACCGGAGCATAGACGACTTTTGAATCGGCAAGAGCCTGCACATTCTTAGCAGATGAGTTCAACACAACTTCCCATTCAGGCAAGGCGAGAGACGTTCTCATCATCTCTTTCTGGTCTTCCGTGAACGTAGCACCAGCCGCAACAGAAAAATCCATCACAGTGCGCTTGTTCTGAGTCATCTCTCCCGTTCCTTCGTCCGCACAACAATCGGAATCAAGCAACGTAAAGTCAATGAGCATTGACTCATCGGCAAACGCAACCGACGTCGCAAGCAAAAGAGCCGCGGCAATAAAACTGAAAGTTCTTTTCATTTCAAAAACTCCTTTATTTTTGATAGATGTAGCCTTTTCTAAATAACATTATCCAACAAAAAATAGATTTTGTCAATGCTTTTTTGGATTTTTTTTCCGAAATCCTTGCAAATTCAATTTTTTGAAAAAGTCGGAAAATACCCGACCATTTCCTTTCCGTCGATAAAAATTTCCACAGATTTCACCTTTGGAAACGATTCGAAAATATTTTTTTTGAACAATTCGATTCCAGCCATTATTTCACCAGCGTTTCCAGTCTTGTAAAGAAGCTCGCCGCTTAAATTCACAAAAAGCGTTTTTCCGCGCAAAAAGCAAAATTTGCTTTTAGTTCCAGGCGAAAAAACTGGACGAGCGCGTTCGGTTTTTGGTCCCAAAAGAAGTTCGTCCACATAAAGAGAAATCGCCGCGTCGCCTTTTTTATGCGGAAGGATTCGATATTCGAGCGACGACTTTCCTTTGTCCACGCTTTCAAATCGAAACAAATATCTACGCCCAGGCGTTTTTATGAAATAGATTGTCGCGGAAAAAGCGAACGCCGCCAAAAGCAGGATTTTCAAAACTGTCGAAACAAAATCAAATTTTTTTTCCATAAAAAAAATCTCCCAAAATACAAGCGGACAAAAAGCCGCAATTTAAAGACGCGAAAGCGATGCGCGGGGCAGCCTCGGACTTTCATGCAAATCCATGCGACCGCCGCCGATTTCAGCGGCTAAAGCCGCGCGAACGCTCGAAGTGCGCCACGAACGCCGATATTCCATTATATATCCCGAACGCGGTTTTTTGCAAGTAGGTCTTGTCGTTCAAAAGCTTCGCTTCCTCGGCGTTGGAGACAAAGCCCACTTCCACCAAAACGCTCGGCATGTTCGAGTTGCGGACGACGAACCATTCTTCCGCCTTGATTCCGCGAGGAACGCTCAGCGAGCCGATTTGCGCGCCGAGTCCGTCCATGATGAATTTCGCGATCAAAATGCTTTCGGTGGTGTACTCTTCTTCCATCATCGAATTCAAGATGTTGAAAAGCTTCGGATCTTCGGCTTTTTTGCCGCTGTCCAAAACCGTCCGCCGGTAACCGGGCGAAAGATACCAAACTTCGTAGCCGCGCGCCTTTTTGTCGAGCGAGGAATTCACGTGGACCGAAACGTAGAGGACGGCCTCGCGCTCCTTGAGCTTTGCGTTCATCGAATTGGCGATGTCGGTGCGCTGCTGCAACGAAAGGAAAACGTCGGTGGAACGCGTCATTATGATTTGCTTTTCAGGATACGCGGACTTGAGGCGCTCGGCGAGCATTTTGGACACGGTGAGATTTATGTCCTTTTCCTTGAGCGTCACGTTTTTGCCGCCAATTTTGTGCGTCATGCTCGCGCCAGAATCTTTTCCGCCGTGGCCGGGGTCGATCAAAATCGCGCCCACCTTGAAACTTTCTTCCGAAAGATTTTGCGCCGAAAAATAATTTTCGGCTTCGCGCAAAAAGTCGTTGCTCACGAAAATCGCGCCGCCTGAAATCTGCGGAGAATCCGTCTTCAGGAATTTTTCGTTGTTCAGAAGAATCACGGGACTTTCCACGCGGAACGAAATCTGCTTGCCGTTCTTTTCGAGGACGCCGCCTTGCGAAAGCGTGTCCCAATAAAGCGTCATGCCGGAAGCGGCCGCCGATTCGATCAGATTTTTTTGCGAAGAACTTTGCGCGAAAATCGCCTCGGCGAGAAAAATGAAAATCAAAAGATTTGCGAAAAGTTTTTTTGCCGCCTCGCAAAATCCGCGTAAAAAAAATTCATTGCGCCGCATACAACGCTCCTTGGATTCCGCCACGCATCAGCGCGGTCCAAAATTTTTTGTAATGCAATTCCGCATGGTCAGGGCAAAGGACGTCGAATTTTTTGACGGTTTCCCGCAGCGTCAAATTGTTCCAATCTCGCATTTCCAAAAACGGAAGGATTTTTGTCGGAATGTAATTTTCGACGCTCTCGCCTTTCGGAATTATTTTTTCGCTGTTGCAATCAAGCTCGTAGCCAAGTTCGCTCGACGCGCCTTTCGGGAGCTGGAACGCCCTCGGCGGAAAAGCGCATTCATCGACGCCCCTCGCGCCGAAAAGAAATTCGTCGGTCGCGGGATTTTCTTTTTCCAGAACGAGCGTGATTTTTCCCACGGCTTCCTGCGCGATTTTTTCCGCCTCGCCGCGAGTCTTCGCGACGGAAATTATGTTGCCGCATTTTTCCACGTTGCTTTTCGGAAAGCGCACTTCATCGCCCGCAGAAATTCTCGGAAAAACATTTTTCACGCCTTCGACTTTTCCGGCTTCTTCCAAATTCAAGACTTCCTTTATTTTTCCGGGAATCGAAATCCAAGCGCGCTCGGCGCAAGCCACTTTCGAAGTGTACGCGAAAATCTCGAACGGCTCGTGAATGTCAAGCGAAAAGCGGCGTTCTTCGAGCATTTGCGGCGTTCTTCCAAGCGCGACCAAAATCGCCTGCTCGGTGAGATTCAAGCCGCTCGAATACGGAAAAGTCCAGCCCGACATGTAGCCGCCCGAAAGCCGCGCCGCGATTTCTCCGACCATCGGTCCATTCTTCGTCATCTTGATGTCGGCCTTCGCCGCGCCGTGGCTCAATCCCAAAGATTTTATTCCGCAGGCGAAAGTTTTTATCAGCGCGATGTATTCTTTGTACGGAACTTGAGACGGCATCGTGTGCCCCATCTCGATGAAATAAGGCGGAAAGAAAATGTGGCGTTTTGCGAATCCCGTAATCGTGAGCGAGCCGTCATAGACGAGCGCGTCAATCGAAAATTCAGGGCCTTCCATATACTCTTCCAAAATCGCAGTTCCAGTCCGCGAAAACCCGAACGCGGCTTCAAGGGCGGGAAAAAGCTCGTTCTCGCCGCGAACCATTCGGCAGCCGCGCGCGCCCATATTGTCCACGGGCTTTACCACTTGCGGATAAGTCAAATTTTTCAAAACATTCGGCGGAAGGTCTTCTTCCAAAGATTCTTTTTTTATTTCCAAAAAATGCGGGCACGGAACTCGCGCGTTCTTAAAGCACTGCCGCATCAGAGCCTTGTTGCTCGCGTTTTGTGCGGCGCAAAAACTGTGCGCTTGAAATCCGCATTTTTCGGCGGCGTATGCGACGCTCGCGCTGAAATCAGTTCCGGCGGTGAACACGGCTTTAAGCCCCGCGCTTTCTTTCAGGCTCAAGGCGTAGCGGGCGATTTCCTCAAAATCCTTCAAATCAATCGGCTCGAAAAAATCGGCTTCGCCAACGCACGGAGCGGAAGGATTCGCGTCCACGACAAAAACTTTGAGTCCCAAATTTTTCGCGCTTTGGATTGCAGGTCCCTGCATCGTTCCCGCGCCCAAAATCAAAATCGAATCTTCCATTTCCCCCGCCCGACACTCGTCATTTTTTCACGCAGTAAACTTCGTAAGTGTCACCCAATTTGAACATTTTACATAATATCACAGCGAGCGAAAAAAGAAAAGTGCCTTTTTGAATTCCGTGCCTTTTAAAAAACGGAATTCGCTCCGCGTGGATTCCAGTGGAAACGATTTTTTTTATCTTGAATCCGAATCGCTCCAAAATTTTTTTGCTCCTGCGAATTTCCCAAATCGAATAATGGTCGCGCGGACTTTGCTCGAAAAATTTTTGCCGTGAAAAGCGCGCGCTCACGCCGCTCGCCGATGGCGTCGAAAATGCGAACACCCCTCCCTTTTTCAAGAATTCGTTCGCCGAAGCCAACGCGCTTTTTAAGTCACGGACATGCTCGATCACGAACCACATCGTAAGCGCGTCGAACTGCGAAACGCAGAATTCTTTCTCCGAATCAAAATCCAAAAACGAAGCGTTCACGCATTCAAAGCCCAAATCATTTTTGACGTAGTTCACGGCGGCCACGGAAATGTCGCTTCCGAAAGGCTTGAAGCCCGCTTCGCTCGCGGCGGAAAGGAACGGCCCGTAAGCGCAGCCCACGTCGAGCAAGTTGATAGTTGCTGCTTGAGAATTTTTTTCCGCCGAATGATTTTTTTTCTTGGCGAGAATTTTTTTTACAATCCGAACGCGTCGCGCGCCCTGCGCTTTTATCGAATCGAAATCTTCCAAATAAGTGCGGCCGTATTGATTTTTGTATTCGCCTTCAAAATAATTTTTTTCGTATTGAACTCGGCTGTCCGTGGAAAACGCGAGGTAAATCATCTTGCAGTTCGGGCAGCGCCGGAAAGTGTGCGCGGCAGTCCTCGCAACGATTTTTCCATGCGAAGATTTTTCGCCGCAAACAGGACAATCGAATTTTTGCGCCGTCACGAGGCTTTGCAAGATTTCTTTCCAACTTGATTTTTTTTCGCCGCGAATTTCAATTTCATTTTCCGAAAAAATTTTTTCAAAATATTCGCTCGTAAGTCTCGACGGATTTTTCAAAAGCGAATTCATTTTTTTCGCGGAAAGTTCGTTTTTCCCGACGCAGGCAAATCCGTATTTTCGGGAAAGATTTTTGTGAAGCGGACTCGTGGCAAAAAGCGCGACGCGGCATCCCGCGGCCACGGCCTCGAACGCGGTGAAACCATAATGCGTAAAAATCAAATCGTATTCGAAAAGTCGCTCGCGCAAATCCTGAAGCGGCGGAAGAATTTTTATTTTTTCGTCGCCAATTTTTTTTTCGAAAGAAAATGCGTTCGGCAAAATCACGGCGACATCGACTTCGTTTTTCGAAAGCGCGCGCGCCGCGCTCAAGGCGATTTCCGCGTTCCCCTCACCGCCGATTGCGACGAGCGCGTTTTTCACGAAATCGCTTCGGGAATTTTTTTTGTTTTTCGGAAGCGGAATGAGCGCTGGATTTTGCAAATTGGACGCGCGGCGCAAATTGTACGACGGAATTATGTCGAGCAAAAAATCCGCCGCGCCGCATTCTCCGCCGTCGTCAATCGAACAGAGCGCGCCGAGCTCGCAGAATTTTTGCAAGCGCGACTTCTCGCTTTTAAAATAATCCAGCACGACCAAATCCCATTTCGCGCCGTGATCAATCATTTCTTCAATGTAAAAATCATCGGCGTTTTTCGCGGGACGAATTATTTGAAAATCATGCAAGCCGCTTTCAAAGGCTTCTTCCAAAATCGAGTCGCATTCCTTTAAATCCGCGTCCGATTCGATGTAAACGAATCCGCCGATTTTTTTCGCAAGGTCGAGGCAGCGTCGCAAATGTCCCGTCCCCCTCCCCGCGCGGACGCTCGGAACGAACAGCACGTTTTTTTTCACGAACGCGTCTTCGCACGCGCCGAAAATTTCATTCGCGAAATAAGGACGAATTTTTTTTCCGCCCGAAATTTTTTCGACGATATTTTGCGCTCGCTTGAAATCGGAAAAAGTGTCGATCGTCGTCCGCAAATCAGGCGCGAAGAATTTTTCATCCGCCTTTTTGAAAACCGCCTTGAAATTTTCAGGATGATTGTAAAGGGAGGGGCCGACATGCTCGTGGTCATAAGGAGAATCGGTCAAATCCGCCGCGCGTAAAAGCGACGCCGCCTTGAAAACTTCCACGCCGCTTCCATGCGGAAGTCCCGTAAAAGTAAAGTAATCCGCGTCCGAAAAATTTTCATTGAATTCTTCGAGCGATTTTTGCGCCGCCTCGTAAAACAAAAAAGGATTGTCCGCCGTGGCGCGGACGACAATTTCGCATTCGGGAAACTGAGTTTTCAAGAGCGAGCAGAATCTTTCCAAAACGTCGTCGCGGCTTCCGGCGAAAATTTCCCAGCCGCATTTTTCCGCGACTTCTTCAAGCGCGTTTTTCGAATCGCAGTCGCACGCCAAAAAATATCGCTCGGCGGGAATTTTTTTCATCGCGTCCAGCGTCCAAGAAAGGACGCTTTCGCCGCCCAATTTTTTCAGAGCCTTTCCCGGAAGCCTCGTCGAGGAAAGCCTGCACTGCACGATTACCGCCACGCGACTTGCCATCAGATTTTTCCCCAGTCGTTTATCAATTTAAAAGCGTCGAACGAAAAGCGCAGCTCGTTTTCCCGCACCCAATTTTGCGCGGAAGAAAACTGGCGAAGCGCTTCGAAAATTCCGCACGACGAACGCGCCTTGAACGAAAAGAATTTTGAAAACGGCAAATCGGCGCGGGCGTCCTTTATCACGGGAGCCATGTTCTTGAGGAAAAATCGCAATTGCGAAATGTCGGGCGTGGAATCCACGAGCGGAATTTCCTCGGCATAGGAAAAAGAAAGTCCCGTGGAAATTTTTATCCGCTCCCCCCAAAGCCAAGCGCGGAACGCGAGATCCAAATTCTGCCAATACGGCTTTTTTATCGCGTAATCGTAGCCGCCGAGCCGCTTGAATTTTTTCGTGTTGTAGAAGCCCAAAAAATCGAACGGATAGAGCGTCGCCTCGCCGTCGGAAATCTGCAAGTCGGACTCGATGTTCAAAACCGATTTTTTTACGCCCGGAATGAATTTTATCGGAACGGATGTTTTGTCCTGCACGAAAAGGCGCGGCGCGATGCAAAAAACATCCTGCGCCGCCAAATTCTCGGAAAGCTGCGCCGTGAGAACGCTCGGCGTGATGCGAATCGAATCGCGCAAAACCAGCGCGCAAGGCGAATCGATTTCCGACATCGCCACATTTATCAAGTCTCCGTCGGCGGCCCTTTCAAGCGGAATCACGAATTTCACTTCGGGAAAATTCTGGAGCAAATCGTCCAAATTGAAATTCTTCGAATCGTTTTCCACGGAGATGATTTTTTCAAATCCGCACTTTGAAAGATTCTCCAAATTTTGCAGGCGCAAATAGCTGTTGCCGCTGTTCAGCAGAATCGCCGCCACATTCAAAGCGGCCTTTTTTTCCGAACGCCTGCCGCCGAGAATCGTGCAATTTATCTGCCGCTCGTTAAAAATTGAAGATGTAGTACTCATCGCATTTTCCGCAGCGAACGCCGTAATTTTTTTGAATGTGCTCGCGCAAAGCAGAATTCTTCTTCTTCCAAATTTCTTCCAAATCGGAATCGAAAACATTTCCCAAAATTTCAGCGTCGTCAAATGGCAAGACTTCGCGGCAAAGCGGAACGCTTCCGTCAAAGAGAATTTCCATGTCGCGCCGCAAATGCCAGCACGGCTCGCGCACCACAGGCGCAAGGTCGGCGGATTTTATCGAAGGAAGCGCGGCGCAAAAATTGTCGTATTTTTGGATGATGAACTTTCCGCCGGTCGCGCTCGACTTTTCGCTCCACGCGCGGAAAAAATTTTCAAGCTCGTCTTCATTTTGCGTCGTGCGCGTGAACTGCGCGTAAGTCTCGCAAAAATCCGAGGAAAGAATTTTCATAGCCGAAACCGCGTCCGCCAAATTCGCGCCGCCATGAAGCTCAAAAAATTTCCCGTCTGAAAAAGCGTCGAGCGAAACCGCGAAAATTATGTTCCTTCGATTTTCGTTCGGAACAAAATCAAGAATCTTTTTGTACGACGCGCTTTCGACAAAATCCTTCAACGCCGCGCCGTCAATTTCCAAAAACGCCGTCAAGCCATTTTGGAAAATCTCGCGCACAAAACATTCAATTTCGGGATGCAAAACAGCCTCGCCGAAAAGCGAAAGCGAGACTACGGCATCATCTGAAAGCGACTTCATTTTTTTAACGAGCGCGGAAAATTTTTCAAGCGGCATGCGCAATTGCGTCGAACAAATTTTTTCGCCGTAACGCTTTTCAAAAAAATCCGCGTAAGGCGAAAACGGCGGCGGCACTTTGCAAGAACAGTTCACCTGAACGTTGTAGAACGCGGGCACGGTTTTCAAGACCTCATCGCATTCCCTGGCGATTTCGGAAATCGAAATCACGTTCTCTTCGCCGACTTTTTCCGAATCAAGTTCGAGAAGTTCCGCGCGATTTTCTTCGATGATTTTTTTCGCCAAATTCTTCGCGCTCAAAAAATTAATTTTCTCGTCGCACAAAAAATTCATCCGCAAAAGCCGATAGTCATGGCTTGCGATTTGAGTTTCAATTTCAAAAGAATTTATGTCGGACTTTATGACATCGAAAATCGAATCTTTCGTGACGGCGGCGCTTCCCTGCCCGCCCGCGATTTTTTCGCACAAAGCGCAAATTATCGAAGCCGCGCCCGCATCAAGAATTTCAGGCGCGAAGCCCGCCGGATAGCCGTCGGCAAAAGTGTATTCGGCCTTGTATTCTGTGTGCAGGCGAACGAGTTCCTTTGAAAGCGGCGCGTCCAAAAATGCCGCCGAAGCGTTGGCGTAGACGATGCACGACTCGGACGAATCCTTCGCGAGCGCGGACATTTTTTCAAGCAAGCGCGCGACGTTCCAATTTTCTTCGGCAAGGCAAAAAACATCTTCTGAGCCGAGCGAAGCGAGCGCGCTTTTTACCGCCGCCTCGTTTTTCGAAAAACAAAAAACCGCGATTTTCGAAGGCGGAAAACTTTGCGCGAGCGACATTGCCCAAGCCAAAGAACGCTCGAACGCGCTTTGCGCGCCATTTTTTGAGGGAAAGACTTTTTCAAACTGCGCCGCGCTTTCGGGCGAAAACAAAACAATTTGCATTTATGAAATCAGCATAGCACAAATCTTTTTTTTCCGCAAGCGAAAAGTCCGCTTTCAAGGAAATCAAAATTTCCGCCGCCCAAGACTCCGCGTTCTTACTACGCGTCTTTCAACGAACGCCGCCCGCCGTTTCTGCCGGACTTACGCGACCGTGGGGGGGGGTGACGGCATCCGGCTTGTTCCAAACCATGAACAAGAATTCCTGTTCCGGAATCGGGCGCGAATAGAAGAAGCCTTGTATGAAGTCCGCGCCCGCGCCTTTCGTCATCTCGTCCTGCTCTTCGTTTTCCACGCCCTTCACCAAAATCGTCAGATAGTTTTCCTTGAAGGCGCGGATGAGATTTTTCACGAGTCCCTGAATCTCCGCCTTTTTGTTCATCATCAAGACGAACGAGCGGTCGATTTTGATTGTCTGGAAAGGAAGCGATATCACGTTCGCGAAATTCGAATAGCCCGCCCCGAAATCGTCAAGCGAAAATTTCACGCCCTCGCCCAAAAGCCTGTGCATGTTCCTGCGAACCAAGTCGAAGTCCTTCATGAAGACGCTTTCTGTAATTTCGATGGCGATGCGGCGCGGCTCGATTCCGAACCTTTCCGTCGTGGACAAAACAAATTCCACGATGTCCGGCCTCGCCATTTGCTCCACGGAAAAATTCACGGAAACAAACTCCACGACATTTCCGTTCCGCGCGATGAAGTCGCACGCCTTTTCGAAAATCACATTTCCCAGCCGTTCCACGAAGCCTTTGGACTCGGCGAGCGGAATGAATTCGGACGGCATTATGTCGCCGATTTCCGTGCCCACAAGCCGCGCCAAAGCCTCGGCGCAAACGAAACGCTTTTCGTCCACAGAATAAATCGGCTGGAAACAAATCTGGAACTGCGAAGAATTAAAATTCAACTCGCGGTCGAGAATCGCGCAAACCTTCTTGGCGCGGTTCACCTCGTCCACGTGGCTTTGGTCGCAATAGACAAATTTCTGGTCCTTGTTCTTCCTCGCGCTCGCAAGCAAATTGTTTATGAGTTCCATCGCGTCCTCGTAATTCTCGGCGTTCTGCGGAAGCTCGAGGAACGCGGCGATAAAATCTATCCGATGGCTCACGTTGTCCAAAGCCGACACCGTTTCGAAGCGCCCGAAAAAATCCGCCACGGACTTTTTCAGGAAGGGAAACTTGTTCGAAAAAATCGCGACCTTGTTCGCGCCGATCTGATACGCGCTCCTTCCGAAAAGCGACTTCAAGTTCGAATAAATTTTCACGAGCAAGGCGTTGAACGCATACACGCCCATGCGGTCCTGAAGGATGAAATAGTTCTCGAACGAAATCACGCACAAAGAGCCTTCGGGATTCTTTCGCAGGGCCTTTTCAAGATTCTGCTCCGTGAGCAATCCGGTCTTCATGTCGTATTCGAGCAAGTCGGTCTGCACGCTCAGATACACCAACATCAGCGGCGCGAACGAAGAAGTGCCGGTCATGACCAAGTACGTCGAGAAAAACTGAATCAGGCTTATGCCCAAGCCCAAAATCGGATAAATCACGAACGTGACCTTTATGTGGCGCGAAAGCGTCTTTCCGACGAAAGAGACCGCCGCCAAAATCAGCATCGCGTAAAGCACAGTCTCCGCGTAAGTCACATTCTTGAGCGAGCCGCGCGTGTAGCCCAAAAGCGGATCGTAGCAGAAAATCAGGTTGAATTTGAAGTTCAAAAGAAGCATCACGACATACGCCGAAATCGGCGCGAAAAGCGCGACATAGAACGCCTTTTTGAATTTCCATGAAAGCGACAGAAATTCAAACACATAGCAGGCGAATACAAAAGGCGTCAGCCCGAGAAACAAGAAGAAAAGCGAAGTGATCGCCGCAGAAAGCGGAATCGCCTCCGCCTCGAAATGCTCGATTCGGTAAAGCGAGAATATGTCCGTGAGGCTCGAAAGGAAAGTGCACGCCACGCAGATGAAAAACAAAAGGTTCTTCCTTTCTTTCATCGAGAACGAGAAAAGCGTGTTGAAAAGCAAAACCGCCGAGAGAATCAGAATGCAGATTTCGCCAAGACAATTGTACATATCACCCAAATATTATATAATACTAAAAATTTTTTCAATAGGAGTCATTGAGAAAAATGTTCCGAAAAATGCGGCGGGAAAGGCAGCAGCTCTCGCGCGAGGAGACGCTCGCAATCCTGAAAGGCGGAAAGACCGCGATCCTCGCATTGAGCGGCGACGACGGCTATCCCTACGCCGTTCCCGTGAACTACGTCTTCTGCGAGGCGGAAGCGGAATCCGCCTCGCCCGGAAAGATTCTGTTCCACGGCGCGAAGTCCGGCCACAAAATCGACGCGCTCGAAAGGTGCCAGAAAGTGAGCCTTTGCGTGATCCAAAAGGACGACGTGATAAAGGAAAAGTTGAGCACGGCGTACAAAAGCGTCATCGTCTTCGGCAAGGCGCGAATCTTGAAGGACGAAGAAGAGACCTTTCGCGCGGCGGAAATCCTCGGCCTGCGCTACAATGACGACGCGCGCTTCGTCCGCGAAGAAATCCGCCGGACGCTCGACGCGCTCTGCTGCGTGGAAATCCAAATCGAGCACGCGACGGGAAAGCAAGGAAGCACGTTTTTGGGAAAGAATTGACAGCAATCCTAGCCTGTGCTACAATTTTCTCATGCATAAAATCGCGGAAAGAAAACCTCCGGCACTGATTACCCTCTTTCTATGCAATGGCACAGCATTTCCGCGCGCGGCGGCGCATTCCGCACACAAAAACAACGAATTCGGCGCACAAGAAAGTACCGTCTGCGAGTTTTGCAAAGACATCTGCGAGTTTTCCGCAGGAAAACTTGGAAGCAGGGCGATAGGGCTGCGATTAAGTAGGGCGCAAGCCCTGCGACACAAGTACCTAGAAACTGCGGTTGACGTGTTCCCAGCACTCCAAAAGTGCCCAAAAACCATGGTTGATGCGTTCTCCGCGCTCCAAAAGTACTCAAAAACCGCGGTTGACGGCTTCCCAGCACTCAACAAACACCCAAAAACCGCGGTTGATGGCTTCCCAGCGCTCAAGTCGCAGCCCTCACGGGCTGCTTACGAGTTTTTGCTTGCTCGCGCGGCTCGCATTTTGTCGCAAGGCTTCGCCTTGCTTACCGAGTTTTCCTGCGGAAAACTCGTGAGGCTTTTGAAAAAGCACAAAAACTCGCGGATATTTGTAGCAAATTGTCGCAGTGCTGCGCACTGCTTACCGAGTTTTGGCTTGCTCGCACTGCTCGCATTTTTGCTCCGCAAAAACCGTCAAAACTCGCATTCGTTTGCTTGTACAAAAACGCTGGAACGGATGGAAATTTGTTGCCAGCGCCCGACAAGACACTGGAACTTGCGGAAATTTGTTGCCAGCATCCGACGAGGCATTGGAACTTGCGGAAATTTCTTCCCAGCGTTTAACAAGTACGAATTTGTTGTAACAAATTCCTTGCCAGCATTCAACAAACACGAATTTGTTGTAGCAAATTCCTTCCCAGCACTCGACAAGTGCGAATTTGTTGTAACAAATTCCTTCCCAGCGTTCAACAAGCATGAATTTGTTGTAACAAATTCCTTGCCAGCACTCAACAAGTACGAATTTGTTGTAGCAAATTCCTTCCCGACACTCGACAAGGGCAAATTTGTTGCAACAAATTCCTTGCCGTCATTCAACAAGCACGAATTTGTTGCAACAAATTCCATTTCAGCATACAAAAAGCACAAATTTGGCGCAACAAAATGTCGCAGTTCGCATTCATTGCCCGCATTGAGGGCGAAAAAGCGCAAAAACTCGCGAACATTTGCAACAAAAGCAACCGTCGCGCATGCGGCGGCAGAACAATACAAGGAGAATAGCATGAAAGAAATCCAGATTGTGTACATCGGCGGAATGAACAACGCGGCGCACTTCCTGTTCGTGTCAAACATGGCGGAACGCGCGGAAAAGGATTCCGCCGTTTCGGAGAAATGCGTGGCGCAGGTGAAGGCATTGCGCGAGGCAGTGACGGCGGAGGACGAAAGTCTTAAAATCAGCACGAAAAGCCTCACGACCGACAAAATCGCCGACGCGGACAGGCTTCGCGACCAGCTTTACGTCGGCTACAAGAAAGCCGTCGGCGGCTACGTGAATTTCCCCGTGGAATCGCTTGCGGACGCGGCGAAAGTCCTCAATCAGCACATCAAGGACTACAAAATCGACACGCAGGCGCAGTTGGACAAAGAAACCGGGCTTCTCGTGAACTTCATTCAGGATTTGGAAAGCAAGTACAAGTCGCAAGTGGAATCGCTTTCGCTAACAGCGTTCGTGGAAAAACTCAAAGCCGCGAACGAAGAAGTGCGAAGCCTCACGGGACAGCGCACGGACGAGCGTTCGGCGAAGACCGCCGGTGCGCTCAAAACGGCGCGGACTGCGAGCGACGAGGCGTACAGAATGCTCGTCATGCACGTTAACGCCCACGCCCTGCTTGAGGGCGAGGCGGATTACGCGGCGTTCATCGACTACGCGAATACCGAAATCGCGCATTTCAAGCAGGAAGTGTTGGGTGGCGGAAGGAAGAAGTCAGCGACTTCCGCGGACGCGACGGAAAGCGCAGACTAATCGCGAGTTTTTGCAAAGACATCTGCGAGTATATTTGCTCGCATAATGAGCAAATATACTCGTTAAGCAGCGCATCGCGCTGCGACGGTTTTCTCCCTCCAAATTAAAGTTCCTCCGCTTTCAAGCGGGAAAAAGGTTCGCAGGGCGTAGTCATGCGTATAAAACACACAGGAGTGAAACATGAAAAAGAAATGCTTCGCAGTGCTCGCGGCGATGGCACTGGCGACGGCGGCGTTTGCGGACGCAAAATCCGACGCGCTCATGGAGGCGGCGAGAAACAATAACGTTGCGGAAGTGGCGCGGCTCATACAGGCAGGCGCGGATGTGAACGCAAGGGGCAGAACCGGCTATACAGCACTTATGTGGGCGGCAAACTCTTACGCGGTGGACGTGGCGAAAGCACTCATAGAGGCAGGAAACAGCATCGTTTAAGCCCACTGACAGGGGAAAAAGAATGAAAAAAAATATTTTAATATCAGCGGCATTGCTTTTGCAAGCATTGTGTTTTGCGGCAGAGTTCAAGGTAATCCAAGATACGAAAATATATGACAAAGATTTTTATTACATAGGGATGATTGAGAAAGGTCAAATTGTTGGCAAAAATAATAAAGATGGTTTTCGTCCATATTATTTTCGTCTGTACTCTAATAAAAGATATGAAGACAGAGTTGATTACAAATATGGAACGATTATTTTTTATAATGATGAAATGTATGTCGTTGACATAGAGGATGTAATCCCAGCCAAAACAGAGGAATTGTTTGAGAACAACCTGATAACCCATAAATTGAAAGAGAGAGGAAAGCACTGGACCACACAAACAGAACTGGACATATTGAAGTCAAACAAAAGAAGCACTTATTATAATATTCATTCTAAGGAAATAGACTATTATGAAAGCCGAAGGGGAGTTTATGACGGGCCATGGTATGAAGGTGGTTGCGCAGGTGAAGACTTCATAGAAAATACATATATGATTTTAAGCGATGATATAAAATACACGCTATATCTATATATCATAAAAATAGAAAGAACAGACAAAGGCTATTATGTTCAAGCAGAATTTGCGGACAAAACGATTGAAGATTCTGATTATAACAATGAAGTCTTGGAAGAGTTGCTGAGTTTACGGGATATAAACTTAAACATTGTCTGTGATGGCGATTATCTGTATTTTTATTCATATAACAATGAACTGCTGTTCACAGAAGTTTTGGTAGACGATACTGTTTCTAAACAATATGAGAGTTTGATAAAAAACAATACCTGTGACCTCTCAAAGGTTAATTGGCCCCGCCACGCGGACGGCAGTTGCGATTTCGACGACAAGATAGAGCCGCCTTTGTTTCGTTTTTCGGAAAACAACAAGGCGGGCAATGCGACGGCAGGCGCAAGCGAGAAAGCAGAAAACGCGTCCGCAGCGAAAGCCGCCATCCCAAAGCCCGCGCCCACATTAGGAGAGACTGCGGTCGTGACCGAAAACCTGCGGCTGCGCACGAACGACACGACGACAGCGGCGGTCGTCACCACACTTGCCGCTGGAACGCGCGTGAGAGTCCTTAGGCGCGGCAGGGAGGACACGATAGACGGCATCGCGTCAGGCTGGGTGCAAGTCAAAGTGCTCGGCGACGCGAAGGACAAGGACGGCAACGCGATAGCGGCGAGCACGGTAGGCTGGCTTTTCGGCGGCTACCTCTCCGAAGAGGAGTAAGACATGCCACCGAATCAGCCGAAAGTGAAAGGCATGGGTAAACGCATCAGCCCTTGCGGACGAGGAAGAAAACGAATAAGTCGGACTGCCTATGGGCGGAAAAAAACAAGTCAAGGCGGTCACAGAGCATCTTCCCTCCTCTTGAATTTTTTTGCCCGTTTCCTTAAAATGAAACCATGTCCCAAACTTTTTATGCCAGCGACACAGTTTTCAGCGTCACGCAGCTCACGAACTACATCAAGGACATCATCGAGGGCAATTTTCCCGAAGTCATTCTCGAAGCAGAAATCTCAAACTACAGGCCAAGCTCGTCGGGACACGTTTATTTCGTGCTGAAAGATTCTCAGGCGCAGATTCAGGCGGTGATGTGGAAGTCCACCGCCGCGCGCTTGAAGTTCGCGCCGAGGGACGGAAACCTCGTCCGCGCCAAAGGCAGGCTTTCGGTGTACGCCGCTCGCGGAAACTACCAAATCGTAGTGGACTCGATGGAATTGGCAGGAAGCGGAAACATCCTTTTGATGCTGGAGGAGCGGAAAAAGCGGCTCGCCGCCGAAGGGCTTTTCGACGAGGCGAAGAAGTCTCCCCTGCCCGCCTTCCCGAAAACCGTCGGGGTCGTCACGAGCACCACGGGTGCCGCGCTCCGCGACATCCTTCAAATCACGCGAAGACGGAACAAATACGTGGACGTGATAATTTTTCCCGCCGTCGTGCAGGGCGAAAGCGCGGCGCAAAGCATCGTGCGGCAAATCGAACGCGCCAACGATTTCAAGATGTGCGACGTTCTGATCGTCGGGCGCGGCGGCGGCTCGCTCGAAGACCTTTTGCCTTTCAGCGAAGAAAGCGTCGTCCGCGCCGTGGCCGCCTCGAAGATTCCGGTCATCTCCGCAGTGGGACACGAAATAGACTGGTCGCTCTGCGACTTCGCCTCGGATCGCCGCGCGCCCACTCCTTCCGCCGCCGCGGAAATCGCCGTTCCGGTTTTGGACGACGCGCTTTATTTTTTGGAGCAAAAGAAGTCCGAGTTCGAAAGCGAGATTCGCCGCCGCGTGGAAAACCTGAAATTGATGATAAAAGAATTTTCCCCGGAAACGATGGAATTGAAATTCAGGAGCATCGAGCAGCCGCTTTTGCAGCGATTCGATTCGGCGAAGGAAGACTTGCTTTCAAACATGACGGAGCGAGTGAGCGGCGCGAAGACTTTGCTCGAAAAGCAAATCCTGATTTTGGAAAACGCTTCGCCCGCCGCGCTTTTCGAACGCGGATATTCGATGGTGAGGAATTCCAGCGGAAAAATCGTCCGAAGCTTTTCCGAAGTTTCATGCGGAGAGAGAATCGAAATCATTCCGGCGCGCGGAAAGATTTTCGCCACGGTGGAGAATGCAGTCAACAATTAATATTAATTTAAAAGCAAATCTTCGAGTCGTTGCCCGAAGATGACAATGTGAGGATAGGATATGAAAAATTTTGAAGAGAATTTGGAGCGGCTCGAGAAAATCACCCAAAAAATCAAAAATCCCGAAGTCACGCTCGAAGACGCGCTCGCTTCGTTCGAAGAAGGAATCAAGCTGGCGAAAGGAATGGAAAAGGAAATCGACCGCATCGAAGGAAAAATCCAAGTCCTGATGAACCAGCCTGTCGCAAGCGCGGGCGACTCGCCCGAATTGGACTTGTTCTCGCAGACCGACGACGCGACGGGAAGCGCGGGCGCGCCGAAAGAAGGCTTGCGCCAATAATTTTCGCTTCGAGTTTCGCAAAACCAAGATGGCTGAAAGAGAAGAAAGGCAAATAAGAATTCTCAATGCGGAAGTCGCGCGGAAAATCGCGGCGGGCGAAGTGATCGACCGCCCGAACGCCACGCTCCGCGAGCTTTTGGACAACGCCGTGGATTCAGGCGCGACGCAAATCGACGTGGAAATTTTTGGCGGCGGCATCGAGCGAATCCGCGTGGCGGACAATGGCTCCGGAATGTCGAAGGAAAACCTTTTGGCGGCGGCGCATCCTCACGCCACGAGCAAAATCAGCACGGAAAGCGACTTGCTAAACCTTTCGACGCTCGGCTTCCGCGGCGAGGCTTTGGCATCGATCGCGGCGGTCTCGCGCCTCACGATTGCGAGCGGCTCTTACAGAATGCGTTGCAGCGTCACGGAAGACCATTTCATCGAACCTTCGCAAAATGTCGAAGGCACGATCGTCACGAGCGAAAACCTTTTCGAGAATTTTCCGGCGCGAAGGCAGTTTCTAAAGCGTCCCGCAAGCGAGACGAAAATGTGCCGTTCCACTTTTTTGGAAAAGTCGCTCGCGCGGCCGGACATCGGATTCCGCCTCAGCGTTGACGGCGAAATCAGAAGCGACTTGGGCGCGGGGCAGACTTTGGCAAAGCGTTTCGTGAGCGCGCTTGAAATCAGGCAAAGCGCGGACTTGTTCTACGAGCTCAAAGGGAACGCCGCGAACGGCGAATGGAATTTTAAAATCGTCATCGGAGATCCTTCGGTTTCACGCGCGGACAGAAAGGACATCTACATTTACGTGAACGGAAGGCGCATTTCAGAATATTCGCTGCTTCAGGCAATCGAGTACGGAGCGCAAGGATGCTTTCCGAACGGCACGCATCCCGCCGCCGCTCTTTTCGTGGAAATGCGTCCGGACTTGGTGGACTTCAACATTCATCCGGCAAAGCGCGAGGCGCGCTTCAAGGACATCGCGCCGCTTCACCACGGAGTGAGCAGCACGCTGCGGGAATTTTTCCGTGCGTACACAGTCAAGACGATGAAGGAGCAATATTCCGCGCCGTTTTTGGCGGAAGCCGCCTCGACTGATTCCGCAGAATTTATTGAACGCGTCGAGAAAAAAAATCCTTCGGGCGAGACGTCGCATTCGTGCGCGGCTTTTCCCGCACGCGCTTTTTTTGAAAAAGAAAATTCCGAGGCGAAAAATGTTTTTCCGCGAAAAACGATTCCGCCGCTTCCAAAAAATTTTTATGGCGCGAACTACGTTTCAAGGATGAGCGAGCGGATTCCGACTTTGAAAGTCGCCGAGCCTGAAAAAGATTCCGCAATCCAAAATTTCAATAAGAATGAAAACGAAAAAGAAAATTTCGCGCCGCGCATTTTCAATAGAAGCGAAGGTTCTTCGCCTGAGAATTCCGCGCCGCAAGATTCCGCAAAAAGCGAAGACGCCCCGAAAGAATATCAAAGCGCGTTTTTTCCAAAGGCGCATGTTCAGGGCTACGAATTCCGCTACATCGGGCGCGCGCTCGGGACGTTCATTTTGATTGAAAAGAATTCCGCGCTTTATGCGATTGACCAGCACGCGGCGCACGAGCGGATTTTGTTCGACAAAATCATGGACGGAAAAAGCGAGACGCAAAAGCTTTTGATTCCGCTGAAAATCTCGCTCGACTCGGACGAGGACGAACGCCAAATGGAAACGCTCGCCCCGCAACTTTTCGAATGCGGATTTTCCTCGGAAAAAATTTCCGAAAACGAATGGCAATTCACCACGCTGAATTCGCTTTGGAAAGGCGACGCGCAGGAATTGAAAAAGTTGCTTTTAGAACGCGGAGTGGAGCCGCGCGAAATCGTCCGAAAAATCGCCGCGATGACGGCATGCAAGGCCGCGGTGAAAGACGGCTACATTTTGGACGACGCGGCGGCTGAAGACTTGGCGAAAAGGGCGTTGGATTTGCCCGATCCGCATTGTCCGCACGGCCGCCCCGTCTACACGGTTCTCACGCGCGAAAAACTTTTCGCTTTGGTAAAAAGGACGTAAAACCAGCAAACACGAAGCAAAAATTTGCTTACAAGTTTTTCACTTTTTTTGTGAAAAACTCGCGCTGCCGCGCTATTTCGCGGCTTCCAAAAGCATGTCCACTTCCGCCTTTTTGTAAGTTGGATTTTTCTGCTGCAATATTTTCAAATAGGCTTCCGCGTTCGCAGTGTCCTTCAGGGCGATGAAGACTTTCGCCACTTCGATGTAGGTGTCCCAATTGCTCGTGTCGGAATTGAGAATCTCAAGGTAAGTCGTCTTGGCGTTGTTGAAGTCGCCCGCGCCCGAATACGCCTGCGCCAAATTGAAGCGGACGGTGTTGTCCCGAGGACTTTTTTTGATGGCGTTCTGAAAATAAGTGATGGCGTTGCTGTAGTCTTTTTTTACCAGATACGCGCTTCCCAAATTGTTTTCCAGCTCGAAATTCGGGCTTGTCTTGTACGCGTCCAAAAAGAAAGCCAAAGCCGTGTCCGCGTCGGGGGGAGTCATGTTCATGAACATAACTCCGAGATTGATTTTGGTCTTCGCGTTGTTCGGGTCGAGGATGAGGACTTCCTTGTAAAGCGTGATCGCGGTGTCGGCGTTGCCGAGCGAATCCTCGATGAGCGCGTAGTTGTACACGACCATCGCCTTGTCCGAATTCCGCTTGAGAGCGTCCATCTGCTCGTAGGCGGTCTTCGCGTTGCCGCGCGCTTCGGAAGCCTTGTTTTGGTTGAAAAGCGCGGTCGCCAAATTGTAGTACGTTATCGGATCCTTGTCGCCCGGCTTCAAGAGCGCGATGGCGCGGCGATAGCAATTTTCGGCCTCGGAATTTTTTCCCATTCCGGCATAGACCGAGCCGCATTCGTTCAAAGCCTGAGTGTTCACTGGATCAAGTTCGATGACTTTCCTGTAAGCGTCAAGCGCGCCCTTGGAATCGTTGAACGCGCCGTTCAGGATTCTCGCCTCCTCCAAATAAGCGCGGGAATAATTCGGGTTCACTTGATGCGCGCTCCGGAACGCCGCCAGCGCGTCCTTGTTCAGCTTGAGGCGTTGACAAGCCATTCCCAAATTGAAATACGCAGGATCAAAATTCTTATTGTACTTCACAGAAGATTCGAACGAAGAACGGGCCGCGGTAAAATTCTTAAGGCGGAACTGCGCTCGTCCCAAATTATAGTAGTAGAGATAATTGTCGGGATCGTTTTTGACGGCAGCCGCCAATTCTTTTTGAGCCTTTTCCCAATCGCCACTTTCGATATAATTCATTCCCAAAATATAATGGGAAGCCGAATCGTCCTGATTTTTTGAAAGCGCTTTGTTCACATATTGGATTGCCGCGGAATTGAGTTTTTCCCTGCGTCCTTCGTCCTTTTCGCTGGAAGCCGCATCGTACAACGCCCATGCAATTTCGCTGTATTTTGACGCGCTGAAATCAGGCTCGCCTTCGGCAAGCGGAAGTTGATTTGAAGCCTGCTCGAAATTAGAAAGCGCGCTGTCGATGTTTCCAGTGTTGAGGTCGGCTTTGCCGGCAAGCACTTTGTTGTTCACAGAATCGATTTTCGCTTTGATTTCCTTGTTCTTTTGGGCAAGAGCCTCTTCCTTTGCCTTGCGCTCGGCATCTTCTTTCTTGCGCTGTTCTTCGGCAGCCTTGCGTTCAAGAGCCTCTTCTTCCGCACGAGAATTTTCGTTCGCGCCGCGTTTCTGTTCTTCCAAAAGCCGATTTATCGTTTCCTGATTGCGCTCGTTCTGTTCGCGGAGCGCGCTCGCAATTCCGTCCGTGTCAAAACTGAAATTCGCGTTTTGAGAAGCGGCGTTCTGCGCCTCGGATTCCTTTTTGAGCGCGATCGCCTTGTCCAAAAGTTCGTCGGCTTCCTTGTCGTTTATGTCGGCCTGCAAAAGCGTGTCCAAAAGCCGCATCGCGTCGTCATATTGGCCTTTGTCGAGATATTTTTGCACCAAGGCAAGCGTGTTTTCCCTTGACTTCGCGGAATCGGAAGTGCCGCCGCCGAGCCACACTCCGCGCGTCGCAAAAAGTCCAAGCAAAAGCAAAATTGCAATCACGGCTACAATCGCGATCACAGCCGCGCCTTTCTTTTTTTTGGAATCATCGGGAGGATTCGCGGCGTTTCCCAAAGAGGCGGAATTGTTCGAAACGTTCGCGGCAACGCCCGTCGAATTTTGGCGGAGAATTGGATTTTCTTCCATGACCTGCGCCGAACTTAAAGGCGAAATCGCTCTCGCCGTGGCTTTCGTTGCCGAAGTCGCACCTTTAGACGACACAGCTACAGTTTTTGTAGCTGCCGTCGGTTTTCCCGTTTCGGCAGAAAGTCTTTTTCCTACCGCCACATTCTCGGATTTTCCCGCGATGGACGCTCGCGCCTTTTTTGCGGAATCCGCAGATTTTTCCGTCACGCCGTTCAAGGACGTTTTCTTTGCCGCGCCGACCGTTCTTGCGGCCACGCCCGTCGCTTTCTTTGAAGTCTTTTCTTCTGTTTTCTTTTCCACAGATTCATTATCGGCGATTTTTCGCTTTGCCATAAAATTTTCCCTTTATTTTTTGAATCAACACAAATCAACTTAAGCTTCAGCCTAAAAACTTCGGCCAAATAAATTGAGTTCGACACAAAATCTAAAATCTGCACGCCGAGAAATTTGCAAATCCAAATTCATTCGATGTCGGAATCGTAGTCGTAATCAAGGGCGTCTTCCGCATCCGCGCTCATGTTCGTAGCGTCGGAATTCTGCCGCAAAGAATTCGCCACGTCTTCAAGCAATTTTCGCCGGCGTTCTTCTTCGGCGGCACGCGCTTCGGCAGCGAGCCTTTCTTCTTCCGCGCGTTTTTCGGCGGCAATCCTTTCTTCCTCGGCGCGTTTTTCCGCCGCAATTCGATCCCGTTCGGCGCGCTCCGCAGCAAGCCTTTCTTCTTCGGCCTTAATGCGGGCGGCTTCCTGCTCGGCAAGCACGGCGGCTTCAGCCCTAGCAGCGATTTCCGCGTCAATCAATGAAATTATCTTTTCGATTTGCGGACGCTGAACGCTTTCCGGGCGCAGCACAAGATAACGCTTGTAGTCTGCGACGGCTTCGGAAAGCATGTCCAGTTTTATTTCCGTGTTCGCCTTGTTCAGAAACGGCTCGGCGTAGCCAGGATCCGCCACGGTCGCCATGGAAAAACTTTCAAGCGCGGATTGAAATTCGCCCATTGAAAAATAGGAATTTCCCATGTTGAAATAAATAAGTTTTTTGTTCGTGCCCGAGGCTGCCAAGCCTTTTTTGAACGCTTCCACGGATTTCGCATAGTTTCCTATTTGATAGTAGGAAAGTCCGAGATAATTATATTCGATGGGAGACGCGCTTCCCGAATTTACGGCGGCTTCCAAAGGCGCGATGGCTTCGGAAGCTTTTCCTTCTTCGAAAAGTCTCGTTCCCTGCGAAACTGATTTCTTTGAAGCCGAATCCTGCGCAAACACCGCATTTACGCAGAAAACTGCAAAAAACATAGCCTGTAGACACTTGTATTTTATTTTCATATATGTCATAATTACACATAAAACCAATTTTTTCAATACTGGTAACTTAATTTTGGAGAAAAGTCAGATGGGTGTCGCTCAAATTGTAGCTATAATTTTTTTGGGAACTATCGTAACTATCCTTGTCTTTGTGGCGGTAAAAAATGTCGCTTCCCCGAAAAAAATCGACGGAATCCAAAGGCTCTTGAAACAAGGAAAAACGCAGGCCGCGATAAAGGCGGCGAAGGGTTTGATTCAAAAAAATCCCAAGGACTATTTCGCGCACTATTATCTCGGTCGCGCATATTTGGCGGACGGCAAGAACGAGCTTGCCCTTATGGAATTGAAATACGTGGATCAAAACGGAATCTTCGATGGCAAGCAACTTCCCGAAACGCAGTTCCGCAAGTCAATCGCCGCATTGTATTCCAAATTCGGGCAGCAGGAGGACGCGCTCAAGCAATATCTTCTTCTCACCAAACTCGAGCCGAACGTGGCGGAAAATTATTTTCAAGTAGCGCAAATCTACGACGCGAACAACCGCCACAACGAGGCGATAGGCTTCTATGACAAGGTTTTAAAGTTGGACAAACGCAACGTCAAGGCGCACGCCGCGATGGGACTTTTGCTTTACCGCGCCAAACAGACCAACGAAGCCAAGCGCGAAATCGACACGGCGATCAAGCTCAGCCCTGAAACTTATTCCACTTATTATTATCTTGGAAAGATTCTCAAGGACAGCAAGGATTTGCCGGGCGCAATCAAGGCATTTGAAAAAGGCCAGCGCGACGCGGAATATCGACAAAAATCGCTCATAGAAATGGGCTCGTGCTATATGATGGGAAACAGCGTGGAAAACGCGATGAATTGCTACGAACGCGCGATTTCCGCCTCAAAGGACGCGAGCACGCCGGAAACAGTATACGCGCGATATTTTTTGGCGGCATGCTTTGAAAAAACGCGCAAAATCGACAAGGCCATCGCACAATGGGAAGCCATTTCCGCCGTGCAAAAAAATTTCCGGGACGTTCCGCAAAAACTCGCCGAATACAAGGATTTGCAGGCCAACGACTCGCTCAAGGAATATCTTACAAGCGCGGAATCAGAATTCGTGGAAATTTGCAAAAAAACCTGCACAAAGGCAATGAGCTGCCAACCGCAACAAGTTGACTTGAAAAAATGGGGTTGCCAAATCGTCGCGATGGACGCGGGCAATTCCGACTGGCGCAGCGTCAGAAAACAATCGTTCTTGCTTTATTTTTTCCGCGAGTCAAATCCTATAGAAGAAAGCATAGTACTCCGCGCCCTCGACGAGCTAAAAAGCAAAAACTGCACCAAGGCGTACATCCTTGCCAGTTCCAACTTTTCTCCGGCGGCGAGAAAGCAAGCGGAAAATCGTCCGGTGGAGCTTGTCGGAAAAGAGGCGCTTGAAGCGTTGCTGGACAAAGCCAGCTGAAAACGGCGCAAAATGCGCGCCGTTCATACTTTAAAGTCAACGCATTTACGCGCTGGCTCGTAACAAGGAAAGGTCAATTATAGTGAAAATTCTTTGCGTTTCAGACGAAATAGATCCTTTCATCTACAATTCCTCCGCCAAAAAACTATTCGACGACATAGATGTCGTGTTGTGCGCGGGCGACCTTCCGATGGACTACATCGATTTCATCGTCTCCACGCTGAACAAGCCCACATACTTTGTGTTCGGAAATCACAATTTGAAGGAATACAAATTTTACCACAAGGACTCATCGACTTCCACGATAAGCTACAGCAATTCAATTCAGGCGGAAGCCAACCGCGGGCACGGCGCGATTTACGCGGGATTCAAATGCTTCGCCGACAAGAATCTTTTGGTGATGGACAAGCGCACGAAAAAAATGCGCCCTCTCCTGCTCGCAGGCGTTTCGGGCTGCATGGACTACAACCACGGCTTGTGCCAATATTCCGAATTCGAAATGTCGATGCGCCTTTTGCTTTTCGCGCCGAAGCTTTTTTGGAACAAGTTGCGCTACGGAACTTTCCTCGACATTTTTCTCACGCACGCATCTCCGCGCCACATACACGACAAGGAAGATCCGTGCCATCGCGGATTCGCGTGTTTCGCGAATTTCATAAAAAAATACCGGCCCGCGTTCATGGTTCACGGGCACATCCATCTTTATGACCAAAACGAGGAGCGCGTGGGCGTGTACGGAGGAACGACAGTCGTGAACGCCTACAGCCATCATGTGATAGAAATATGAGCACGATGAATTTTGCCGCGCAGACAAGCGACGACTTCAACAGAGCCAAGACGAAGGCCATCGCCAACGAAATCCAGCATTTCCTCAAGCCGGACGAAGCGAAATTGATTTCGTTCTACGACCTCAAGGAACTGCTCCATCCCGACAACGAAACTTACATAGGAATGAAAACCGTTCCCGTCGCGAACATCGTCGGAAGCGAAGGCCGCTACAACGACTTCGACAATATGTTTTTCCCGAAAAGGTCGCACCTGAAAAACCGCTGGGAAAGCATCGACCGGGCGCACCTGCAGAACATAATCCTTCCGCCAATCAACCTTTACGAAATCGGCGGACTTTACTTCGTGCGCGACGGAAACCATCGAGTCTCGGTGGCGCGCGCGCGCGGAATCGAATTCATCGACGCGGAAGTCACTTCGCTACGCACAGAAATCCGCCTCAAGCCCGGCTACACGATGAAATACCTGCTCAAGCAAATCATACAATACGAAAAGCGCGTCTTCTATTCCGAAACCGCATACGGCGACATCACCGACGACTGGTCGCTCGACTTCACCACGCCCGGACAATACGACGTGATTTACAACCACATCCTCACGCACAAATATTACCTGAACTTGAATCACACAGAAGAAATTTCCATGCCGGACGCCATAAACTCATGGTACAATATGGTTTACACGCCCGTGCTGGCGACAATCCGTCGCCACAAAATGATGGAAAAATTCCACCAACGAACGCCCTCGGACCTTTTTGTATGGCTGGTAAAATATTGGGAAGACTTCAAGGCAAAATACGGAGAAGACACGCCGTTGGACAGCGTGATTGGCGATTTCGAAAGCGAATACGGCGACTCATTCATCGGAAAAATCGCCAAAATCAAAAATCTGCTCAAATCCATCAAATTGCGCAAAAACACTCGAACAAAGAAAAATAAAACTTGACTTTTTTTTCACGCAGTGATAAAATAAAACTGTGAGTTTCGGCTTTTGCCGCATCTCGCAAGACTTTTTTTTGGAGAAATAAATTTTGCCGACACTCGATGTTTTCGCCTACATACCATTGTTTGCGGTCGCCGTGCTCGTATTGGCGACAATTGTCTTTCTCTTTATCGCAGTCGTAAAACATTCTGCCAAGATAAGTTTCATTTTCTTTTTGTCACTTTTCTGCGTTTTGTTCGGCGCGATTTACACCGCACTAAAGCCAAACATCGTCTATTTCTCCGTGTTGATTCTGCTGGCCACGCTGCTGATTCTTCCATACGCCATCGTCAAGGCGATTTCCGATTCAGAAGAAGGAAAGCCCGGAGAAAATTCCATGTCCATGATAAAGGGCGGAAAAAAAGTCAATGTCATCTACGAAGAAGTGAACCGCGACATTATGGATGTACAAAAGGATTTGCTTGAACGCGCGCTCACGGAAACGGCAAATCCCAATGGAAAGGAAAACGTATTTAAATATTATTGCGATCAAGCCATCGAATTTACAGGCGCGAACGGCGCGATGATTCTCCTGCTCGATGACATGGACGACGTAATTTCCGTAAAACACCTTGAAGGCACGTTCGTTCCGCCGTACATTTTGCCCGAAAACATTCCGCACAAGCAAAATCGCGTGGACATGAGCATGAAATATGCCCAGTTTCCGCTCAAAGAAAACATTTTCGGCGAAGTCATTTCCAATGCAAAGGCGGAACTCATCACCGAGCCGCTCAAAGACGACCGAATTCAGGAAAACAAAAACGAAGACTTCCTCAAATGCGGCTCGTATATTTTCGTGCCGCTCATAGCGCAGTCGCAGTCCATCGGAATCATGGCGCTCAGCCGCAACCACGACATGGAGCCATTTTCCGACGATGAATTCACTACAATGAAAAAATTAGCCGACATAATGGCCATCGCGATTCATTCTATCATCGTGTACAACGATTTGATTGAACGTTCAAACATTCAAAAAGAAAGCGAAATAGCATTGCGAATCCGCGATTCACTTATTCCGGCAAAATTGCCGTTGCTTCCAGGAATTACGGCGGGGGCTTTTTATACTGCGGCGGAATCGATTTGCAGCGACTTCTACGACCTGCTAGTTGCGCGCAAGGACAGAATCGCGTTTATACTTGGAGACGTTACGGGAAAAAATCTCACTTCAATGACGATTATCACGCAGATTCGCGCTATGCTTCGCCTTGTCATCAACACGACGCAAACGCCCGCCACAATTATGAGTTGGGCAAACCGCGGTTTGAATTTCGAAGCGAGCACAGATCACTTTGCCAGCATTTCGCTGATTTTTTATGACAGCGTTTCCAAAAAAATTACCTATTCTTCTGGCGGAACAAATCCGATATACTTATATAAGGCGCAAGATTCGAGCTTTACAAAGATTTCGGATGACAGCGAGCCAGTAGGAATGGAAAAGGAAACTGTCTACAAGGACAAGCAAATCGAGCCTGAAAGCGGCGACATTCTTGTTACTTGTTCCGATGGTTTTATCGAAGCACTCAATATCGATGGCGAGCAATACTCTGTCGCCCGACTTGAGCGCATAATAAAGGCGAACGCGGCTTTGTCCGGCAAGGAAATTGCCGATAAAGCACGGGAAGATATTGAAATTTTCTGCGGAAGCACAGTTCAGCATGATGACCAATCAATTCTAGTCATCAAGGTTAAATAGGAGGAAAAGCGTAAGTTATGGAATTGAAAATACGGAAAAACGGCGACGTCTATATCATTGACGTGAACGGCGAAATGGATTTGTACAATTCATACAAAATCAAGGAATTGGTCATGAAGATGCTCGAAAAAAGCGTCAAATTCTTCGTGATTAATCTTGAGCAGGTGGATTACATCGACTCTTCTGGAATCGGCGCGTTGATTTACATCTGCTCTACTATAAAAAAGATGAATCTCAAACTTGCCATTGCGAGCGTTCATGGTTCGGTAAAGAAAGTTATCGAACTCACCAAGCTCACGGGATATTTCCCGATGGCGAACAGCGTGGAAGAAGCGCTTTTGATGGTCAAGGACTAGAATGATAAAGTCATTCTACGACTTTTGTATGGAATTATTGTATAAAATTTAATACCCCCCCCCGTCAATGGTTTTATGGAGGTTGACATGGCTGAAGAATTGAAATTATTGCGTTCGGATGACAACGATCCGTTGTTCGACAAAACAAATATGCTCAAAAAGGAATTTCCATCGGATTTCCGCCAGATTAGATATTTTACGCTTCTAATCGTTCAGGCCGCGCCGATGGAAATCAAGGACACGAATTTGCTTGAGCAGCAAATTTCGGAAATAATCAAAAACGCGGTGAAGCACGGAAACAAATGCGACATCAACAAAAAAGTTACGGTGTGGTATTCGTTCAGCCCGACGCACGCGCACATCATCGTGCAGGATGAAGGCGAAGGCTTCCAAGATTTGGAAAAATGGAACGAATTCAATAAAAATCGTGCAAAGGCTTTATGCGAGCAAAATTTCGAAGAACTCGCTCAATACGCTTCATATCACACGCAGACGAGCGACCAGCAGGACGGCGGAAACGCGCTTTTTGCGGCGCTTGAATATTGGGACGGCGGATTCGTCTATAACGGAAAGAAAAACGCCGTCGCCATGCTGAAAAAATATCAGACAAAGCATCACGGATTGAACGTAAACTAATTTATTCCAAAGCAATCACAAGGAGCGCGGGCATTGCCCGCGCTCCTTATTTTTTTCTTGACAAATTCAAAAATGGATGTTATATTATAAATAGAAGCATCGGGGGTGCACCGGTTTCGACGGTTGCGAGAAATCCTGTGCTGCAGGCGGGAGTGAAGGATCCCTAATCTGACAAAAACTATAACTGCCAAACGTAAGGAAGACGAAGAGTCTTACAACGAACAGTTAGCTCTCGCTGCGTAAGCGGCGGCTTAAAGAGCCGGAATCTGAATTGCGCCGCTCTTAGCGATTTGGAATTCTGTTACAAACAAGGGCTTGCTTGCCGTCATTTTTGGCGGGCGGCAGGGACTTAAAGTCAAAATACGGAAAAGACGCTTGTCATGCTGCTACCTTTTCCCGACAACTACCTCGCATGACTACGCCTGTAGACGCGCTTGGTTTGCGCATTCGGACGGGGGTTCGACTCCCCCCATCTCCAAAGGCTAATTCTTGATATTTTCAAGAGTTAGACTTTGAAAATTCGGGTCGTGATAGCAGAAATGATAGCAAATAACTCGTTATTAGACCGACTCTGAACGGAAAAAAACGCGCCCGCACTGTGAAGCAACGGGCGCACTTGAAATCAAATCAAAAAAGCCCTGTAATTTTTCCATCGTCGTCGATGTTAATCGCGAGCGCGGCGGGCATTTTCGGCAGACCAGGCATCGTCATGATTTCGCCCGAAAGAGCCA
>CAZZFL010000003.1:48264-52169 GCA_964653395.1 uncultured Treponema sp. | reverse complement strand
CTCGTCGTAGACATAGTCGAAGCCGTAGTTCAGGTTGTCGCCGACGCTTTTCTGCGGGGAGACCGTCTCGCTGGAGACTTTGGAAACCATGTTGCCGAGGCCGTCCGCGCGAATCAATTGGTAGAGATTGTCGTAGTCGTATGCCTGCCGTGTCCTGTAGTTTCCGCTGGCCGCGTCGAGGCAGTCGTTCTCGTAGTTTTGTTTATTACAAAAACTACGAGGGTTTGAAAATTTTATTTCTCTTCTTCAAAAATAATACTGAATATGTTTAGTTTTAAATTCAATATCATCGAAAACAAGAAATTAACTGTTGATATTATTGCAGAAATATAAACGATAAGACATTTATAATAGGGACTTTTATGCGTTATTAAAAAAAATGAAAAAAGCAGACTGTCAAATAAAGCTGGAAAATACGGGATAGCTATCAAATACAATTTTGCTCTCTTTTCATCTTTTACTTGATATTTATGCAAAATTCGTAATGTTCTAAAAAAAGATATAATAATTTCAACAAGCAAAATTATTGAAATGGCTAAGCCTATATAAAGCAAAATAACATTTAATGGCATTTCTTCTAAGAATTTCATGGATGGAACGCCCGGCAAAAAAAGCAGTGTAAGTAAAATAGGCATCAACTTTGATAATATGGATTTATAAAACAGTTTACCTGTCATTTTTATTCTCCTTTTGATATTCCTGTATTGCATTTACGACATCTTGATATGTGGAACTCAAGAATATTTCTTTGCACAAAGAAAGAATTTTCGGATTTGCTTCTTTTTTAAAAAATGCAGAAGTTATCATGTTTATTCCATCTGCCATCAATAAACCTCCTATAGTATATCCAGATAATGCTTTTGTACCAACGGACAAATCCAATGTTCCTTGAGTTTTCAAGGCAGCTGTTTCCGCTCCTGCAATATAAACGGTAGTTAGAACATCTGCGGCAACTCCTAATAAGACCTCTCCAGTACCTATTAAGCCCTGAACAAGATAATTAGGTTCTTTGGATGTAGGTTCAACAACATTATTAATAAATCCATTAAAATCTAACTTGTCTCCTGCATAAATCTTATTTGGATCTTCAATTCCATTTGCTTGTGCAACATCATCATAAGAAATATTAGTTCCATGTTCACTATTGAATTTTTCTGTAATTTTCCAAAGTTTATCATTGGGGGTTATAGTACAAGATGTTTTGCTTTCATCCCATTCCTCCATTCCTGTTGGATCTGAGTACTTTATCGGATTATTTCCAGCATAATGATAAAGACTCAAATTGATATAGTTATATATTCCACCAGACGAACCATTTGATTTCCCATCTACATAATAAGAAAGCGCGGGGTCGGTGGAAATCCACCGGCTGTATTTCGGGTCAAGGTATCTTGCACCATAGATTTTTTGACGGTCATTCCCCCTGCGCGGGCATCAGCCCTTAAAAAAAATTTCCAGCGACACCGTGAAAGCGCGGACGGCTCCCGGCCCGCGGCGGGAAATCCCGTGTCTCCGCGCGGCCGAACGGCATCATTCTCATTGTTTTGGGGAAAGCTCGTCTTGCTCATGAACCCTCACATAGACATTCTAACCGTTTTTCGTATTCTTCGTCAACCACCTCGAACAGGTCGTGCTCCCTCGGATGGTATTTGCGGTACGCCTTCGCCATCTGTTCTGTCTCTGTACAAGCCCGCCACCGAAAGTCGCAATCCCGCAAAGCGCGCGGCTACAATATGTACCTTGACAAATCCTCGTTGCTGCTGATGTCTTTCAGTTTTTCGTCAACGTAGGAAGCGTCGATCGTGATGGTCTCGCCTTTGTGCTCGTCGGCTTCGAATGAAATTTCTTCGAGCAATTTTTCCATGATTGTGTGAAGCCTGCGCGCGCCGATGTTTTCCGCCTTGGCGTTCACTTCCTCGGCGATCGTCGTCATCCTGTCAATCGCGTCATCGCTGAATTCTATCGCGACGCCTTCGGTGGCCAACAAAGCCTTGTACTGCTTCACCAACGCGTTTTTCGGTTCGAGCAAGATTCTGCGGAAATCGTCTTTGTGAAGCGAATCCAATTCCACGCGCAGAGGAAATCTTCCCTGCAATTCAGGAATCAAGTCGCTCGGCTTTGAAAGGCTGAACGCGCCCGCCGCGATGAAAAGTATGTGCTTCGTGTCCACCACGCCGAAACGAGTGTTCACATGGCTTCCTTCCACAATCGGCAAAATGTCGCGCTGAACGCCCTCGCGAGAAACGGACTGGCCGTGAGTTTCGCCGTGCACCGCAATCTTGTCGATTTCGTCGATGAAAACGATGCCGCTTTGCTCCACGCGCTCCCTCGCCACTTCCGCGGCCTTGTCGGCATCAACCATGCTGTCGAGGATTTCTTCGGTGATGATGTTCCGCGCTTCGGCAATCGTGACCGTCCGCTGCTTCCGGCTTTTTCCGCTCATCATCGACTGAATGCTTTGCATCGCGCTTTCGATGTCGTCCATATTGCCGCCCGAAAAAAATCCGATTCCCGTCGATGGCTTTGGTCCCGCCGTCACGGTGAGTTCCACTTCGCGATTTTCGAGCTTTCCTTCGCGGAGCATCGCGCGGAATTTTTCCCGAGTGGAATTCATTTCTTCGGATTTCGCGTTTTCGTCCTCGATTTGATTTTCAGGAGGAATTTCATTTTCGCCTTTGGGCTTGATTCCGAAAATGTTTCCCAAAACGCCGCCTTCGCGCCTTTCCTTTTTTCCGCTTCCCGGCAAAAGCAAATCCAAAAGCCGCTCTTCCACTTTTTCTTTCGCCGCGCCGCGCATCGATTCTTCCATTTCGGCTTTGACATTGTTGAACGAAACCGCCATCAAGTCGCGAATCATCGATTCCACGTCGCGCCCGACATATCCGATTTCAGAATATTTCGTCGCCTCCACTTTTATGAAAGGCGCGCCGCAAAGTTTTGCGAGCCTTCGCGCGATTTCAGTTTTTCCGACGCCGGTAGGTCCGATCATCAAAATATTTTTCGGAGCGACTTCGTCGCGCATTTCTTCCGAAAGTTTCAGGCGGCGCACGCGATTTCGAAGCGCGATCGCCACGGAACGCTTGGCGTTTTTCTGCCCGATGATATAATTGTCAAGCCGCTCGACGATTTGCTTCGGCGTCAAGTCGATTTGACTTTTTTTATTGATTTCCGAGGAAACCGAATTCTCGCTTTGCACGATTGATTTTTCTTCCATAATTTTCTCCTTGTTTTTTCAGCGATTCAAAAGTTTCAACTTTTCAATCGCTGAAAAAGATTGTTTCGCAATAAAATGAGAAACAAAAGTAAATAAGCGAGTTTTCGGCGAAGCACGAAAACTCGGCACTAAAATTCGCACGCGGCTTCCAAAACCGCGACGGGCATTTTATTTGTCACAAATTAAATTTTTACAATTTCTAAATTTCCTCGAGCACGAAATTCGAATTCGTATAGATGCAAATTTTCGAAGCGATTTCCATGCTTTTGAGCGCGATTTCTTTTGCCGAAAGTTCCGACGATTCCATAAAAGCGAGCGCGGCCGCGAACGCGTAGTTTCCGCCCGAGCCGATAGCCATCACGTCGCTTTCAGGCTCAATGACGTTTCCGTCGCCAGAAATCAAAAGAATCTTGCTCGAATCCGCCACGAGAAGCTGCGCCTCGAGTTTTTGAAGCGAACGTTCGGTGCGCCACATTTTGGCGAGCTCCACGGAAGCGCGAAGAATGTCGCCGTTGCATTCCTTGAGTTTGCCTTCGAATTTGTCGAGCAAGGTGAAGGCGTCGGCGACGCTGCCGGCGAATCCGGTCAAAACTTTTCCGTCATAGATTTTCCGTACCTTGCGGGCGTTGCCCTTGGCAATCGTGTTTCCGGCGGTGACTTGCCCGTCGCCCGCCATCGCGACATGACCATT
>CAZZFL010000003.1:11612-48164 GCA_964653395.1 uncultured Treponema sp. | reverse complement strand
CAATCGTGTTTCCGGCGGTGACTTGCCCGTCGCCCGCCATCGCGACATGACCATTCCTTTTTACGGCGACAACCGTAGTGCTTCTTATTTTCATTTTTTTCACAACTCCATCAATTTTTTTCAAAACAAAAAATCAAACCCGCATTCCGCAGCGCGAGCGCACAGTTCATAAAACCAAAGCACAGGATGTGCTTTGGTCACTTTGCATGCGCCGCGACACGGATGTCGCGGTTGGTGAAGTGCGCGGCTAGCGCACCTTCCATAAAACTCAAATGCAGGATGCATTTGAGTCATTTTGCGCCGCGACACGGATGTCGCGGAATATGCCGTGCGCGCGAGCGCACAGTTCACAAAACTCAAATGCAGGATGCATTTGAGTTACAACTAACCATGTGGATGCGCGTTCTTATAAACGTCAATCAATTGTTGCGTCGTTATGTGCGTGTAACGCTGCGTCGTGGAAATGCTTGAATGCCCGAGCATTTCCTGCACCACGCGGACGTCCGCTCCATTTCCCAGCATCGCCGTGGCGAACGTGTGACGAAATGCGTGCGGCGAAATGTGCCTGTTCGTGCCTTCCACGCCCGAATATCGCTCCACAATCCAACGAATTCCGCGCGTAGTGAGCGCGTCGCCTCCTTGGTTTATGAACAATGCGTTTTGCGCGCGCGACATTTTGTCTTCGCTTTTTTTCAAACGCAAAAGCAACGCGCTCCGTTCGGACAAATATTCCTTGAGCGCACGAAGCGCGTCGTCTTCAAAAAAAACGTACCTGTCTTTTTTGCCCTTTCCCGTCACCACCGCGCGAGAAAATCCGTCGGAAAAATCGCCAAGTTTAAGCGAAGCAAGTTCCGCCACGCGGCAGCCCGAAGAATAAAGCATTTCGAAAATCGCCTTGTCCCGCGCCGCCCAAAGAAGATTTTTTTTCTGCGGAACTGCGCAAAGCGCGTCCACTTCCGCGATCGTCATAAAAGGCGGCAAATGCTTCGGCATTTTCAGCGACTTCAATTCCAAAGCCGGATTGATTTGGACATGCTGAAATTTCCTGCAATACGCGAACAAAGTTTTGCAAGAAGCGATGAAACGGTTTGTGGAAGCCACGGATTTTTTTTGCGCGGAAAGGCTTCCCACGCAAAACCGCAAATCCTGCAACGTGATTTCTTGGATTTCAGTTTCCGCGCCGAGAAAATTTTTCAATTTCTCGTAATCCTCGGAATACGCAGTGATCGTGTTTTCGCTGTAGCCGCGCACCGAGGAAAGATAAACCAAAACTTCTTGTACGATTTGTTCGAGCGTCATAAATCAAACTTTTTCCTCGGCGGCAAGCGGCGCGGAGATTTTTTCCGCGTCTTCTGCCGAATGCAAATAGTCGCAGTCCGGATTTATGCAACTTTTGTAAGTGCCGTTTTTCTTGTCGTATTTTTCCACCAAAAACCATCCGCATTTCGGGCAATATTGGTCGATCGGCTTGAAATGGCTGATGAACGTGCATTCGGGATAATTCGTGCATCCGTAGAATTCCTTTCCGCGACCTTTTGTCTTTCGCGCGACGATTTCGCCCGAACAATTCGGCATCGGGCATTTTGCGAGCGGAACGGATTTCGTGTTGTGGCATTCGGGAAAGCCCGAGCACGCGAGGAAAAATCCGAAGCGGCCGAGTTTTTTTATCATCGGCTTTCCGCATTTGTCGCAGACTTTGTCGGTTTCCTCGTCCAAAAATCCTTTGACGCTTTTGGTCGTCTCGGTGACTTCTTCCACGTGCTTTTTGAACGGCTCGTAGAATCCGCCGATCATGTCGGTCCAAATCAAATTGTCCTGTTCCACTTTGTCCAAGTCGTTTTCCACTTGCGCAGTGAAACTTTCGTTTATCACGTCGGGAAAAGATTCCACGAGAATTTTTGAAATCATCCTTCCCAACTGCGTGGGAACGAGCTGCTTGTTCGAGCGCGTGACATAGTAACGGTCGAGAAGCACGGAAATTATCGGCGCGTAAGTGGAAGGCCGTCCGATTCCGCGTTCCTCCAAAGTCTTGACGATGGAAGCGTCGGTGTAGCGGGCGGGGCCTTGCGTGAAATGCTGTTCGGGATAAAATTTTCCGCTGGCGAGAGTCTCGCCTTCCTTGAGCGAGGGAAGGCTTCCGCTCGACTCTTCTTTCGAAGAAAGCAGGTGAATCACTTTGTAAAAACCTTTTTCCACGATTTTGCTCGCGCTCACACGGAACACGGCGTCGCCCGCGATGATTTCCGCGCTCGTGGTGCGAGTCTTCGCGTTGTTCATCTGGCTTGAAACGAGCCTTTCCCAAATTATCGTGTAAAGCCTGAGCTGGTCGCGCGACAAAAATTCCTTGACGCTTTCGGGCGTGTACGAAACGTAGGTCGGCCGAATTCCTTCGTGCGCGTCCTGCGCTCCTTTTCCCACGGAATATTCGATGGCTTCAGGCGGCAAATCCTCGGGATGATTTTTTCCAATCCATTCGCGGATTTCAGAAAGCGCGGTCTGCGAAATTCGCACCGAGTCCGTTCGCATGTAAGTGATGAGACCCACGCGGTTTTCGCCGATGTTCACGCCTTCATAAAGCTGCTGGGCAATCTGCATCGTCTTTCGCGAAGTGAAGCCCAAACGGTTCGCGGCGGCCTGCTGCAATTTCGACGTGGTGAAAGGCGGCTTCGGGCGGACGATTTTGTCCGTGGATTTTATCGCGCCCACTTTGCATTCGGCGTTCTTTATCTGCTCGATGATTTCGTTCACCTGAGACTCGCTTTTCAAATCGGGCTTCGCGCCTTTGTAGGAAACGAGCTGCGCGGTAAAAGTCGTCTTGCCTTTGGAAAAATCCGCGTCAAGCGACCAATATTCTTCGGGAAGAAAATTTTCCACTTCCACTTCGCGCTCGCAAATCAGGCGCAACGCCACCGACTGGACGCGCCCCGCGCTCAATCCGTTTTTGACTTTCGCCCACAAAAGCGGACTCAAATTGTAGCCCACGAGCCTGTCCAAAATGCGACGCGCCTTCTGCGCGTTCACCTTGCTTTCGATGATTTCTCCAGGATGCTGGACGGCTTCCTTTATGGCGATCGGCGTGATTTCGTTGAACACGATTCGCTGAATCGGGGCCTCGGTCTTTTCCTTCAAGGCGCGGTTCAAATGCCACGCGATGGCCTCTCCCTCGCGGTCGTTATCCGAAGCGAGCAGGACGAGCGAAGATTTTTTCGCGTCCTTTTGCAATTCCTTCAAAAGCTTCGCCTTTCCGCGCACGGTGATGTATTCAGGCTCGAAATTGTTTTCGGTGTCAATCGCCATCCGCGACTTCGGCAAGTCAATCAAATGCCCCATCGAAGCCTTGACCGTGTAGCCGACTCCCAAATATTTTTCTATCGTGTGCGCCTTCGCGGGTGACTCCACAATCACCAAAGTCTGCGGCGTTTTTTTCGCTGATTTTTTTTCGCCTTTCTTTTTTGTCGCATTTTCTGCCATATCGAAAACCTCTTTTAAAACAATCCTCTCGCTTCGTCCGGAATTTTCACTCCGGGAGCGGATGAAATTCTTTCGCAAAAATCTTTGTAGCTTTTCACAATCTCAGCTCCGTCGTTCACATAGCGTTCGCAATTCGCCTCGATCTTTTTCCGAGCCGCGCTTCCTTCCTTTCCGGCAAGGCTCAGCCTCACCATTTTCGAAATCGCGTTCGCCTCGTCCGAAAAGCAAGCCTCGTGAAACAAAAGCTCGCGATTGTAGCCGAGAGCGAAATCCGCCGTGATGAGCGCGCCGCTTCCGGGAGGCGCCTGAATCACGACCGTCGCGCGGGAAAGTCCCGCGCAAATCCTGTTGCGCTGGACGAAACGCCACTTTTCGGAAGGAACGCCCGGCGCGCTTTCGCTCAAAACGCAGCCTCCGTTTTGGAGAATCTGCGCCGCGATCTTTTTGTGGCGGACAGGATAAATCTCGTCCACTCCGCCCGCCAAAACCGCCGCCGTCTTCGCCACGGAAGTCTTTCCGTCAAAAAGAGCGTCGAGCGCGCCGCGATGAGCCTCGCCGTCCACTCCGAGCGCGAGTCCCGAAACCACAGTCGTTCCGTCACAAGCCGCGTCGTACGCAAAGTCATGCGCGGCGCGCTTCGCGCCGCCCGTAATTTTCCGAGTGCCCACGACGCTCACGCAATTTCCGTCGAGCACCTTCAAGTCGCCTCGAAAAAAAAGCGCGTAAGGCGGATCGCTTATTTCGCGAAGCATCGAAGGAAATTCGTCTTCGTCGAAAAACACGCACGAAATGCCGAGCGCGTTCATCCGCGAAAGAGCCGCCTTCGAAAGCCGCGCGTTTTCCTCGGGATTCCAAGACTTCGCCGAAATGCCGCATCCGATTTTCGCCTCGATTGTATCTATAGAAGAATGTAACGCAAGGTCGCGCAAATTGTCAAGAGATTTTGACAAATTTATTTTTTCTTTTGTAGAAAGCGAGTAAATCGTGGAAAGCGCGATTTTCAGCAAAAGCCTTTCAGTTTGCATAGCTCGCATCCAGCACGGTCTGCCTGTTCGCCTCGGCCTCCGCCTTTCGCTCCTTGGATTTCGTCAAAGAAATTATCTGGTCATACATCGCCACGGCCTTGTCGAATTCATACGTGACGTAATATGCGCGCGCGAGCACGAACATCGCGTCGATGTTCTTCGTTTCGATCGTGAGAAGCCTTTCCAAAAGCGGAACGGCCTTTTCGTCCTCGCCCAATTCAAACACGTACAAAACCGAAAGCCCGTAAAGCGCGCGCGCGTACCTCGGCTCGATCTCAATCGCGCGTCTGTACGCCTCCTCGGAAAGGCGCAGGTAGTTCATCCGCTTTTCGCTGCTGCCGTTCGCGTCAAAATCCATCGCCGCGTGCGACATATATCCCGCGCAAAGTCCGACGTAGTAATAAAGGTTTTGGTTTTCGGGATAAAATTCCAAAGCCTTTTCAAAAGTCTTGAGAGCCTCGCCGTACATTTTTTTGTCCAAGTATCGAGTGGCGAGAATCTTGTACCAAATCCCGACTTGGCTTTGCGCCAGCTGGATGTCGGCGACGCGCTCCTCGTATTTCCTTATCGCTTCCTTCAGCTCGTCAATCGTGGTGGGACTCGAAACGCCTTCTTCCAAATGCTGCATTCGGATTATCGTCTTGTTCGACTTCGTGCAAGACGCGAGCGCGACGACGGCAACCGAACATACAAAAAAAACGCGGAAATTTTTCATGACCACCCCTCAATAAAAAATACGCATACCATTCTAAAGCATTAGGAAAAAAGTGTCAATTGTTTGAAAATGGCGAAACGGGATTTTCAAATGTACGCAAGGCGAAGCCTTGCTTTCGAGTTTTGGTAGCACCTTGCGAATGCTTTGCTTATCGAGTTTTTGCACACACCGTGTGCAAAAACTCGATAAGCAAATCGAAGATTTGCGACCAGAGGGTACACCAGTGGAAGAGGAAATTTTTGTTCAAGCTAGCAAGGAAAACCGCCAGCCTTAGTCGGCATACGCACACACCGTTGCCAGCACAAATGCCGCGAGCACTGCGAAGTATCCCTTTTTCATAAAAAAATCCTTATGTTCGCATGGCTACGCCATGCTTTTGACTTTTTATTTCCGTCAAAGATATTTTCAAGCAACCCATACGAATTGCATCGCAGTATCGCGCACTGCGTACCGAGTTTTTGTCTTGCAAAAACTCGTGGATGGTTTCCTTGCTAACGAGTCCTTACTTCACCATTCACTATTAACTATTCACTATCAATTATTCATTATTAACTAACCACTATTTCCGCGTCGATTTCAAACGTGCGCCGTCCGCCCGCGAGCGGCAGCGTCAGGCGGAACGCGCAAAGGCAGAGCCGCTTTATCCCGAACTTTTTTTTGAGAAGCCTGTTCGCGGCGAAGTCGCCGTATTTGTCGTCGCCGCAAATCGGAACGCCCTCCCCCGCCAAATGGATTCGCAGCTGATGCGTGCGTCCCGTGCCGAGGCGCAGTCGCAGAAGGGAAATTTTCCGGGAAAAAACGCCATCGGAATTTTCCGCCGCGAGTTCCTTTCCGCAATCCTCTTCAAAATCTCCGCGCGCGATTTTTTTTCCAACAATTTTTTCATCGCGATTTCCTGAAAAATTTTCGCCCGAAACTTCCCACGGAATTTCAAAAACTTTTTCCGTCTCGTAAAAAGTCTCCGCGCGCTTTTTCACGCCGCGTTCCACGATGTCGGAAGAAATCTTTCCGCGAGGATTTTTCATCGCGCCCAAGCACAAAGCCTTGTATTCTTTTTCCACGCTTTTTTCGCCGAAAAGCCGCGTCCATTTCGCGGCGGCGCGAGGATTTTTCGCGCAGACCAAAAGTCCCGAAGTTTCCTTGTCGAGGCGGTGGACAAGATAAATTTTCTGCCCCACTTGCGCGGCGAGGTCGGAATCCACGCTGTGCGAAATTCCCGAGCCGCCCTGCACCGCAAGCCCCTGCCTTTTGTTTATGACAAAAATTTCAGAATCCTCGTAAATAATCGGTATAATTTCGCTTTTCATTTTTGTTAAAATGATATAGAATAAATTCGGATTTTGCAAGTGCAATCTTCCGATTTTTCAAGGAGACTTTTTCGGAGCCAATATGAAATTTTCCAAAAAGATTTTTGCGGCGATTTTCTCGCTCGCGATTTTTTGCGCCGCGGCCGGCGCGGAGCTTTTTTCCTCAAGCCATTACGGATGGACGCTCGACTTGCCCGAAGGATTTTTCCTTTCCGATGCGACCGGCGACGGGCTTTCATATTTTTTCGAGCACGACTTCATGAAAGTGCGCCTTGCGATAAAAATTTTTCCGAACGGAAAATTTCAGCGCAACGACCTCGCGATGGAGGACACGCTCAACAAGCTGAACGCGGACGGCGAAATCGACGGATTTTTGTGGCGCGGCCGCCAAGTTTCAGTCGCGAATTTTTCGTTCCAAATTCCCGGAAACCGGACGGCGCAAAGCGGCTGGGGCATTTCCGCCGCCCTTCCAAAAAGCGGCGCGGACATCGTGGTCCTCTGCTACGCCGACAGCGAGATTTCGGACGACGTGCGGCAATTCATAATAAGCGCGCTCGACTCAATCGTGCTCGAAGACGACGACTGGCGGAAGCCCGGCATCATAACTTGCTACGCATTTCCTCCGCAGCAAGAAAATGACATCGCCCTCAAAATCGACGGCAAGGACATTTTCACGAAGATTCCAAGCGAAGCGAGCGATTCGGCGAACTTCGTGATCGAGCGGGAATTCAGCGTGCTTTCGCTTTACGCCGCGAGGAAGCATTGGAAGGAAGCGTGGCAGCGTTATTACCGACTCATTTTCCGCGAGGCGTACTCAAGGTTCGACGACGCGGCGAAGGACATCCAAAACGCGCTCGGCGGAAACGCGCTGAACGCGAAAAGCCCGCAAGCGAAATTCGAGGTTTTGAAAAAGCTTTTGGCTTGGGTTCAGGATTTCCAGTACAACCGCAACCAAAATTCGAGCGACTTCAACGACCTTGCGAGCGTCCTGCAAGACAAAGGCTCGGACTGCGACAGCCGCTCGCTTTTGCTTTGCGTCCTGATGGAACATTACGGCGTGAAAAGCGAACTTTTCGTTTCCATGGAATATTCGCATGCCGTCTGCGGATTCGGCTTGGCGGAAAAAGGCGCGAAAATCAATGTTGACGGAACGAACTACCTTTTGTGCGAAACCACGGCGCATGTCGAGCCGGGACTTGTCGCACAGGAGCATTCCGAAACGAGCAAATGGATAAGCGTAGACCTGCCGTAATTATTCGCCCGCCAAAAGTCGGTACACTTCCTGTTCGGTTTTCGCGTTCAAAAGCGAATCGCGCAGTTCGATGTTTTTCAACTTTCCGCTCAAGTACGAAAGCGTCTGCAAATAGTATGAATGCTGATTGTACGCCGCGGCGATCATAATCAAAATGCTCACAGGAACGTCATCGAGCGGCTGAAAGTCCGCGATGGGCGGATTGCATATTCCCACAGACATCACCAAATCCGTGACGCTCGAAAGGCGGACGTGCGGAATCGCGATGCCGCGCCCGATGGCGGTGGACATCAATTCCTCGCGCTTGAGGATTTCGCTCTGCAATTCCCTTTCGAATTTCACCTGCGGAGCCTGTCCCAAATTCGCCGCCAATTCCGTGAGCGCGTCGCGCTTCGCAGACTGTTTTATGAAAATAACTCGAGACGGAGAAAGAATGTTCTTTATTTGGATCGTAGAGTTTGACGGCGCGAGGCGCGAATTCGACGAAAGCCGCTCGTTCACCCAGCGTTCGATTTCGGATTTTTTGAAGCGCCAAACCGTGCCGATTTTTCCCGAAGGGATTTCCCCCTTTTGCGCCCAATCATAGACCGTGCGCTCCGAAACGCGCAAGTAGCCGGCAACTTCTTCGATTGTAAGAATGTCGTCTTCCACGGTTTTCTCCCGCAAACCGCATTCGATGCGGTTTTTCACCTTTTTATGATATTTTATGAAAATTATGCATTATTTTGCAAAAAGTGTCAAGCGGAAATATTTAAAAAATTTCGCACTTGCATGAAAATCCGAATTCAAAGTCGCACTTCCATTTTCCGAAAAAATATGTTACAATGAAAACATGAACGAAGTTTTTGATTTGATGGAAAAAAGCAGGATAATCCCGGTGACGACCATCGCCGACGCGGATTGCGCTGCGCCGCTCGCACGCGCGCTGTTTGACGGCGGGATTAAAATCATCGAAATCACTTACCGGACGGCGGCCGCATCAAAGGCGATTTCGGCGGTGAGCGCGGACTGCCCTGAAATCCTCGCGGGCGCGGGCACGGTGACGGAAATTTCGCAGGCGAAGGAAGCCATCGCTTGCGGCGCGAAATTCATCGTCAGCCCGGGAACAAATATGGAAATCGTGGACTATTGCAAAGAGCGCGGCATCGCGGTCGTTCCGGGCGTGGCCACTCCCACGGAAATCGCGCGCGCCGTTTTGGAAGGATGCGAAGTTCTGAAATTCTTTCCAGCGGAACTTTTCGGAGGACCGGCATTTTTGGACGCGATGGGAGGACCTTTCCCGCAAGTCAAATTCATTCCGACCGGCGGCATAAGCGCGGAAAACGCGCCGCTTTATTTGAATAAGCCGAACGTGCTCGCCGTGGGCGGCAGCTGGCTCGTCAAAAAGGAATTCATCGAAGCGCGCGACTGGAACGCGATTTCATCCGAAGCGAAAAAAGTTTCCGCGATAGTTCGCGCGTGAAACGCGCTTACGCGCCGTGATAATTTATCAGCGTCGTAACGTGGTCGCCTGAAAGGGCTTTTTCGTAATTCAAGTCGGGAAGCCCGATCACGCCGAAAAAGTCAGTGACGATTCCGCCGCCTTGCTCGATGATATTTTTGGCGGCATTCAAAGTTCCGCCAGTGGCGATGAGGTCGTCCACGACAAGATAATTTTTTCCCGCCTGAATGTCCGCCTTGTGAACCTCGATTTGCGCTGTGCCGTATTCAAGCGCGTATGAACAAGAATACGTTTCGCCGGGAAGCTTTCCCTTTTTTCGGATGAGAATTTGCGGAATGCCGAGCCTTTCGGCGAAAGGCGATGCGAACAGAAATCCGCGCGATTCGATTCCAGCCACCGCGTCGATTTTTTTGTCCTTGTAAATTTCTTCCATCTTGTCAATGCAAAAGCGAAACGCCTCGGGATTCACGAGAATGCTCGTGATGTCGTAGAAGAGAATTCCCGCTTTGGGAAAATCCGGAACGCGCCGAATAGATTTGTCAAGAAGTTCAAGTCCGTCCATAAGGACATTCTACAACAAAGGCGAAATTTTGTCAAAGGAAAAAGCGAAATCGCGACTTTGCGGCGGCGCTTGAAATTCAAATGAATTTGTGATAGAATTCCGCGAAAGGCGCGAGGCGGGATTTCTGCGCGGCTGATTTTTATAAAGGAGTTTTTTTATGGAAGAGAAAAGTGAATCACGCACAAAAAAGAACGGCGAGTTTTTTTCATCGTTCACTTTCAAATGCATCGCGGTTTTCATAATGGTTTTGATTTTCCAAATTCCGATGATTTTCATCAGGACTCTAATCAACGACCGCACGTATTACCATAACGAAGCGGAAAAATCTATTATTGAGCCGAAAGGCGGAGAGCCTTCTTTCGATGGCGTGCTCATCGCGATTCCCTACGAAGAATTCCGTGTTTACATGCAAGACGGAAGGGAAACTAGCCGGGAACTCAGGGAAAAATGGCTCTTCGTCACGCCGGAAACTTTCATCGCGGAGACTGACATCGAGACTGAAATGCTGCGGCGCGGAATTTTTGAAGTGCCGGTCTTCAACTGCGACATAAACGCGAGCGGCGCGTTTTCGGCCATCGAAGAATCGTCCGTCATAAAAAACCACATGCCGGGAGAGCGCGTGAGATTTGAGGACGCGCTTTTGCTCGTGGGGATCTCGAACAAAAAAATAATCACCAGCCTTCCCGAAATAAAGGTGGGCGGCGAGACTTTGAAGCAGTCGCTTTCCGAACTTTATTGGAGCAGCCCTTTTTCAGATGACAGCCCTTTTACAAACACAATTTTCTACGATTTGGGCGCGCACGCAAAAGACGGATTTGAATTTGAAATGGTTGCGAAAATACAGGGCGGAAAGACGCTCTCGTTCACTCCTTACGCGGCGGAGAACAAATTCACTGTGCGCTCGAATTGGCCCACGCCGGGATTCTCGGGCGGCTGGCTTCCCACCAAGCGGGAAATCAAAGCGGACGGATTCAGCGCGGAATGGAACATCCCTGGCCTTTCAACGAATTTTCCGAAGCGATGGACCAGTCCTAACCAACCGATGAAAACGGATACGATCGAAAGCGTAAAAGTTTCGTTCTACCAAAGCGTGGACAACTATCAAAAGGCGATGAGAAGCGCGAAATATTCAATCCTGTTTTTGCTGATTCCATTCATCGCGCTTTTGGCGTTCGAGATTTTTTCCAAAGTGAAAATCCATCCGATTCAATACGCTTTGATAGGCCTCGCGAACATCGTGTTCTATCTGCTTTTGCTTTCGATTTCCGAACACATTCCGTTCAACGCGACATATTGGATTGCGAGCGCGGCGATTTCTTCGCTGATGCTTTTTTACGGCGCGGCGATTTTCAACAAACTCGCTTACGGCGTTTTTTTCGCGGCGGTGAATTTCATTTGCTACATTTTCCTTTTCGGAACTTTGCAGGCAGAAGACTACGCGCTTTTGTTGGGAAGCATAGGAATTTTCGCGGTAGTAGCCGTGCTTATGATTCTTACGCGCAAGATTGACTGGTACAAATTGAATTAGCTTTCCAAAGTGTCTTTTTCGCCGTATTCTGCGAAAGCCTTCGAGATTTTCGCATGCTGAATCAGCTCGAGCGTCTTGCGCCGCTGCCTGTAAAGGCGGATTTCGCCCATCGCGCTCGCGCCGCCAAGCACTCTCAGCACATCGCCCTGCCCATGCGTCATGCAATATTCCTTGACAATCATTTCTGAAGCGTCGCAAAAAACGTCGATGTCAAGGATGTATTTTTTGCTGTTTAGGCTCACCGACCAATGAAGTTCTTCCGCGCCAGAATTCGAAGGCGTGCGGACGCAACTCCAAATCGAAGTGAATTTCTTGATTTTTTTTCCTTTGCCGAACGAATATTCATCGCCCAAGAATTTCACCGCCGAAGCGCAGTTTCCGTCAAATTCACCTTCCACCGCGAATCCGGAATCCGGCATCGGTCTTCCCGTAAAAACGCTCGTAAGGCGCGGACAACTTATGTGCACGAACGGAAACGGAATGTCGCAGCCCCAAATCTTGTCCGTGTAGCCGAAACTGCTTCCCGGCGAAACCACATATTCCACTCCGTCAAAACTTACCGTTCCAGAAAATTCCGTGTAGATTCCAGTTGCGAACCATGAGACATTGTTTTTCGTCAAGACAGGCTTCGTGTCGAAAATGCGCTTGTATTTCAAATCCCAAACCATTCGGCCCGCATCGCTTTTAGGCTGAGGATTTTTGACGAGATCGCTTTTTGTAACAGTGACAGAACCAGAAAGGTCGCTGTCGGAAAACGCGCATTCACCCACTTTCACATCAAAGCCGCTTTTCTGCAAAATGAATTCGTCGCATGGAAAGCATTTCGCCAAAGCCCGCGGTCTGCGTCCCAAAATTCCAGCGCGAATGCAACAATAACTCGGAACAGTTTGCGAATAAGATGACTGGGTATCCAAATTGCCGGAAAGGGCGGCCTGCAAATCCGACTCGCCCAACTTTTCAACTTGCGATTCGTAGACGACGGTCGCTTGCGGGCTAACGGCAGGATTCAATACAGAAAGTTCAATGAAAAAATTGCGCTCGTCTCCATTAGCACGGTTAACGGCATTGAAAACATAACGCCATCTGTCAAAACCGCATTTTCGCAGAGAGCCTTTTAACTTATATTCGTTTCTTTTTAACGCCTTTTTCGAAACGGACATTGCCGCACCACCCTTTTTTCTATAAAAACATTATCGGAAAAAAAGGAAATTTTGTTTACAAAAAAAACGCACGGAACGCGCATCATCCCAAAAGTTTATCCAACGCACGAGATATGTCATCCTGATTTGTAAAATTCTCGTCAAGGAATTCATAGGCACTCGCGGCATCGCGCTGCGCGTGCTCGTACCAAATCGTATAAAGTTCCTGCGAAAAATCATTGCCCAAAAAAGGCGCGCCTTGTATGTCAGAAAGCAGCATACGGATGAATTCTATGCATTTTGACATTTTCTTGTCCATATTTTCCCCACCACAAAAAATTTCCTATTTTAAAATTATATATCAATTCTCTGAAAATTGCTAGAGCATTCTTCATTTTTTTGCAAAATAACGACTCGCTTCGATTTTCGCCGCATCGAGCGCAAAAGCCTTTTGGCGGCCGAACTGATGTCGTCCGAAGAAACCGTTTTCAGAATCCGCACTTGCTCCAACTTTTCGGAATTGTCGAGCAAATAAAGTTGCCGCAAGAACGCCGCCGTTCCCCTCCCCGAAGGAGTCTTCGGCTGGATTTCGCCGCTGTAAGTTCCCGTGACGGCCTTTTCCACGCTCTCAGGATCGAACTGCGTCCGCGCGATTTCCTCGAGGCATTCTTCGAGCGCGGCAAGGCTTTTCTGCGGATTCGGGTCGCGGTAAGTGCAAAGCGTGAAAGTTTCGTCGATGCCGTCGCTCGTGGCGAACGCGCCGTAAGCGCCGCCTTCCGTGCGAAGCTTTTGCCAAAGCGCGCCGTTCGTGAGAATGTGCGCGAGGACTTTTTCCGCCACCGCCTCGCGAGTTCCGTATTTTGCCGCGCGAAAATGCAGCGCGCAAAATCCCACCATCGCGCTTGCAAAGATGGCCTCGTCGTTCGCGGAATCTGATTTTCCGAGATTCGTGAGCTCGAAGAATCGCCCGTCCGAAGCCTTGAATCTTTTTTCGGGAGATTTCAGATTCAGCTCGCGCGCGAATTTTTTCGCCTCGTCCAAAGCGAGAGGAAGGGTCGCCTCGTCCGCGCAAACATGCAAAATCGCGCCGGAAGAGAAAATTTTCTTCGCGATGAATTTCATTTTTTGGACCGTGCCGTCAATGTCGGCGCAAATTTTCCGCAGCGTGAAAATCTGGCAGAGTCCGCCCCAAATCTCTTCGATGGCGCTTTCACGGCTTGAGCGGCATTCGGCGCGCGAGGAAGCCACAAGATGTCCCGCCGGCAAAAAGGAGCTTTCAAGTTCGTTCAGCATTTCCTGCGCCAAAGTCGCCATGCGCTTTTTGTCGTCGAAGTTCGCGCCGAGAATGCAGTCGCGCATCAAGGCAAAACTTTCTTCGATTTTCGTGTCGAGCATTTTTATCTTGCAAAAGAGCCATTGCCTTCCGGCGAACGCGGCGTTTTTTTCGAGCATTTTTTTTGCGCCCGCGCTTTTCGGACATGAATTGGAAAAGCTCGTCGTGCTGAACGCGCCGCAAGTTTTCGCGACAAGGCGCGAGGCTTCGTCCCAGCGGACGTCGCCCCATCCCAATTCGTTTAGAATGTACGCGAAGAAAGGAAGGTACGGAAAGATTTCAGGCTCGAAAACGTCCATCGGAAAAGCGGCCGTCGCATAGACGATTCCATTCGTGTTTTCGCGGCTGACGAAAAGCGGCACGTCGCCTTTTCCGACGCGGATTTTCGTCCGGCGGATTTTCAATTTTTCGTCGTACACCTTCAAATCCTTCGGGCGGATATGCGGAAGGCACGACAAATCCTCGACGGAATTCTTTTGGAATTTTTCCAAGGCCGCCGCGTCCGAAAGAATTTTTTCCTTGCCCGAATTTTTTATTTCGCGCAAAAGGATTTCATTTTCCTTTTTTTCGCGCTCCTTTAAAAAATCTTTTTCAGGCGAAATCACGGTGAAAACGCAGTGCTTGTTCTTCAAGAATTTTTCTTCAATCAAATTTTTCACGAAGTTCGGGTTCGCGCGGATTTTTTTCTTGAGGCGTTCGAAGGCGTCGCGCACGAAAAGCCCCTCCCACGCCTCGCCGCCGTAATTCCAAGCGCGCAAAGCGCGGCGCATGAGCACGAGCGAAAAAGGCTCGTGAAACCGCTTGATTTCACGGTTGTCAAAGTCGATCGAGTTGAGCGCGGCTTCAATGTCGTCCGCCATTATTCCTTCGGCGCAAAGCTTTTCAAGCGAATCGAAAATCGTCGTCTTCACTTTTTCTTGATTCTTTTCTTTTACGCCGCGAAGTCCGATGGTGAAATTTATCTGGCGGACAGAAGCGTCCGTTCCGCTGCACGGCGAGATGTCCGAGCCAAGCGCGCTTTTCAAAAGCGCGCTGCTCAAAGGCGCGCCGTCGTGTGAGCACAAAAGCGAGGAGAGGAAAACCGCCTCGGCGTAATTGTCCATGTCGCAAGACTCGCCCAAAAGCCACGAGACCACCGCCGTGGAATCTTTTTCGCCCGAAGTGAACGGAGCGGCCGCGCGATGCTCGCGCATTTTGGAAAAAGGAATTTGCGTCTCGCACTTTAAGATTTCTTCGAGGAATTTTTTCTTTGAAGAAAGCGAAAAGGTCTTTTGCGGACTCTCCTTCGACTCGATTTCATCCAAAACATTTTCCTGCAAAAAATCCAGCTGCTTTTGCGTGGAAATGTTTCCGTACAAAAATACAAGGCAATTGTGCGCGACATAAAATTTCTTGTGGAACGCGACGAAATCCTCATAAGAAAGCCTAGCGATTTCAAGCGGATCGCCGCCCGAAGATTTCGCGTAAACAGTGTCTGGAAAAAGCGCGCCGTCAATTTCCTTGCCCGCCACGTCGAGGAACGAAGAATACGCGCCTTTCATCTCGTTGAAAACCACGCCTTGAATCGAAGGCTTTCCGCGCCCGTCGAATTCGATTCGATGCCCTTCCTGCAAAAAAACTTCGCGCTTCAAATTCGGGAAAAAAACCGCGTCGGCGTAAACCGACATCAAGTTAAAATAATCGGCTTCCAAAATCGAGCTTGCGGGATAGACGGTCTTGTCGGGAAAAGTGAGCGCGTTCATAAAAGTCTGCACGCTCTGGCTTTCGAGATTGATGAACGGATCTTTGAGCGGATATTTTTTCGAGCCGCAAAAAACCGAATGCTCCACGATGTGCGCCGCGCCGCTCGAATTGCCGTTGGGAGTGCGGAACGCGAACGCGAAAAGATTTTCCGCGTCGTCGTTCAAAAGGTGGAAGACTTCAAGCCCCGTATTTTTGTGCCGAAAAAAAAGCGCGGTGGAATCGCAGTCGGGAATTTTCTTTTCGCCCACAAGTTCGAATTTTTTGTATGATTTTGGAAAAGTCGATTTTTCGTTTGGCATGGATTCAGTATACTAAATAAAGCGCACTTTTGCAACACGACATTAGCTAATAGAATGCCGCAGCACGCGCCCAAGAAATTTCATTTTGAAACTTTTTGCAAGGATTACGCTTTCATTCTTGCAAGGCATTATCGCAATTCAACATCGCCGACAGCAGAGACTTCAATTTTCCGCACGAAAATCAGAATTTGTTCAAACATATTCTTCGTCGCGACCGAGCACGCGCAAAGTTCCGTTCTGCCAAGCGGTGCGAAGGCTTTCCAAAAAAGTTTTCGTCACGGCTTCGACATCGCGCTTCATCATCGGCTTCGACGCGCTTTCTTCTTCCAAGATTCTGTCGCCGCGTCCCACGGAAACATTCGCGAAAATTTTTTTTCGGAACGCGTCGCTTTTGTCCGCAATCAAAAACGCGATTTCCTTGTCGCTCATTCCACGCAGTTTTTCCTGCAAAAAACGGTCGTCGCAATTCGCAACGTCGTCCGCAGTGAAAAGGCTCTTCTGCAAGTCCGCCTTGAGCGCGGGATCAAAGCGTTCGAGGTCGTCGAGGATTTCCTTTTCCGCGCCCAAATCCATCCGCTTCAGAATCTGGACGAGCGCGCCCTTTCCATCGACGGCAAGCGAATCGTCGGCAGGACGGGCGGAAACTTTTTTGCGAATCGTGTTGTCAATCGCGGAAATCACTTCGGGCGAAATTTTCTGCATTTTCGCAAGGCGCAAGACGATTTCCTTTTTTTTCTCCGAATCCATCAGGCTGATTACGGCGGCGGCATTTTTCGGCTCAAGATGACTTAGCACAACCGAAACCACTTGCGCGCTTTCGCCTTCCAAAACCGAAAGGATTTCTTCGGGCGATTTTTCCTTGAGGCACGAAAACGGATGCTCGGCTTCGATTTTTTTTTCGACGCGCTCCATCAAAGCCTGCGCCTTGCCCGCGCCGAACGCCTTTTCCAAAATGTCGAGCGCGGCATCCTCGCCCACGGCTTCGACTTTCTTTTCGACGAGCGAATGGAATTCCGAAAGGATTTCTTCGGCTTCATCGTTCGAGACGGAGCGAATCGTCGCCAACTGCGGAATTATTTTTTCGATGTCGTCTTGCGGAAGGAATTTCAAAACTTCGGCCGCTTCGTCCGTGCCGATGAGCAAAAGGAATTTCGCGACACGCCGATGGACGCCGTCCTTTTCGCCAGAATCGTCTCGCGCGATTTTCAAGAGTCCGCCCTGCTTTATGGCGGACAGCGCGACATCGAGTTTTTCGTCAGCGTTTTTTTTCTCAAGATTTTTTTGCGGAGAAACTTGCGGAATCTTTTCAAAAAAATCTTTCGCGCCGGGCAAATGATTTTCCTTTCTAAACGAATTGCTTTCGAATTCTTTTTTAAGATTTTTCGGCGGAATTTCTTGAGGATAATTTTTCGGAGCGTCCTGCAAAGGATTGGGCTTGAAATTATTATTCGCCAAATTCAACGGCGTGAAAAAAACTTCGCCTTGCGAATTTTTCGGCATCTCGCCCGATTTTCCAGCATTCGCATACGCTTTAAGCCGATAGTCGTTTTCGTTCATAAGAACATTGTAAAACAAATTCGATTTATTTTCAACAAAAAAAGGGGGTCTTGGGGGCATTTGCCCCCAAGCGGTGCTGGGGAAAAGAGGGGTTTAAGGGGAGAGCCCCCGCTTCCGAGTAGAGAGGTTTCCTTCCCCTTAATGACCGTAAGTCGCGATGAAAACGCCCGCGGCAATCGCAGTTCCGATTACGCCCGAGACATTCGGCCCCATCGCGTGCATCAGAATGAAATTCGACGGATCGTATTCAAGCCCGACTTTGTTCGAGACGCGAGCCGCCATTGGCACCGCGCTCACGCCGGCAGAGCCGATAAGCGGATTGATTTTTTTCTTGAGGAAAAGGTTCATGAATTTCGCCATCAAAAGTCCGCCCGCAGTCGCCACGCAGAACGCGACAAGTCCGAGAAGTATTATTCCGAATGACTTTCCGTTCATGATTTTTTCGGGAGTCATCTGGCTTCCCACTCCGAGCGAAAGCAAAATCGAAACGATGTTCATCAGTTCGTTTTCCATCGTCTTTGAAAGTCGATCGACAACGCCGCATTGCTTTACGAAATTTCCGAACGCCAACATTCCGATGAGCGGAGCGGCAGGCGGCAAAAGCAAAATCGTGAGGAACAAAAGCAGCATCGGGAACAAAATCTTTTCGGTCTTGCTCACGGGGCGCTGCTGCTCCATTTTAATTTTTCGCTCTTTTTCCGTGGTGAGCAATTTCATAATCGGAGGCTGAATCATCGGAACGAGCGCCATGTACGAATACGCCGCCACCGCGATGACCGCCATCATTTTGGGAGCGAGTTTTCCCGAAACGTAAATCGAAGTGGGACCGTCCGCGCCGCCGATAATCGCAATCGCGCTCGCTTCCATCATATTGTAGTCAACATTGATTACGGGAATCAGGTTCATCAACGCCACGCCGAAAAGCGTGAAGAAAACTCCGAACTGCGCAGCCCCTCCGAGCAACGCCATTTTCGGATTTGCGATCAGCGGACCAAAATCCGTCATCGCGCCGATTCCCATAAAAATCAGCATCGGAAAGAATTCGTTGCCGACGCCCGCATTGTAAATTATGTGGAGCATTCCGGTAGGAGCGTCTCCCATTCCCGCGCCCGGAATATTCACCAAAATCGTGCCGAATCCAATCGGAATCAAAAGAAGCGGCTCGAATCCCCGCCCCGCCCCGAGATAGACGATGAGAAATCCGATGGCAATCATCACGAGTTTTTTCCAGCCTTTGACGGACACATTGGCAAAAGGATCTTCTTCCATCGCCGCTTTCTCGGCGGCCTTTTCGGCGTTTTCCCAAGCTATTTCTTCCGCAGTTTTCGTGTGAATGATTTTGTAGATTCCGGTATTGTGCCAAATGTTCTTGAGGAATTTTTCCACGGAAATTTCTGGGATGTTTTCAGAATTCGCTATGACGCGGTTCATTCCGCTTCCCGAAGAATAAGTGGAGGCGTTCGCGTTCTCGCCGGCCACTTGCGCCTGAACGACTGGCTTCACGCAGAACGAGACGACCATCGCCACCGCCATAATAAGAAACGTCGCTTTGAGAATTTTTGTCTTGTCGTTTGTCATTTCCATAAACTGCCTCACTGAATCTGCGCGATGGCTTGACCCGCGTTTATCTGGCTTCCAGGAGTCGCAAGGAAATGCACTTTTCCGGCCGAGCCAGCCTTGATTTCAAGTTCCATTTTCATCGACTCAATCATGATTATCGTGGTATCCGATCCGACCGAATCGCCTTCGTTCGCGACATAGCGAAGCAAAGTGCCCGCCACCGGCGCGTTTACGTTCTTTCCGCCAGCACTTGCAGGCGCAGGTGCCTGAGCTGCCGGCGCAGACGGCTTGGCAGCCGGAGCGCTAGGAGCGGCAGGCGCGCTTGGCGCGGCGACTCCGCCCAAAGTGGCGAGAACTTGACCGGCTTGGATTTGGCTTCCCGGCTGCACTACGAAATTTATCGTGCCTGAATCAGGCGACTTCACCTCGAGTTCCATTTTCATCGATTCTATCATTATAACGGTGTCGCCTTTGTTCACCTTGCTTCCCGCGCTCGCGACATGACGAAGCAAAGTTCCTGCCACCGGCGCTTTGATTTCGATGCCGCCCGTAACTTGAGCAGGAGCCGCGCTCGCGACAGAGGTCGCGCTTGAAGCCGCCCCGAAACTGACATTGTAAGGCGTGCCGTTCACGGTAACGCTCATATTGTCCGAAGCGGCAGAAGTCGTTACATTGTATGCCGTTCCGTTCACATTCACAGTATACGAGCCGCCCTTTCCGCCCGCGCTTGGCGCAGAAGCGGCAGGCTTTGCGGCGAACGCTTCCTCTGCATTGACAGGACCTTTGGAGCGTTCGGCAAAGAATTTCGGCGCGACATTCGGGAACATCGCATAAGTGAGCGCGTCCTCCTCGCTTCCGTCGCCGCCATTTTTCTTTGACTCTTCCATCATTTTTTCCCATTCCGGAGGAATCTCATCGGCGGGACGACCCGTCACAACCTTGTCCATTTTGTTCTGTTCAAGGGCGACCTTCACAAGATCCGCGTTCGCGTCCGTGGGAAGTTTTCCGAAACGTCCAGTAATAAGGTTTCGGAAATCCTGAGTCATCGTTTTGTAGCGTCCCATGAGAACATTCATTACCGCCTGAGTTCCGACGATTTGGCTCGTCGGCGTGACGAGCGGAACATAGCCCGCATCCTTATGAACGCGCGGCAATTCCGCCAAAACCTCGTCCATTTTGTCGGCGGCGTTCTGCTGCTTGAGCTGACTTTCCAAATTGGAAAGCATTCCGCCCGGAACTTGCGAAAGAAGAATTCGCGTGTCCGCTCCGAGGAACGAAGATTCAAGAGAAGAATAATGCTTTCGAATCTCGCGGAAATACGCCGAGATTTCAAGCAACGCCTTCGTGTCAAGTCCCGTGTCGTATTGAGTGCCTTTGAGCATCTCGACGACCGTTTCCGTGGGACTGTGGCTAGTTCCCATGGACATCGAAGAAATGGCCGTGTCCAAAATGTCCGCGCCGGCTTCCGCAGCCTTGAGTTCCGCCGCCACGGAAAGTCCAGTCGTAGAGTGAGTGTGGATTTCAATCGGCAAATCCACGACCGCCTTGATTGCCTTGACCATCTCGTATGCGTCGAAAGGCTTGAGCAAGCCGGACATGTCCTTGATGCAGATGGAGTCCGCGCCGAATTCGGCGTAAGTCTTGGCAAGTTCCGCGTATTTTTCAACGGTATGGAACGGAGTTACGGCGTAGGAAATGGCCATCTGCACATGCTTGCCGGTCTTTTTCGCGGCTTTCGTGGCGCGTTCCAAATTGCGCGGGTCGTTGCAAGCGTCGAAAATCCTGAAAACATCGATTCCGTTCCTGCCCGCAGCCTCGACGAATTTGTCAACAACATCGTCGGCATAATGGCGGTATCCCAAAAGATTCTGTCCGCGCAGGAGCATCATGATTTTCGTATTGGGAAGAGCGGCGTGGAGCTTTCTGAGGCGTTCCCACGGATCTTCGTTCAAAAAGCGGATGCACGAATCAAAAGTCGCTCCGCCCCAGCCTTCCACGGCCCAATAGCCGATTTTGTCCATCATGGGACAGGCAGGAAGCATGTCAGCCGTAGTCATGCGGGTCGCGTGAAGCGACTGGTGCGCGTCACGAATGGCAAGTTCCGAAATGTTGATTTTTGACATAATTCATTCTCCAAAAAATTTTTGCAAGGAAATTGGAATTTCCGAAAAAGAATTCCGCGCTTCAAGCGAAACGCAATCAAATTGACAAGCCGCAACGCGACTTGACGACAAAACTTCCACACGTTTTCGGCGAAGTTTTGCCTTATGCTAAAAAAAATTAAATGTTTTTTTCATGAAGCGCGGCAGCAATGGCAGCCACGACCGCGCCTTGATCTGCGGCGGACGGCGTTCCCGCGCTCGCGGTTTGCGGCGCGGCGACCTTCGGCTCTTCAACCTTGTCCGCTCCCACGGCGTGCAAAATCGCATGAAGCAGATACATCGCCAAGATCATTATTATCAGAAAGCAGAAAACCACGCCCATTCCAAGCAACGTGAGGATTCCGCTCTGCCCAATCATTTCCGATATCGTCATAGTTTCTCCTATAAATGTAAAAAGTCTAAACGAAATTTCAATTTCGCCATTGCTTTTAGTGATTCGGCACATCGCACAAAGGCGAGTAAACTCTAACTATAATAATATAACATAGACGATTTTTTTTCAAGGAAATTTTTCGCGGAATTTGATTTTTTTTGCGAAATGGAAAGCATTTCAATCGGGCACAATGCTTCGCACCAATAAAAAAATAGTTACCAACGCGGAGTGTTCCCCACAAGAATCTTTACAATCTGCAAATAATCACCATCTTCCCCATATCGAACACACGCGTGTTTATATGACAAACAATTATCTTTAATTGTTCCACAAAACCCAAGTTTTGCCACCATCCTTCGTGGCGAAAGCAACGCTTTCGAGATTGGGGCGGAACAATCCCGCTTCCACAACACCGTAGTCACTTTCAAAACGGAACGCGGAAATGTGCCCACTCTCGTATTTTTCCGTATCAATCGGAAAATCAATTTCCTCCCAGTTAGTGTAGTCGTCACTTTTGAAAAGGCAGAAAAAACGACCTTTGCTCGCATTCAAATAAACGGCGTCCACTTGGGCAGAAAAAGTTCCCTTGCATGACTCTGGCACTTCCCCCACCTGCTCCCATGAAGCGCCCGAATCTTTAGTACGATACAGCGAGCCGCCTACGGCGTCGTCTTTTGAGCACAACTTCAAATAACCAACTTCGGGCGAAATGCAAAATATGTGGAAATATGGAAATCCCGATGCCAAATATCTATCATCGATTTTTATACGCGTTGTTGTCCAAGAACTGAACTGATTTGTTGTAAAAAGCACCGTAATGCAATCGTCCCTGTTCCTTTCCTTGAACGCCATCGCCGAAAAGTCATCGGTCGAGGAACATTGCACTACATATTTTGGATCGCCTTTCATCAGAAACGGGTATTGCTCGTACATTTCCTCGTTCTCAAAAGTGGCGACAGGCGCAAGCACCCTCTTCTCATTACTTTTCCCAGCATTATAGTAAAACTTCCAAGTACCCATAGGCTTCGCCAATGCAGCCCCGCCCACTCCCCAGCCAATTCTTTTCTGTACAGATTGTACGATTCTCTTGTCTTCATTACTCCAAGAATCGATTTCGGCGGACGGAGAGTCCTGTTCAATGCCTGTGTTCATTGTGGGTTCGGATTGCGTTTCGATTTTGGACTGTGCGATGGAAAGGATTTCGTTTTTTGAATCCACAGTTTCAAGTTGCGACGCGAATTTCTTGGAACAACCCGACAAGACGAGCGATACAATCAAAAGAAAGAATACATAGAATTTCATTTGTGATTCCTATTAAAAACATACATGACCATCTTCACCTTCAATGAAGAACTGCGCATTAGCAACTACTGGATTTTATCCCTATGTTTTTTTGCCAAAAGAATAAAAATCACAACAAAAGCAACAATAACAATTCCAATCACCGCAAAAACATATTTTGACGAAAATTCTTTTTCAACACCGACACCTTGAACTGTCAGTGGGGAGACTTTCGACGCTTTTTTTGCATCGTTTTCGTACTTTTCAAGCAAGGCGACCATTTCCGTGCGACTGTTCTGCTTGGCTATGTCCAAAGCCGTATTCCCTGCATTGTTCATAGCAAAAAGATCCGCACCATATTCCAAAAGCAATTTCGCCGTTTCCTCTCGGTTTAGCCTAACAGCTTCCATTATTGCGGTGTTTCCATTGTTTTTCCTTTCGTTCACATCCGCACCATGATTTATGAGCCACTCTACGGTTTGAGCATGCCCCATAATAGACGCGCGAATCAACGCCGTATCTCCATGTTCAGACCTAGCGTTCAAGTCTCCGCCAGCGCTCGCTAGAAGTTCCAACGCGTCCGTAAGCCCGTAGCTCGCGGCGTTCAACAATGGAGTATATTTGTTCCACGTCGTGGCGTTCACATCCGCGCCGTGTTCCAAAAGAACCTGTACCATTTCCGCACTGGTTTCCGAGGCGGTCATCAATGCAGTGTATCCATCATTGTCGGCGAAGTTCACATTCGCGCCCTTTTCCAAGAGAAATTCAACGATTTCAAGATGACCGCCGCGCACCGCAGAACTCAATATCGACCCGTTGTTAAACATGCGCGGAGCGTTTACATTCATTCCCTTGTCCAAAAGGAATTCCACGATTTCAAGATGACCGCCTTGCGCAGCCTCTGCGGCGGCTTCGCCCACAGCAAAGCTCGCGCCTTTTTCCACCAAAAACTCGACCACTTTCTTGTGATTCATTGCCGCCGCAACTGACAAAGGTGTTTTTAATTGCCTGTTTGACGCGTTCACATCCGCACCTTTTTCAAGCAAATTCGCCACAGCTTCAAGGTTGCCATCTGCGGACTTTTGAATGAGCAGTTCATTCAATGACGACGATTCATTTCCAAATACATTTCCAGCAAGAGCGAAGAACGCACAAAGCACAAGAACAACTTTCATTGTTAAACACCTTTTTTATAAAAAAAAATCAAACCAAAACATCTCCCGCCAACAAATAAGCATTGTCAGCAAGGAGCGTTTCTGCAATGGATGTTTACAATTTGTAAATAATGGCTTTTAAACCACTGCCGAACTTGTATCGAAATTCATTTTTATTGCATTCAATTTTACATCCATCTTGCGCCTTGTCAAAAGGAACAATGGAATTTCGAACTTCTATTTCGCCATTACTTATTCCCAATTTACCTTCAAGGCTCGTGCCATTGCAGTGGGAATATATAACATCCGTATCTGTAATTTCTTCAATGAACACCACGTGTCCATAAACATAAACGTTATTTCTTCCAAACACCGCCACAGATTTCGGTCTCAATGTTATAGTGTCAGGATTTCCTACTTCCCTCCCAATTTTATCCTCATCCACCAAAGGATTAGTTTCCCATTTATAGGCATGCCCACTGCAACAGTTTGCTATCTCGTTCACTTCCAAAAACCTACCCTTGCAGTACCAGACACATTCAGCCACATAATTAGGATAATTACTGTTCATATTTTCCAAGTAATACTTATCGTATGGAAAATCGGTAGCCATTTCATTAAAATTAGGTCCATCTCCTGGTGAAACTTCTTCCACCATCCATTTTTGCATAGGATTGCCGTCCGCATACACGCTCCAATAAACATTTCCAGCCTGAGTCAGAGATGTCGGAGAATTGTTGCCGTTCACACCGTTTGGATTTGGAGCGGCGGTGAGAACCAAGCCGGAGGGCACACTGTTTGAATTTTTCAAATCATAAAGATGTATATAAAAAGCCCCCGTCCAAGAGTCTTTCGTAAAATATACAAGTTGGTCTTGTGCGCTTGACTCGGATGCCAAATAGACATCGGTGTTGTTCTTCAGTGCGCCAGTAAAACGGTCAAGCGCATACGGCTCTTTCATTCCTCCCAGCACGCAGTTCAGCCAATAAAGGGTGTGCTCGCCGTATTTTCCCGCGTACATTGCCCGCCACTGTTGCGCTGTGTCATTCTCGTCACGTGTGTACAGCATTACATTACGTCCGTTCTCAAGGCTGCTCGAGCCGTAGGCATTAAGAACCTGCCCATTCTGGTACGCGTAATTCTTGAAGCGATAAACTCCGTAATATTCTATTTGAAATCGCCATATCATACCTCCTAGATAAAAAGCCAAAAGAAAAATATCTTGCAGCCCCCGAAGGAGTTGCAAGATTTACCTCTTTAATTATATCACGGTTTTCCAAAAAATGCAAAAAAATATTTTACAGAAAAGACTCGGTACTCACAGTAAAACAACCTGCTCCTCACAGTATATTGACATGGTGCTCACAGTATATCGGATTCTTTCTCACAGTATATCCAACAAAAAAATATGGCATTTTTGAGTTTTTATACAAAAAAAAATATAATGATATTCACAAAATTTTTTCATAATGACGCGAAAATCACTCCAAAAATTCGCATGATAAAGTTTAGAAAGAGATTGAATGGCGAAACCTGCAAAAAAAGCAAAAAAAGTTTTTAGGCTTGTTTCCCTATCTCTTAAACCATGCTTGCATTCATCATATTGAATGCAGCTTTAGCGGGACTTGTGTCCCGTACACAACATTCTAACAATTCGAGGCACAGACATCCCGAATATTCGGAGACGCTTGTAGCCTCGAATGGAAGCAAAAGGAGGTATAACAAATGTTATACAAAACGACATTGAGGGCAAATCCTATGGATCGCTCCCAGAAAAAGTTTTATGCCTCTCCGTCTTATACGGAGGACATAAATTTGCACAAAGTGGCGCAGGATATTTCAAACAACTGCACTCTCACCCCTGCCGACATATCCGCCGTTTTGGACAGTTTTCTTGAAGTTTTGCCAGGATACTTAGAAAATGGACATTCCATCAAAATGGGAGACTTCGGAAGATTCAGGCTCTCTTTTAGAAGTTTAGGACAAGAAAACGAAGAGGATGTTTCCGCAAACGACATCGGAGCCGCAAGGATCCTTTTCGTACCATCCACACGACTTAAGGGCAAACTGAAGTCCATCAGTTATTTCAAAAGGTAATGTCGTGGCAACTTTCAATTGAATAAAGTTTTTTTCATAATATGATTTAATCTTTATTCATATATCAGCTTTGCAAATTGTGAACAATTTGCAAAGCACTTTAGTTTCTGAAAGTTACAAAGGAGAAATGCTGATGACAAAACGCCAAAAATCGTTTACAATATAAAAATGAACCGAAACGTTTCAAAGAGCGCGCTCGTAATTTCCGTGCGGGCGACGGCGCAAGACAACCGTTCGGTGTGCATTCTCACAAAAGACGGGATTGAATTCTCCACGCTTTTCGGTGGGCCAAAAAGCCGGCTTTCGGGTGCGGTGAGTCCGTGGAATTCGGGGACGATGTTTTTTTACAACAATGCCGAAAAATCTTCCTCGAAAATAACGGATTTCGACGTAAAGAAATATCATCCCACTTTCCGCGAAAATCTTTTCAAAAGTTTCGCGGCGGCGTTTGCCGGCGAGATTGTCGTAAAGTCAAAATGCGCGGGAAATGGCGAGGCGGCGTTTGTTTTGCTGAACGGATTTTTGGACGGAATGGATTTGTGCGACGAAAAGGCGGCTCGGCTCGGACTTTTGCGCTTTTTGTGGCGATATTTGGATTTGCTCGGAGTCCGTCCCGAAACGAAGAACTGCGCGCTTTGCTCGAAAGGCTTCGACTTTTCCTCGGCAGCCACTTCCGCTGGAAATTCTTTCGAAAACATGATAGAATATGACATTCAAGGCGGAGTCGTTTTTTCGAGCGAGCAAGGCGGATTTTTGTGCGAAGAATGCGCTCGCTTGAAATCCAAATCTCGCTTTGAAAATGGCGGACGGCTTTCGTTGGCGTCGCTTTTTTACCTTGATGCGGCGGGCGGCGGAAACCTTGCGGCGGCTCGGAACGCCACGCTTTCAGAAAGCGACCATGACACTTTGAAAGCATTTTTGTTCCAAATGACGGAAAGCGCTTTGGGACAAAAGCTAAAAACAATTTCCACAGGGAGCGGAATCTTATGAGGGCAGTTGACATAATAATGAAAAAACGCGGAAATTTCGCGCTTGGCTCGGACGGAAGCCGAAGCCTCGCCACGGACACGAAGCTTTCCGCAGAAGAAATAAAGTTTTTGGTGCAAGGCTATGTATCGGGAACGATTCCCGAATATCAGATCGCATCGTTTTTGATGGCGGTCTATTTCAATGGAATGACGTTCGAAGAAACCGGCGCGCTCACAGAATGCATGCTCAATTCAGGCGAAAAAATCGAACTTCATCGCAAACTGAATGGGCTGCACGGTCCTTTCGTGGACAAGCATTCAACGGGCGGCGTGGGCGACAAGATCTCGCTGCCGCTCGCTCCAATCGTAGCATCCTGCGGCGTTCAGATTCCCATGATGAGCGGACGCGCGCTCGGACACACGGGCGGCACTTTGGACAAACTGGAATCGATTTCAGGCTATCGCACTGGACTTTCGCCGGACGAATTCCGAAAACTCATCGAAAAGGACGGCTACGCGATGACCGGACAAACGGAAAAAATCGTTCCTGCCGATCGCCTTCTCTACGCGCTTCGTGACGTGACTGGCACCGTGGAATCCGTTCCGCTTATCACGGCGAGCATCCTTTCAAAAAAAGTGGCAGAAGGAAGCGACGCGCTCGTTTTCGACGTTAAGTGCGGAAGCGGTGCGTTCATGAAAAGCGAAGAGTCCGCGAACGAACTTGCCGAAAGTCTCGTAAAAACCGCACAAGCGATGGGAAAAAAGGCCGCCGCGTTCATCACGGATATGGATTCTCCTTTGGGCTACAAAATCGGAAATTTCCTTGAAATCGAAGAAACTCTGGACTGCCTTAAAGGAAAAGGGCCTTCGGACGTGATGGACTTGACCTACGCGCTCGCTTCGCAAATGCTGATTTTCGGCGGCAAGGCTTCTTCAAAAGACGAGGCTCTGAAGAAATGCAAAGAAGCAGTGGAAAGCGGCGCGGCGTTTCAGAAATTCTTGGACAATGTGGAAAGTCAAGGCGGCGACTCGCAAAAGATGCTTTCTGAATGCGGCGTGCGCCGAAGCCGATTCAAGGCGGAAATTTTCGCGCGGCAGGACGGATTCATCAAGATCGACGCTTACAAAGCCGGCCTTTCGGGCGTCTATCTCGGCGTTGGCCGCAACAAGACCACGGACAAAGTTTGCGCCGAAGCTGGAATCATTTTGCACGCCCAAACCGGCGACGCGATAAAAAAGGGCGAGCGGCTCATGGAAATTTTCGGAAAGGACGAAGAATGTCTTTCGCCCGCGAAAAAAGTCCTTGAGGAAGCCGTTTCGTATTCGGACGAAAAAATCTCGCGTCCGCCGCTTATTCTAAAGGAAATAATTTAACGCTTCCTGAATCGAATATAAAAAAGGATTTCTATGAAAAATTGGAACAAAAAAGAGTTGTCGCCTGAAAACGTAAAGTCGCTTTGCAAAAAGTACTCGCTTGACGCGCTTTCGGCATCGATTTTGATGCGGCGCGGAATCACCGAAGGTCGCGACTTGATGTGGTTTTTGGAGGACGACGCGCGCTTTTTGCACAGCCCGTTCGAATTCGCGCAAATGGAAGACGCGGTGGACAGGATTTTGGCGGCAAAAGAGGAAGGCGAAAAAGTCATGATTTTCGGAGACCGCGACGTGGACGGCGTAACTGCGACCGCGGTGCTTTTCCAACAACTTGAGCGAATGGGCATCGACGTTTCGTGGAAACTTCCTTCAGGCGACGACGCATACGGAATTTCCATGGAAGCCGTGGACGACTTCGCCAAAGATTTCGGAACGCTTTTGATTTCGGTGGACTGCGGAATTTCCTGCGTCGCGGAAATCGCGCATGCGAACGAACTTGGAATCAGCGTCATCATAACCGACCATCACAATCCGCCCGAGATTCTTCCCGACGCCGAAATCATTTTGAATCCGAAATGCGCCGACTCAGGCTATCCTTTCCCGGACATTTCAGGATGCGCCGTGGCATTCAAACTGGCGCAGGCGCTGCGCTTTTCGCAAACCGAATTGTATAAGGAAGACATTTGCCTTTTGAACGCGCGGACTGAAAAAAATTCCCTTAACGAAAAGACCATCGTCGAATGCGTCAAAGTGCGAAATCTTGTCCGCACGAAAAATTTTGTTTTGGAAATCGAGGAAAATTCTTCCGAACAAAGCACGCAAAAAAAGAGCGCGGCATTCTTCGACTTTTTGAAGGGCGAGCAGATTTTCGTTTGGGACGCGGAAAAAAATCGCGCCGCGCTCAAGAACATTTTCACAAGCGCAGTCGAATTCAACCTTTTTGACATTCGCCCGGAATGCGCAAAAATCATTCCGCAAGTTTCAGGCTCCTCGCTCGAACAAATTCAACACATCTCAAAAATCGCGCGCTACGAAAACGGCACGACGGAACTCGACGCGCTCTTCAACATTTTCGTTACGTACTTGGAAAAAAAGATCGAGTCGAATTTTCCGTCTCACATTTCCTGCAACGAAAGCGACTTGCAATTGGTAACGCTTTCGGCTTTGAGCGACATCATGCCGCTTAAAAACGAAAACCGGATTTTCGCGAAACGCGGACTTTCGTCACTCAATGCCGGCAAAGCGCGGCAAGGGCTCGCGCAAATTTTGGCGCGGCAAGGACTTTTGGGCAAGACGATAACTTCCTCGGATTTGGCATGGAGCGTAACGCCGATTTTGAACGCGAGCGGCAGGCTTGGAATGCCTGAAATTTCTTTGCGACTTTTCCTTGAAAAGGACGCGAGGAAAATCGACGAAATCGCTTCCAAACTTTTCGAGATGAACGAAGAGCGGAAAAAACTTGTTGACGCGGCGACGGATTTTTTGGGAACGCGGCCTGAAAAATCGCTCGACAAATTCGGCGGAAAACTTTGTTTCGTGAGCGAAGAAAAAATAAATCGCGGCGTGCTCGGCCTCATCGCGACAAAACTTTTGCGGCGCACAGGCGTGCCTTCAATCGTCATCACGAAAGTCTCCGCGGACGGCTCGGAAGATTTTTACATTGGCTCGATGCGCTCGGACGAAAAAATTTGCTGCACGGATTTCCTCGACAAATTCGGCGACATATATTTGAACCACGGCGGGCACGCGGCGGCGGCGGGATTTTCGATTTCGGAAAAAAATTACGAAATCTTCTTGCAAAAAATTCAGTCAGTCCTTGAGGCGACGAATTTCTGCGAGGAATCAAACGACGAAATTCAAATCGACGCGGAACTTCCGCCACAGCATCTTACGAACGACTTGATGAAAACCATCGACAAATTCGAGCCTTACGGATGCGAATGCGGCGAGTTTGTTTTTCTAACAAGGTCGGCGAAAATCATCGCCGCGCAAATCGTAGGAAAAACCTCGCCCGCCCATTTGAAGCTCACGCTTGAAATAGGCGCGAACAAATGGCCCGCGCTTTGGTGGGGCGCGGCGGAAAAATTGAACGCGCCTTTCAAAGTCGGCGACAAAATCGACGTCCTGTACAATTACGGGCGCAACACTTTCAACGGCGTGGAAGGACGCAGGCTAGTGATTGTGGACGCGAAAAAAATTTGAACAGTTAAGACTGTCGCTAAAATGTCGCGACAATTTTGACTTCGCGTTTTCTGCGAAAGTTCATTTTTCGATTGCAGTTTCTCGCTTCGCTGCGAAATGATTTTTTTACAGGCGAATAAAATTGAAATTTTCTTCGCCTGCAAAAATCAAGGAACGCGCTAATTTTGACGCGCAATTTTTACGATAATAAATTTATGGAGATTTTCAAAATGAAAAAACAATTCATCTGCCTCGCGGCATTCGTTTTTGCAATTGCAATTTGTTCGGCGAAAAACGCGAAACTTTCGCAAAACGCCGTCAACATCAATATCGACTACAACGACAAAGTTTTTCCGGGCGACGCGGTTTTCATCCGAATCCAGTTTGAGAATGCGAAAAACAGAAAGAAGAACCTTGCCGTTTCTTCCGTGGCGGCCGAAATTACGGACGAAAAAAAATCCGTGGCGACATGCGATTTCTATGCGCTCGGCGCGAAAAAAACTTCCGCCGAATTTTTGGCAGGGCTTCCGATTTCGTCATGGGCGGAAAGCGGCGAGCGTCAAATCAAAATAAAATACAGCGTGCAGGACGAGGGCGAAAACGAAATCTCGCTTCCGCTTGAAATCGAAAAAAAAGAATTCGAAAGCGGCGTGATAAAATTGACGAAAGAAATGTCCACAATCAGTTCCGACACAAGTCCCGAAAAAGTGGAGCAGTCAAAAAAACTAAACGCGATAATCAATTCGATACATTCTGAAAACGTCTTCAATCTGAAAGAATTCATCGTGCCAGTAATTTCAAAGCGACGAACGACATCTTTCGCCGAAAGAATAATTTACAAATATCCGAGCGGCAAGGAAAGCACGTCGGTGCACACGGGAATCGACTTCGGCCTGCCAAAGCCGCCTTCGAGCGGACCGCAGCCGCACATGGAAATCGTCGCGCCGGCCGACGGAAAAATCGTGATGGCGGAAAACCGCATCGCCACGGGCTGGACGATAATCATCGAGCATTTGCCGGGACTTTACAGCATGTACTATCACATGAACGAGCTGAAAGCAAAAGCCGGGCAAATGGTAAAGCAAGGCGAATTGCTCGGACTTTCCGGCGCGACAGGTTTCGCGAACGGCGAACATTTGCATTGGGAAATGCGTCTCAATTCGATGATTGTGAATCCGGACTTTTTCATGAACGACTTTGCGTTCACGGAAAATTAACTTGTACTAAATTCGGTTTTCATAATTGAACTTTGTTCAATTATGAAAACCGGCAGCACAACATTGCGTGCATACATTCCCGCTTTTTTTACTTCCAGCAAGAATTGCCGAAAACTAATTCAGCATCGCCAAAAATTCTTTTTCGCTGATAACAGGAATTCCCAATTTCGCGGCTTTGGCGTTTTTGCCCGAGCCGCTTTGCGTGTCGTTCGTGACCAAAAAGCTCAAATCCTTCGTGACAGAAGATTTTACGGTTCCGCCGGATTTTTTTACGAGCGACTCGGCATCGGCGCGTTTCATCGTGGAAAGTTCGCCCGTAAAGCAAAAACTTTTTCCGGCAAGAACGCCGCCCGCCGCTTCTTCGATGGCAATGATTTTCTTTTCGACGAGCGAGCGCATTTCTTCTGAATTTTCAGAAATTCCCGCGACGAAATTTTCAGCGGAGATTTCCGCAAAGCCATAAATTTTTTCGATGTCCTCGGCGCGCGCCGCAAGAATTTTTTCGAGCGTGTCGTAGCCGCCGTCCACGACTTTTTGCACCATCACTTCGCCAATTCCTTCGATGTCGAATCCCGCCACGAATTGCGCGAGCGAAAGTCGAGCGTGCGACTTTATCGAAGCGAGCACTTTTTTCGCGCCGAGAGATTCTTTTTTTTCTGCGAGGCTTTTTTCGTCGAGAAAAAAAGGCGAGAGAATTTCTTCGGTCAAATCATAGATGCTTGAAATCGAATTTATTTTTTTCGCGGCAAAAAGTTCGTTCACGGTCGTCTCGCCCAAATCGCGGATGTCGGCGCATTCAATCCATTTGAAAATTTGATGGAGAATCCGCTTGGGACAATTTTTGTTCGGGCAATAAAGCCGCGCGGGAGTGTCCGAAAGAGTCGTTCCGCAAGACGCGCATTTTTTGGGAAATTCTATTTCCTTTTTGTTTTCCGCAGAAAGATTTTTCTTTACGACGCGCTCGATTTTCGGAATGATTTCCCCGCGCTTTACGACCACGACATGGCTTCCGATTTTCACGCCGAGTTTGCGAAGCGTTTCCGGATTCGCAAGGCTCGCGCGGCGGACGGTCGTGCCGGCAAGTTCCACAGGCTCGAAAATCGCGACCGGCGTATATGTCGCGCCCGACTCGCTCCACTCCACTTCCTTGACAATGGAAACGGCTTCTTCAAGCGAAAACTTGAACGCGATCTGCCGTTCGGGACGCGCGCGGCTGGCATCGGCAAAATCAATCGCGCGTTCTTTTACCACAAGCCCGTCGATGTCGTATTCAAGCGACGCGCGCTTTTCCATGATTTCGGCTCGATAATTCACGACATCTTCGGCGTTCTTCGCGATATAAAGCGGCACGGTGGAAAATCCGTTTTGCAAAAGCCATTCGATTTTTTCTTCCTCATCGGAAAAAGGATTTTTTCCATCCGTCGAAAGAGCGTCGTAGCAAATGAGTTCGAGGTGCTCCGCCCCCTCCCCGTCCTTGCGCTTCATCAAGCCGTTCGCGGCATTGCGGCAGTTCGCCTTGTCGGAAAAAAATTTTTTATGCGTCGAATGCGTCATTATGACTTCGCCGCGCACTCCGCCCGTAAACGACGATGAATTTTCGCCTTTTAGAATTTGAAGCACGCCGCGCATTTTTTTCGCGTTCACAGTTATGTCGTCGCCAATCGTTCCGTCGCCGCGGGTCACCGCCCGGACAAGCCTTCCATTTTCGTACTGCAATTCAAGCGACGCGCCGTCAAGTTTGTATTCCACCAAATATTCGTCGTAGGAATGTTTTTTCGCCCACGCAAAAAATTGCTCTGGATCGGCGGCCTTTTCCTGACTTCCCATCGGCATGACATGACGCGCCTTCGGAAAGTTGCCGGAATCCGCGCCGACTTTTTTTAAAATCGGATTTTGCGGATCGAGCGATTTCAATTCGTCCCAAAGCGAATCGAATTCCGCGTCGCTGATTTCCGCCTCGCCGTTATAATACGAGTCCTGATATTTTTTTACGAGACGCGAGAGTTCCTTCACGCGAACGGATTTTTCGCTTTTTTTTGAAGCAGCATCAACATCGAACAAATCAGCCATCATTCATCCTCAATTTTTTCAAAATAAAGCTCACGAATTTCGCGTCCCGCATCAAGCGCCTTGCGCTCGAATTTCGTCACTGGCCGCCAAGACTGACGCGGAGCGAATCCTTCGAATTTATTTTTCAAACCGCGAGTCGCCGAAAGTTCTTCGAGCGCGCTCTCGGCATATTCTTCCCAGTCCGTCGCCATGTAAACGAATCCGCCTTGACACAATTTTTGCGCGAGAAGTTCCGTGCGCGGACGCTGGACGAGACGACGCTTGTGATGCTTTTTTTTCGGCCACGGATCCGGAAAAAAAATGTGGAAGCCGTTCACGGAATTTTCGCCGATCATATTTTTCAAAACGTCGAGCGCATCGTGCTCAATCAAAAACAAATTCTTCAAATCATTCGCGCGGATTTCGCCGAGCACGCGCCCCACTCCCGGACGATGCACTTCGATGCCGAGATAATTCACGTTCGGATTCGCCTTCGCGATTTCGACGGTGGCCGCCCCCATCCCAAAGCCAATCTCCACGACAATCGGATTTGTGTTTCCGAAAATGTCCACGAAATTTAAAAGTTTTTCCTCGTAAGGAATGCACCAAATGTGCTCAAGCTCATTGTAGTCGCGCTGCTGTGCGCCCGTCATACGACCGGCCCGCAACACATAAGTTTTTATCGTGCGGTAAAAATTTTCACTGGCGGAAAATTCTTCACTGCCCATTTTCGTCCACCCCTCCCTTGAAAACTTTCGGTCCAAGGCAAATCACATTCTGCGCCTGATAAACATGCCGCAAAAATTTCGAATCCTTTATGTCTTGAAAAAATTTTTCATCGCCATAATTTTTTTCATTTTTTGAAAAATGCAAAAGCTCGCCGATTTCAGAATATACCGCGATTCGCTCGCTCCATCTTTCGCCGGAAAATTTTTCTGCCAAAAATCCGCCCGACAAATTTTCATCGTAGTCAACGAAAAATTTTCCCTCTGCGGAATTTCCTGCCGCATCGACGCATTCAAAATCGTAACTGCCCTTTGGAAATTTTTTCAAATTCGCGGACGCTTCCAAATGCGAATACCCCGCCCAAGATTCTTTGCCAGACTGAATCAAAATCGGATTTTCGATTTTCCAATAATACGTTTCGTTTCCGTCGGAAAATTTCACATCGATGTTTTCGATTCGGCGAACATTTGAAGAAGGCCGCACGAAAACCGAAAGACGCTGCGCGGAATTTTTTTCGTCCTCGAAGTCGAAAACAATTTTCGAATCAGCCGATGCGATTGCAATCGAATTTTCTGCGCACGAAAAAAGCGCGAAGCAAAATACAAAAAATGAAAGCGAGACAAAACTGAATTTTTCAGGCGGCGGCTTTTCCATACTAAAAGCTGAAAGTCAGCGTAATGACTATAAGATCGTTCGAAGCAAATTGATTCACGAGAGAATCAAACTTGACGTTGACTTTTTTGCAGGCATCTTCAAGGTACGAAAGATAGTACATTCCCAAATCCGTGCCTTCTTCGCCAGCCGGTATATCGCGATAGAAATCCACGAGCGACTTTTTGTTCGCCTTTGCATTCGCCGCAGAATCCACGGTGGACTTGATTTCCTGAAATTCGTCGGATCTATTGTAAAGCGTGATTTGCAGCCTTCCCTGCTTTCCAATCGAAGTAGAGCCGCCTCCCAATTTCCATGAAATGAAAACAAGCTGACGTTTCGCTTCGAGCGCGCGCACGATTTTCATTCGCGTTTCAGGATCGAGAATGAGCATATTCAAATCTTCACGGCCGGGAAACATTTTTTTGGCTTCTTTCGTGATGTTTGTATTTTCGCTGTTGAGAGCCAATTCCATGACCATCGTGGAAATGTAGTCGGCGACGCGCGACTTGTCCATATAGCGCGAAAGAATTTTCCGCGTCTGGCTCACAATCTCGCTGAAATTTTCATCCTTATGAAACAAAACCAAAATGTGCCAATTAAGAAGGCTCAAGCGGTTCATGAATTTTTCGCTCATCAAGAAATAGACATTTTTCTCTTCCATGGAATATTCTTTGTTGGCCATCACGCTTTTCCAAATCGGGCTTAAAATAGCCTTGCGGATTTGGTCAATCAAAACGTTCTTTCCCGAAAGTTCCGCGCGAAGCTGCTTGTCGGAAATGTGCGTCTTTTCGTCAATCAAATTTCCGGCATGCGTGCGGTTATGTTTGCGAACACAATTAGTGTCTATGATTCCTTTGAAAATTTCCTTGTCAAACTGCTTATACATCACGGAGTAGACCATCAATTTGCAAAGATCCATAATTTCCTGCCGCTTCGAGCCGAATTCCGACATTGAAATTTCCAGTTTGGAAATGTAGTCAATCAAAATCATATTTTGAATCGACTGCGGCGAAAATTGGTTCAACACGATTCCGTATTCCTCGGTGTTGTCGGCCATTTTTATTCTGAGAAGTTTTTTCTTGTGGCTGATGAAATTTGAAGTGCCTCCCTCAGTAAGTATCACCTTGAGCGGCAATTCAAGCATAAATTTTTTCCCGGCAGACATCTTTTATTTTACTCCGTAATCAACAAACTCCAACGCAGAACATCGGCATTGTTGTTCTCATAAGTTATCGCAGTCGGAGTTTACACCCTTCATTACGACGCAGAACGTCGAGGCATTAAACCCTCCGCACGAATAAAAAAAACAACCCCTACTAAATATTATCGCACAAAACTCTTGAAATGTAAACAAATAAATTGTATCTTATTTTAAATGAAATTG
>CAZZFL010000003.1:0-11512 GCA_964653395.1 uncultured Treponema sp. | reverse complement strand
CACAAAACTCTTGAAATGTAAACAAATAAATTGTATCTTATTTTAAATGAAATTGAAATTTTTTAAGATTTTGACGATTTTCTCGCTTTTCTTCTATATAAATGAATGGACTTTCGCGCAAAATTTCAATGCGGATTCAAAAAAATCAAGCGCGGAACTTTCGAACGAATTGTTCGCCGAATTGGAAAAAATGAATTTTGGCAAGGCGAAAAAAATTCCGCTTTCCACGGCGGTCTTTGAAAATTTTCCATACAACATTCAAATCGAATTTCCGGCGCAAGAAAATCCGTCGCAAAACATTTTTGTCGTCGCGCTCACGCAAGAAGACGCGTGGAACAAAATCGAAATATTGAAGGAACTGCTCGATTTCGCAAAGGAAAATGAATTCGAATTCGACTTGAATTTCATTTTGACGGCGGGCGACGTCCGAAAAATTTCCGGCAACGAAAAAACCATGGGCACGGAAGTTTTTTGCCAGACGATGGAAGGCGCGCAAAACCTTCACGCGCTTTTGCTTGATTTCAGCGCCACAAAAAAAACTTGCGTGACGCCGGGGGCGGGAAAAACAATTTCGCCGCTCTACCTTACGCGTCCGCTTTGTTCCAGCCTCGAAGAAGAGTCACTCGGCTACAGGATTTCAGGCGACACGTTTCTTTCGCTGTACAATCTCGGAATACTAAAAAGCGACGCGCGGCTTTCCGCGTTTTTGTCGCGGGACATTCCTGCCGTAATGCTGAGTCTGCTTTCCGAAAAAGAGCGCTACGAAAACGAGGCGAGCGCGATAAAAAATTTCTTGCTCGACGTGCATCTTCCCGAAAGCGGCAATTGGAGCCGGCATTACATTCCCGTAAAATTTCTTTCGAAATTATTTTGGGTCACAGAAGGACGGACGCTCACGGCGATCATGATTTTCATAACGCTATGCATTTTTTCATTGAACGACTTTGAATTCATATTCAGGAAAAGAAGCCGCCGCCTCGTAAAAATAAAAGAGAGCGCGCTCAAATCTACGTATCTGATTTTTGTCACGGCGGCGCTCATCACTGCATCTTTGGTTTTAGGACAAATGTTCATAACCGCATTGCAAAAGTCTGGAACGAAAAACATCGCGCTTTTGTTCATGATAAAAGCGTCGCTGCCTTTTTTCATGGTCTCCTTGATTTATCCGCTTGAAATAAAATTGCACAAAAATTTGACTCCATACATCTACGAATATATTTTGAGCTTGAGCGCGCTTCTCAATGTTTTCATTTTCACGAGCGTGGACATTTCGCTTTTCTTTTTGTTCGCATTTGAATTTTTGATTTTGACTCTTTCCCGCACCGCCAAGCGCACGATGCCGCTTTATTTTTTCATGGCGATTTTTTTCCTGCCGTTCGCGCCGCTGCTTTATTCGATTTTGATTTACTCCGATGCGAGAAAAATTTCCGAACTCGTTTTCTGCTCTTTGGACAAAAATATTTTCATGGGATTCGCGTTGGTTCCGCTCGGGCTTCTTTGGCTTCGCGTCCTCGCCCAAGTAAATTCCAGAGCGCGTTCCGCAAAAAGACCCGTGGCATATTATTTGGTCGCGTGCACCGCGAGCATAGTCGGAATCATCGTGATTTCACTCTTTTCGATTTCCGCGTTGAACAGAATTTTTTTCAAGGACGTCGAACCTGTCCGGCCGTTCGCGCGCGTGGAAGAATCCGCCGAAAATGTTCTCGCCTCGGTTTCGATTTCCGATTCGGAATATTACGGCGGAAAAATTCGCAGCATAAAAATTTCTTCGGAAAAAATTCCTGAACGATATTCGATTTTCATTCAAGGCGAAAGCGAAAATCCCATATACTTTTCGATTTACGAAACTTCGCATGAAAACGGGCGCACGGAATTTTTGCTGCCGGAAAATCCTCCGCAAAATTTGACGGTGACATACACGCCTGATTTTTCCGACAATTCGAACATTACTGTCGAAGCGTATTTTCTAAACGAAAATTCCAATTCCGCCCAAAAGGAAATTTTTTCGTTCAAGGCGAGCGGCGGCGAAATTACAAATGTCGCCGAAAAAATTTAAAAGAGTGTGCACGATGAATTTCGAAGGAACGAAATGTTTTTTCCATGTGGACCTCGACGCATTTTTCGCCTCCGTGGAACAGCTCCTCCATCCGCAATGGCGCGGAAAACCCGTCGTCGTGGGCGGCGTTCCGGGCGACAGGCGAGCCGTGGTTTCCACCGCGAGCTACGAGGCGAGGAAATTCGGCATCCATTCTGCGATGCCGCTCGCACGCGCCGTGGAGCTTTGTCCGAACGCGATTTTTGTCCGAGGCGACCACAAGACTTACGCCGATTTTTCCGAAAAAGTGATGCGCATTTTTTCGGACTTTTCTCCCGACGTAAAGCAGATTTCAATCGACGAAGCGTTTTTGGACATGAGCGGAACGACGCGGCTTTTCGGCGATCCCGTGGAAACGGCGAAAAAATTGCAGGACAAAGTTTTTGAAAACACTCGACTCACGGTTTCGGTCGGAGTCGCCACTTCGAACTATGTGGCGAAAATCGCGAGCGGACTTCAAAAGCCCAAAGGCCTCACGGCCGTGCTTCCGGGCGAAGAAGAAAATTTCATGATGAACTTGCCGCTTGAAAAAGTCTGGGGAATCGGAGCGAAAACTTTGGCGCGGCTCAAGGAAGCGGGCTTCAATTCGACGCGCGACATTTTAACGCACAGCAAGAATTTGCTCTCGAGCATTTTCGGGCAAGCGCAGGCGGACTTCCTCTACAACGTCGTGCGCGGAATCGATCCGCCGGGATTTTTGGAAGAAGCAAAGTCGCATTCGTCCGGAATCGAAACCACTTACGACTACGACCTTTCGGACTGGGAGGCAATCGAGGGCGCACTTTTGAATTTGTCCGAGCAACTGATGTTCCGCCTTTTGCGCCACAACATCACCGGAAAAACTTTGTGCGTGAAAATCCGCTACGACGATTTTACGACAGTGAGCGCGCGCGAAACTTCCTCGCAAAACATCACGAGCGTGGACGACCTTTTCAGCCGCGCGAAAAATATTTTCCGAAAAAAATACGAGGCCGGTCGCGGAATCAGGCTTTTGGGAATCACCGTCGGCAAAACGCAAGACGCGGACAGCGAGACGCAAAACGAACTTTTTGATTTCGGCGAAAAGAAAAAACGCGCCGTGGAAAAATCGATTTTAAAATTGGAACAAAAAAATCCGAAAATCAAAATCCACAAAGCGCGACTTCTTTCAAACGAAATGGATTCGCTCGAATAAAAATTGGCGGAAGGAATTTGTCGTTTTGCTCCAATATGAAAGACAAATCAAGATTCAGAAATCATAAAAAACAGAAACTCAATCAGATGAATACACATAATCTTTAACGCCGTTCGCTCTGTAGAAGCCGAATTTCACAAGGTTGTGACAACCGTCTTCGCTTTCAAAATATGCAATAAATTTACTTTTCTTTTCATTGCCCTATTTTATTGTTTTCACAAGAAACACGAGAATTGCAATAATTCACTTATTGTATCTGATTTCTAGAAAAAAAAGAAAGAATAAAAACGCCGCCGTCATCGGTTTGAGGTGGCGTGGCGTCTCAAAAAACTCACTGAGAATTTTACAAAAAGGCAGTGAGAATTTTGCGGTGCTGTGCCTCAAAATTCTCACTGCGCTTTTCACAAATTCCCATTGACAATTTTCCAATACGCACGGAGATTTTTGTCTCTTGCAGGTTTTTCGGTATAATCGACTTTAAAAATATCTAAATGATGATTGATAGTATAAAAATTATTCTCACCATAGGGAATAAAATTTATGTCTTCATATGACAGCAAAAAAGGAGACACGGCAATTTGCTTTAAAAGGCTTTCAATTTTTTTTGTGCCATATATCTTTAGCCCGTAACAGTTTTTGTAGCGTGTCATTTCCGGCAGGAGTTCCCGTATCCATTTGATTTCCTTTTTTAAGAAGCTAGGAATATATTTCATTGGCTTTCTCGTGTCGTGTATGACAAGCACTTGTTTGTTTTCCAAGTCCTTTTCGAGAATCGAATTCATCGTGCGCATGCAGTCGCTAGAAATACGTTTCCTTTCTTCAAGGGCGTAGTTCCTTTCCTGAAGCGGCGCAATTACTTCCACCCTTTGAAATGTAAAATCATACGGCAAACTTTCTGTTGCTATGTCCAAAGATTCGTAATCCCCGAAAAGCATGTAATACGGATAAAACGCAAAGTGTCTGCTTATTTCTCTGGTCACTCCCCATTTTGAAAGCGGTTTTATTTCAGTCTTTTGGGTAAACACGGGTATGACCTCCTTTTTTGTGCTGAACATCCCAGTGTGGTGCATGTATACCATTGCTTACAATCCAAAATCTTTTATGTAAAAATTTTCAGGTTTCATTTCTGACAATGCCCGCTCTCTTAGTCTTTGAGCGCACTCCTCCAAAATTTTGTCGTTTTCATTTGAGCTATAAAAAAGTCCATACTTTATAAGCTCTCTGTTTGCTTCGACATGATTACCTTCGGCGGCAATCTTTAGCCAGTCCGTTGCTTTTTTGCCATCATGAGTCAACCTTTTATAGTACATTCCTAATTTATAGGCAGCCTCATAATCATAATTCTTCGCACATTTTTTTAATTGCTGTCTCTCCATGAATGAAAAATTGTATTCTTGCCAAGAAGTCACAGGTCTTCCATGATAATGAATCACTATTAATGTTCCTATAATTTCTATAGCTGAAATTAGTACAACTGAAATTAACAGAAGCGATAAAATTTTTTTGATTATCTTTATTGTCGAGCTGTGAAACATTTAAATGCTCCTTATTTTTTAACAGTGAAGAAAGTTTCAACTTTCTTCACTGTTAAAAACGCGATTTTGTATCGGAGCGAAAAATCGCGTTTGATAAACGAGTTTTTGAAGAAACTCGAAGTTAAAATTGTCGCGCTTGTTCAGCTACAATTTTAAACGCTCTGTAAATTTTCAATGATTTCAAAAATTTTAATTTTCGAAATCATTGAAATCACGATTTCGCAACGAAGCGAGAACTCGCAATATATATGTGAGCTTCTGAAAGAAACTCGCCATTTAAAATTGGCGGAAGGAATTTGTCGTCAATTTTAAATTTCTATAAAAAAGCCCGACAAAAAAAATCATTCGAGCGGAGCGAAATATCCTATCTCGTCGCGGCCGCTTCGGTTCATGATGTACGTTTCCACTTCCACAGGCAAAAACGCGCGTCCCATGTCGGTCTGCAACGACGACTCATAGCTGAACTGGTACATTCCGTTCGGCACTTCGAGCAAGTCGCCGATTACGCCGCCCAAACCTTCGGGGCGGAAAACGTAATAAGTTTTTCCGAATGTGTTTTTGCAAATGTAGCTGAATTCCTCGGCGGGCGCGCCCTGTTCAAGCTGCACGATGTTGAACGAAATGCAATTGTTGTTCAAATAGGAAGTAAGGTCGGAAAGTCCGTAGCGTGAAAACGCGCCTTGTACAAAAACTCCGTCGGTCAAAAAAATCACCGCGCGCTTCGGCTCCGAATTTATCAAATTGTTCGCCGCCATCCTGAGCGCGAGGTCGAACGAGCAAACATCGCTTTCGGGCGATTTGAGCGCGGTGTGGGAAAAATTCACAAGACCGTTCGGCGAGCCTTCATATTCCATAACAGGAATTTTTCCGCTTGAAATGAGCGTGATTTTTCCGACGCCTTGCATCGCGCTGGCAATCTCGCGCACGGCATGATTCAAAGTTTCGCCGTAAACCGAACAGTCCACGTTGCGGTCAATGATTATCGCGATGTCCTCGCTCGTATTGGCGGAAGCCGCTCCTTCAAAGCGCAAATTCGAGACGGCGCGGCGGCCTTCGCTTATGTAAAAATTTTCGGCGCGAAGTCCCATCACAGGCTGCCGCATCCGATTTTGCACGTTCACTTCGATAAAAATTTTCGGAAAATGCTCCGCGTTCACTCGCGAAATTTCCACATAAAGTCCGCCGAGCAATTCCGTCATCTTCGACATTATGTAGATTTCGCTGTTCTTGAAATCGCTCGCCAAAATATTTCCGTTGAAATCGGGAAGCGCGCAAGTGATTCTGGCGGGCGCGTTGCCGGTGAACGCGTTTTCAAAAACCGCGCCCGTTCCCAAGTCAATCGAAAAAATTCGGTTTCTGTCGGAAACGATAATGAAATCTTTGTCCGCGGAAAATTTCAACGCTTCGGGAAAAGAAAAAGTCTGTTCCGGAACGAGCACGCCTTCGTAGTTCCCGCTCAAGTCGAATTCGTAGACCGCGCCGCGAACGCAGTCGGCGACAAAAACGCGTCCGTCCTTTATGGCGATTCCCGTGGGTCCTTTCAGCCCCGCAAAATCCTCGGAACGGCGGCCAAAATCAAAGATGCCGTTTCCGTCCTTGTCGAAAACCACCACGCGCGAATTTCCGAAGTCGGTAACGTAAATGTTTCCGAGAGAATCCTGCGCCAAATATTGAGGCCCGACAAACTGCCCGACGCCCCTGCCCTTTTCGCCGATATATTTTTCGAAAAATCCAGATTCATTCAAAACCGCGATTCTGTCGCCCGCGCTCTCGCTCACCAAAATTTTTCCATCAAAAGAACGAATCACGTCGAGCGGACGATCGAATCCGTTGAGCGGGCCGGTGATGCGACGAACGACATTTCCGTTTATGTCGAGAAGGACAAGTTCGTTGCTCCCGTAGGCGGCCACCCAAATCGTCCCGTCGTGATTGGCAAGAACCGAAGTGGGCGAAGCGAACACTTGGAAATTTCCGTTTTCCGTGGAATTCGTTCCGACATAACTTCCGGTTTCCGTGTAGCGCGGCGACATTTCCGAAGAAGCGTTCACGCGGCGTTCCCGGACGACTTCGATTTTGTTTTCCAAAAGAATTCCACCGTAGCCCGCGTCATGCGCGAACTGCCATTGCTCCAACGCGGTGCCTTCAAGTCCCGCGCGGAAGTAAGATTTTCCGAGCCAATCCAAAATCAGATTTTCGTCGGGCAAATAAGAAAGCGCCTTTTCAAACTGCAATATCGCGTCATTGAACTGGCCGCGATAGAACGACTGCACGCCCCTGCGAAATTCCTCTTCGGCGAATCCCGCCTCCGCGCTGCGCTTCCGCGAAGAGTTGTTGGCAGAATCCTCGAACAAATTTTCGGCTCGCTGCGCGTTGAGCGCGTTTTGCGAAAATGCGAGAAAAAAAACAAGCAAAAAAACGAACGACTTTTTCATTCCTCCGCCACAACCTTTTCGAACAAATCGACATGCCTTTTTATGATTTCGTTTTCGGGAAGCAATTTTTTCGCCTCGAACAAATATTTTTTCGCCTCGTCCAAAAGTCCCAGCTTGAAATAAACCCAGCCGAGCGAATCAAGGCACGCGGGATTTTTCGGAGAATTCGAAACGGCCCGCTTGCAGCAGCTGAGCGCGAGCGACAAGTCGCGATTTTCTTCGGCAAGCACATAGCCCATTCCGTTCAAAGCCGTGACATTGTTCGTGTCCTCTTCGAGCGAACGCGAATAAAAGTCGAGGCAAGCGTCCACATCCTTATTTTCCCAATGAAGATACGCGAGCGAAGAAAGCACGTTCGCGGTGTTGTAGCCGCTTTCCAAAAGTTTGTTCAGCTCGAAATCCGCCAAACGCATTCTTCCGCTTTTCACATAGATTATCGCGAGAATGTAGCGGCACTGCAAAATGCGATCGTAGTCATGGCCGTTCGTCACCACTTGTTCCAAATACAAAAGCGCGTCGTCGTACCTTTCAAGCCGCGCGTAGCAAAGTCCGATGTAGTATGCCAAATCCATCCCGTCCACGTCCGCGCCCTCGGAAAGCGAAAGGAAAAATGCGAGCGCGTCGCCGTATTCCTTTTTGGCGTAAAGCGAGATTCCCTCTGACAAAACTGAATTCCCCATAAATCCACCCTAACAATAGAATAAAATATTACTCGCAGATTGTCAATCAAAAATTGAAAATAATTGAATCCATCGCGCCTGCGTCCAATTGTTCGGCGAAAACCCGCGTCACGGAAACCGCGCCTTCGCGAAGCGCGTCATAATCCGAAAATTTTCGCGACGAGGAAATCACTTTTCCGCCTGAAAATTTTCGCTCGAAAATTCCGTCCGATTTCGGCACGAAAGTTATGCTGTCGTTGGCGTATTCGCGGAACGAGATTCCCGAAAAATGCGCCGCCTTGTACGGCTCTTCCTGTGAAATTCCGTTCACGTTGACGAAGACGCACGGATTTTCAGGCATGGACATTCCGTCCGCCACCACGCACATTTTCGCGAAATTCTCAAGATTTTTCGCGGCGAAATCCGCCATCGCCGAATAAAAATATTTTTCGCGCGGAGAAAAAGGCTCGCCGTCGTGCTCTTCCACCATCACGCTCAAAGCGACCGAAGGAGTGCCCATGAAAACCGCCTGACGCGCCGCGCCGCATGTTCCCGAATAAACTATGTCGATGCCGATGTTCGGGCCTTGGTTTATTCCAGAAAGCACGAGGTCGATTTTCGGAAAAACGCCGCTTTTCAGCGCGGCCATCACGCAGTCGGCGGGCGTTCCCGAACAAGTGTATTCGCTCTCGCTGATTTTCCGCACTTCCACACCGCTTCCCAAATTTATGCAATGGCTCGCGCCGCTCCGATTTTCAGAAGGCGCGAAAACCATGACGTTGTGCCCGTCCGAAAGAAGCCGCCTCTTCAGCGCGTTTATTCCCGGCGCGGAAAATCCATCGTCATTAGTCAAAAGCAAATTCATAAAACCAAACCTTTTTCGCCAATGTCAATTGACACGCACCGAATGCGCGCCCTTCGCGCCCTTCACTTCATACATAATCGGCGTGAATCCGAAAATGCGCTCGTAACCCGAAAGATTTTTTTTGTAAGTTTCGACGTCGCCATTTCTTATGAAGGCGTAGATACATCTGCCGAAGCCTTTTCCAATTATGCGTCCGCAAGTCACGGGCTCGCGGATGTCCTGCAAATTCGGCTCAAGCTCGCCAACGCGCTTTAGAATCCAGTCGATTTCCGGGCAAGAAACATTATAATTTTCGCGGAGCAAAGAGTGGCTTTTGTTCACCGCGCGCGCGAATTTCGTGAACTTGCCTTTTTTTATTCCGTCCACCGCGTCCAAAATGCAGCCGTGCTCGTAGATTATGTACAAAAGTTTTCGCCGCATGTCTTCGCTCACCACGGAAAGTTCTTCGTTCATTTCAGTGGGATTCGTGTTGTAGATCCAGCCGCCCAAAACGCCGCGCTTCCTGTCTTTGAGGTCGCCGAGCAAAAGCGCGTTTTCCATTTCACGGACGGTTTCTTCTTCCCAAATTTTTTGACGCGGAACGCCGGCATCGGTGAGAAGAATTTTGTAGCCGCCGAAATTGAACGGAACGTTTTCATAGGTCTGCTTCGAATAGTCCGTGAGGACGAACGAGCCTGGCTCCGAATAAAGCGCGACAAAATTGTCGGCAATGAGATTGTCTGCTTTGAGAAAATTCCGGGCGGCCATTTCCAAAACTTGCAAAAGTCGCGCGTCCGAGCAATTCAGCCGAAAAGCCTTTTTCACGGCGAGCGCGCAACCAACTTTTACAGCGGAATTGATGCCGAATCCGGAAGAAAACGGAATTTCCGTATAAATTGTGAAATTCATTCCGCCGAGTTTGAATCCCATCGCAAGGTACGCCTGAATAATCGCCTTGAGAGAATTCGCCCAGCGGTCTTCTTTTTTCTGCTTTATGTTCGAAATGTCGGATTTCCGCCGCTCGTCAAGCTGCACGAAAAAAAATTTCAGCAGACTGTCCTCGCGAAGAGAAATCGCGACATAGACATTCATGTTCACTGCCAAAGAAAGGGTTTTGTCCTTGAAAAACCAACACGAATGCTCGCCCATTATGTGAATGCGACCAGGCGTTGAAATAACAGTCTTGGGAACTTCGCCGTATTCCTTTTTGTGCGCCTCGCAAATATTTTTCACCATATTTTCCATAACAAACCTTGATTTTTCATCCAAAACACATTAGAGTATTATATCATGTTGGGCGGATTTTTTCAAGTTTTTTGTTCTTTTTTTTCGGGAATCTTGACGGCGCTTGCAATTCCGAACGAAATATTTCATTTTGGCTCAGTTTTTTTCGGAATGACGGCTCTCATTCCGCTTTACATCGCCGCAAAAAGCGCGAATTCATACAAAAATGCCGCAGGAATTTTCGCGCTTGACGCGCTTGTGACGCACATTCTCTCTAGTTTTTGGCTTGCGAATTTCAAGGATTTCGCGATTTTCACGCTTGGCGCGTCGGCAATCGGAACGGCATGCATCGGGGCGATGGCAGGATGCCTTTTTTTCGCGCCGTTCGGAAAATCAATCGGAATTTTACAAAAATCAAATCGCCTTCAAAAATTTCGGTTTAAAATTTCCTGCGATTTTTCATCGCGGGAATTCAGAGTGTTTTGGTTCGCCTCCACAAGAATTGTCTACGAATGGGCGAAATCCACAGGATTTTTGGCATATCCTTGGGGAACGCTTTCGATGAGCGCGTTCCGCGCAAAAGCCTTGATGCAAAGCGCGGACATTTTCGGCACATACGGAATCAGTTTTTTGTTCGCGTTCATCGCAGGAACTCTTGCGGAAAGCGCGATTTCATTCGGCGAAAAAAATCGTGGCGCGAAAATATCAAACATTCAAAAATGCGCGCTCGCTTTGCTCGCGGGATTTCTTTTGTATGGCGCGTTCCGCCTGTGCCAAAGCCGCCCAGTCTTGAAAACGCTGAACGCCGTGCTTGTCCAGCAAAATCGCGACCCATGGACTTTGCGAAGCGATGACAAGGCAATCCGAATTTCAATGGAACTTTCCCAAAAAGGAATCGACGAATTTTCAAAACGCGGAAAAAACGCGGACATCGTAGTTTGGAGCGAAGCCGTTCTGCGGCATTCTTTTCCCGAATCCTACATACGCTACGCCCTTCGCCCCGAAGAAGAGCCGCTCGTGGATTTCATCCGCCGCGCACAGATTCCGTTTCTGATTGGCGGCTCATACGTGCTCGACGAAGAAAAAGGACAATCGGCAAACGCCGCGCTGATGTTCGACCGAAACGGCTTTTTCAGAGGCTTCTACGGAAAGACGCATCTTGTTCCGTTCGCCGAAGTGATTCCAGGAATTGAATATCCAATCGTAAAAAAAATGATGAATCGCGTTTCTGGAATTTCAAACGGCTGGACTCCCGGCGAAGAATTCGTTTTGTTCGACATTGAAATTTCTTCCGAAGAAAAAAAAGCATTTCCATCTTTCAAAATAATCGACATGGAAGAGCCGATTTCGAACCGAGAAAAATCCGCGCGAGCAAGGCTTGCCACGCCGATTTGCTTTGAAGACGCATTTTCCGACATTTGCGGCCCATTCCACAAAATGGGCGCGGAAGTTTTCATGAATATCACCGACGATTCTTGGTCAAAAACCGCATCCGCAGAATACCAGCATTTCGTGGTGGCGGCGTTCCGCGCAATCGAATATCGCACCA
>CAZZFL010000002.1:0-53308 GCA_964653395.1 uncultured Treponema sp. | reverse complement strand
AAGTCGCCGCCGACATAATCGACAGACTTTGCATCGAACTTGAAAAAAAGCAAAAGTAAAAAAACGACAAGTGCACAATTTGTCGCAAGGCTTCGCGAAATAAGATGCACGCTCGCAGAAGCGAAAATTTTTGTTCCACTTTTTTTCGCGCTTTTTGTTTCTTTCAAAAATGCGCAACGCTGTTTTTTTTAATTTGTTCCAACGCGCATTTGAATAATATTTTTCTTGCAAACATTCTAGCATATAAATATGACATTTTTTTGTCATATTATAAAAATTCCCAGCATGAATTTTATTTATTTTTGAAGCCCTTTACGGAAGCGATTTTTTCACGCGCGCACAATTTTCACGCCCTTGATTTTTTCGCGAATCCATGATATTTTTTATCCATGAAAATCGAAACAAAATGCGTTCAGGCGGGCTATACGCCCAAAAACGGCGAGCCGCGCGAGATTCCTATCGTGCAGTCCACCACGTTCAAATACGACACGAGCGAGGACATGGGGCGGCTTTTTGACTTGGAGGCGAGCGGCTATTTTTATTCGCGCCTGCAAAATCCCACGTGCGACTTTGTGGCGGCAAAGATTGCCGCGCTTGAGGGAGGCGCCGCCGCGATGCTCACGTCGAGCGGACAGGCGGCGAATTTCTTTGCGATGTTCAACATCTGCGAGAACGGCGGGCACATCGTGGCATCTTCGTCGATTTACGGCGGCACGTTCAACTTGATTTCCGTCACGATGGCGAAAATGGGCATTCAGGTCACGTTCGTTTCGCCAGACGCTTCGGAGGCAGAGCTGCATGCGGCGTTCCGCGAGAACACGAAGCTCGTTTTCGGCGAGACAATCGCAAATCCCGCGCTCACCGTCCTTGACATCGAGAAATTCGCGAAAGTGGCGCACGCTCACGGCGTGCCGCTCGTCGTTGACAACACGTTCCCCACCCCGGTGCATTGCCGCCCGATTGAGTGGGGCGCGGACATCGTGACGCATTCCACCACCAAATACATGGACGGCCACGGCGCGTGCGTGGGCGGCGCAATCGTCGATTCCGGGAATTTCGACTGGATGGCGCACAAGGAAAAGTTCCCCGGCCTCTGCACACCCGACGATTCCTACCACGGAATCACCTACGCCGAAAAATTCGGGAAGGCGGGCGCGTTCATCACGAAATGCACCGCGCAGCTCATGCGCGATTTTGGCTGCACACAGTCACCGCAAAGCGCATTCATCCTGAATTTGGGGCTGGAGTCGCTCCACGTGCGGATGGCGCGTCACGTGGAAAACGCCCAAGCCCTGGCGGAATTCTTGGCGGCGCATCCGAAAGTCGCGGCGGTGCATTACCCGCACTTGCGCGGAAACAAGTATTTCGCCCTCGCCCAGAAATATCTTCCGAACGGCGGCTGCGGCGTGGTCTCATTCGAGCTGAAAGGCGGACGCGATGCGGCGCAGAAATGCATGAAGTCGCTGAAGCTGGCAGCAATCGAAACGCACGTCGCGGACGCGCGGAGCTGCTGCCTCAATCCTGCGACCAGCACGCACCGGCAAATGACCGACGAGCAGCTCGCGGCGGCAGGGATTCCCGCGGGTCTGGTGCGCTTTTCGTGCGGTCTTGAAAGCAAGGAAGATTTGATTGCGGACTTGAAGCAGGCGCTGGACAACGCGTGACGCGCAACGGTGCGCCAAGCAAAAGCACGGCGGCAAAAGCATGCGACAGCGCCGCGCTTTTGCACACAGGGCTTTGCCCCGCAATGGATGCCGCAAAGTCAGACGCATGCGGAAGCGAAAATGCTGATTGTAAAATTTCAAATGAATTTATAGTAGAGGAATTTAATTCCAATTTAATAAAATTCTGCGTGATGAAATTATATAGAAACAAAGCGTTCACAATTGACACAGCATTTCGCCAGTCAAATCAAAATGAAATGAAAACGCCCCCTGCTGGGCTTGAACCAGCGACACACGGATTAACAGTCCGTTGCTCTACCGACTGAGCTAAGGGAGCAACGCTTTTTAAGCGTAGAATAAGTTTATCATAAAATCACAAATTGTGTCAAGTGCTTTTCGCAAAAAATACAAATTGCAATTTCAATTAGAACAAATAAATTCGCAACTCCGCTCACGCAAATGAAATCATTTTCAGCGAAAGCCACGGAATCACTTGCAAGATTTTGCGCAATTCGATATAATGGAATTTTGATATGGACAACAAAGCATTTCTTGTTCTCGCGAACGGACTCGTATTTGAAGGAAAAAGTTTCGGCGCGCAAAAATGCGCCGTGGGCGAAATCGTTTTTACGACTGGAATGACCGGCTATTTGGAGACGCTCACCGATCCAAGTTATTTCGGACAAATCATCACGCAAACTTTTCCGCTTGTCGGAAATTACGGAATCATCGAAGACGATTTTGAAAGCGCGAAAATTCACGCGCGCGCCTACATCGTTCGTTCGTGGTGCGAAAATCCGAGCAACTTTCGCGGCGAAAAAAATCTCGATGAATTTTTGAAGTCAAATGAAATTCCCGGACTCTACGGAATTGACACGCGACGGCTGACAAAAATTTTGCGCGAAGCGGGCGTGATGAACGGAATGATAATTTGCGGCGAAAGTGAAGAAGCGAAATCCGCGATGGCTGCGCTCGAAAACGCTTCAGAGAAAGAAAAACTTTTGCAAAAAATAAAATCCTATAAAATTGAAAACGCGGTGAAAAGCGTTTCGCTTGATTGCACGAAAATCGAAAAATCCGCCGAAAAAGTTTTTGCCGAAAGCGCGGCGTACCGCGCAGTTCCAATACGAACGGACGGCACGAAAATAAATGACGCGCAAGAAGCGATGCGCGGCGGCAAAGGAAAAAAAGTCGTGCTTTGGGATTTCGGCGCGAAAGGAAATATTCGTCGCGAGCTTTTGAAGCGCGGGCTTGAAGTGGAAACCGTGGAATGCGGCACGACTGCGGAAAAAATTCTCGCGATGAATCCCGACGGAATCATGCTTTCAAATGGTCCTGGCGATCCATCCGACAACGTGCAAATCATCAGCGAAATCAAAAAGCTCACCGAAAGCGGAAAGCCGATTTTCGGAATTTGTTTGGGACATCAAATGCTCGCTCTCGCTCGCGGCGCAAAAACCACAAAATTGAAATATGGACATCGCGGCGCGAATCAGCCCGTAAAGCAACTTTCCACCGGCCGCGTCTACATTTCAAGCCAAAATCACGGTTACGCCGTGGACAATGAAAGTCTGCCAAGCGGCGCAAAATTGAGTTTTGTGAACACGAACGATGGTACTTGCGAAGGTATCGAGTACACGGACATTCCGGCGTTCAGCGTGCAGTTTCATCCCGAAGCAAGCGGCGGTCCGCTCGACACGAATTTTTTGTTCGATGAATTTGTCGCGCGAATAAATAAAAAATAATTTTGAATTAGAGCTTGCGAGAATTTTCATCACGAAAATTTTATCGCGCAATGCAATGAAATTTTGCTCATCAAACATTCGCCATAAAAAATAAAAAAGCATCCTGAAAAATTCAATTTTTCTAGGATGCTTTTTTGATGAACCTTTTTTATACCGGAGAAGAGACTTGAACTCTTACGAAGTTGCCCTCAATAGATTTTGAGTCTATCGTGTCTACCATTCCACCACTCCGGCGTATTTTCATTCTATAACATTCGAAAAAAAAAAGCAAGTAGTTAGCGAAATTATTTTACTTTTGAATACAAATCCGCCATTTCCCCGCGCCACGAAATCGAAGCGTTTCTGTCTTCCCATTCAATGATTTTTTCAATTCTAAAATCGCGCGTATTCACATAACTTATGACGGCGAATCGGCCTTGGCCAATGTAAGCCACTTGCTGACCGGCACGCGGATTTTCCGCAGCGCGGAGTTTTTCCAAAACGCAGTCAAAATGCATCGGAAGTCCCGTGGATTTGTCGGCGATGGCTTCCGCAATGTCGGCAATGGATTTTCCGCAAGCGGGGCAAATATTTTCGCGCGCCTTGAATTCGCGGATTGCGTTTTCGTTCGCGGCAATTTCTTCCGCACTTTCCGCATGCAAAAAACGCCGCTGCTCGCCGCGCGATCGAATTTCGTTCCAATTTTTTCCGCGCGAGCGATTTCGTCTTTCATTTCTTCCCATAGTTTCATCCAAAAAAATCAATATTCTTCTGAATTTAACTGCAATTCTTCGGAATTGTCAATAAGGTTTTTGCTCAAAATGTAGGCGATTCTGTTGATTGCGTTGTCAAGATAATTCACGTCATGAATTTTCGTGCGCAATTCCAAAAGCCGCGGGGAAAGATTTTCTATTTCTTGGTCGTAATTTCTCTGAACGTCGAACTTTAAAAAAGTGCTCATCTTTAATTTTCCGAAAATGCGTTTTCAATAAGATAAACTGGCGCAACGCCCGGCATATCCACCACAACCGCGTCAAAACGCACGATGTTGTTATTATATTTTCGATGATTTTGCAAAAAACGTTTAGCACTTTCTATAATTCTTCGGCGTTTTGTGGAATTTAATTCGTGCGCAAGCATTTCGAAATTTCCGCCGGGAAGAGTTTTCACTTCCGCAAAAACCAGCGTTTCGCCTTTTTTCGCGATTATGTCAATCTCGCCGTGTTCGGAGCGGAAATTTCTCGCAACAATTTCAAAGCCACGTTCACGATAAAATTGTGCCGCACGTTCTTCGCCGGCGTCGCCGATAATTTTCGTGCCTTTCATTTTTAATTTTCCTTGACTAATTTTTTAAAATCAATTTCGTCCGCGTCGCCAATTTTAAAAATTCCTTAAATTTCAACAACTTCTGAATCTTCAGATTCGGAAGTTGTTGAAAACGCAGTTTCGCAACGAAGTGAGAAACTGCCGTGAATAAGCGAGTTTGCAACGCAAACTCGAAGTTAAAATCCGCACACAATTTTAGTGTGGATTTTAAAAATTCAATTTCCGAAAATCACCGCGCTTTTCGGAGGAAGCGAAATTTCGTTTTCGGAAATTTTCGCGTCGCGCGGATTCGAAGAAAAAAGAATTTTGAAATTTTCGCTTTGTTCCGGCCGCGCGATTTTTTGCGTGTCGTCTGCCAAATTGAAAAATGCGAAAACTTTTTTTCCGTCTTGTTCCAAAGTCCAAGAAGTGATTTTCGAATTTTTCGTTTCGTAAGGAAGAAATTTTCCACGCGAAAAAACTTCGTTCGAATTTCTAAAATGAATCGCATTTTTGTAAAAATTCAAAACGGAATTTTTGTCCTTGAGTTGCTCGGCCGCGCCCTTCGTCTTCGCGTTGTATTTTGAATCAATCCAATTTGCCTGCATTTTTTCCTGCGATTTGCTCGACCAAATGAAAGGCGTGCGAATTTGCTCGTCGGGCTTCGCGCCGTTCATCGCGATTTCTTCGCCGTAGTAAACAAACGGAATTCCCGGCAAAAACAAATACATCGCGGCGGCAAGTTTGACGCAGTTCTCGTCATTTTTAAATTGAAGCGGCGAACGATTTTGATCGTGGTTCGTCAAAAATGGCGCATCGATAAAATCGGGATTTTTTTGCGCGTACAATTCGTAGTCGTTGAAAAGTCCGGCCGCAATCGCATTGTTCGAGCCGTCGGAATTTTTTATCGCGTTGATAATTTTCGTTCCCAAATCAAAATGAAAAGTCGAAGGAATCGAGCGCATGTATTCGGCGCGAATTCCGTTCGATTCCCAAACTTCGCCGACCATAAAAACATCGCCTTTGACAGATTTCGCATACGAGCAAATTTCATTCCAAAAATTCAGCGCGCGTTCCTGACCGTCCTTCACGCCCGACGGAAGTTTCGCCGAATTGTAAATGTGGCCCGCCGCGTCGAAGCGAAATCCCGACACGCCATTTTCAATCCAAAATTTTATCACGTTTTTAAATTCGTCGCGCACTTCGAAATTATCGTGATTGAAATCCGGCATTCCGTCAAAGTAAAGTCCGCTGTAAAAATTTTCGCCGCGCTTGTTCCAAACTTTGTGCTGCCAAATCGTCGCGTTGAAATTTATGTCCGGATTTTTTTGCGGATTCGCCCAGCGATACCAAGAATGCTTCGGATTGTTTTCGTCAATTGATTGCAAAAACCATTCGTTGTTGACCGAAGAATGATTCAGCGGCAAATCCAAAATCACCGCAATTCTGCGTTCGGCGCATTTCGCGCAAAGATTTTGCAAGTCGGAAATTGTTCCGTATTCTTCGTTCACATTGTAGTAGTCGTCAACGTCGTAGCCGTGATAAGAATGCGACGGAAAAATCGGCATAAGCCAAATTCCGCTTACGCCAAGATTTTCCAAATAGTCCAATTTTGAAGCGATGCCGTTCAAATCGCCGATTCCGTCTCCGTCCGAATCCGCGAACGAGCGCATGAAAATGCAATAGTAAACGCCTTGATTCGGCCGCACGATTTTTTGCCCTTGATTTTTCGCGCAAGAAAAAATCAAAACGAGAAAAATCGCACAAAACAAAAATTTAAAATTTTCTTTTGAAAAAGTTTTCATAAAGAAAATTATATCACAGTTTTTGTTTTGCGCAAAGAAAATGCGCCAAATTGTCGCATAAATTTTCTTGGCGCAAAATTTGGTTTGTCGATTTTTTTGAAGCCTTCGCGAGATTTTGCGCAAGGGATGCGGAGGGCGCGTAGCGGCTGCCGTAGGCAACGGAGCCGCGCAAGACGGCGAACCCCGGAGCAAGCCCGGTTTCGACCGCGCCGAAACTTGTTGAGGCGCGGGCGAAATGCGCCCTGATGATTTTGAATTTAAAACTTCAAATGAGATGCTTGCGTTTTTCTTCGTCGCTTGATTCTTTGTATAGAATCGCCGTGTTTCCGATGATTCGCACCAAAGCCGCGTCGGTTTTTTGGCAGAGTTCTTCGGTGAGCGATTTTTTTTCGTCCTTGAATTCATTGAATTTGATTTTCACCAATTCGTGGTTTTCGAGGCACTCGGCGCATTTTTTTACGATGCCGTCGGAAAGTCCGTTTTGTCCGACAATCACTAGCGCGTTCAATTTGCTTGCCGCCGCACTCAAGATTTTTCTCTGCGAACTTGTCAATTGTTTCATTTTTTTCTCCCATAAAAAAGGCAAGCGATTTTTCAAAATCAAGATTGCCTTTTTAAAATGCGCGTGTACGACGCGCGCGTAAAATCGAGCAAGTTCGGACAAAGCGCGAACTTGACATGACAAAATGCCGCACAATTTTTGCGGCGCGTTTATCAAAACTTCATTTTAAAATTTCAACGAACCACTCGCCCGCTGCCCGACGAATGAACGAGGCGTTGCACTTCTTCTGCGCTCACCATGTTGAAATCGCCTTCGACGCTGTGCTTGAGGCAGCCCGCCGCCGTCGCGAATTCCAAAGCGTCCTGCGCCGAAAAATTTTCGTTCAGCGCGAAAATCAATCCGGCCGCGAAAGCGTCGCCCGAACCGACTCGTTCCACGATGTCGATGTCGTATGCGCGGCTTTGGAAAATTTTTTCGCCGTCAAAAAAAATCGCGCTCCAATTGTTTTTGCTCGCGGAAATGGATTTACGCAGCGTGAGCGCGATTTGCGAAAATCCGTATTTTTCTGCGGCGACCAAAATTGATTTTTTGTACGCTTCCACATCGATGATTCCCGAATCGGTGTCGGTGTGATTTGTCTTGATGCCAAAAACATTTTTCAAGTCGTCCTCGTTCGTGATGCAAAGATCGACATATTTTGAAATTTCCGTCATGACTTTTTTTGCTTTTTGCGTGGACCACAATTTGCTTCGATAATTCAAGTCGCAGGAAATTTTCAGTCCAAGACGTTTGGCTTCTTTGCAACTTTCCAAAGCGAGCGATTCGCAATTTTTGGAAAGCGCGGGAGTGACGCCCGTAATGTGAAACCATTTTGCACCAGCAAAAATTTTTTCCCAATTATAATCGTTCGGCGAAGATTCTGCAAACGAAGAATGCGCGCGATCGTAAATGCAAAGGCTCGAACGCTGCGCCGCGCCTTTTTCCAAAAAATAAATTCCAAGCCGTTCGCCGCCACGCGCCACGAACGAAACGTCCACTCCGTAACGGCGCAAAGAATTCAGCGCGGCTTGTCCCAATTGATTTTGCGGAAGTTTTGTCACGAACGCGCAGCTCGCGCCATAATTCGCAAGCGAAATTGCGACATTCGCTTCCGCGCCGCCGAATTCGACATTCAGCTTTTTCGCCTGCACGAAACGCTCATATCCTTCGGGCGCGAGCCGCAACATCAATTCGCCAAAACAAACGATTTTAGACATAATTCAATTCTAACGAATTTCCATTTCTTTGACTAGTTGCACTTGCAAAATCGCAATTCAATTTTCGGAATTTTTATCTCGCAACATTTTCAAAACATTCCAAATATTTTTTTCGCAAAGATTTCAATTTTAAAAAATTTTTTTCAAAATTGTGATATAATTATTTTATGTTTATGAATATCAAAATTTGGCACGAAAATGGCGGGCAAATTTCGACTTCGAATTTTTTGCAAAAATCTGTTTGCCGCATTTTTTGTTCGCGCGGAAAAAATCAAACTTTTGAAAAATTGAATTTTTTCAAAAACTTTTTTTCAAAGAAAAAATTTATTTTTTTAATCGCGCTCGCTTCGGCAATGTTTTTTTCTTGCGGAAAAAAAAGCACGACTCCGGAATTTGTGAAATCGATGACGCTCGTTTGGTCTGATGAATTTGACGGAGATGGCGACGAAGTGAATTCTGAAAATTGGGATTACAATACGGGCGCGCATGGATGGGGAAATTCCGAATTGCAAAATTACACGAAGGACAGGGAAAATTCTTTTGTGAAAAACGGCGCGCTCACAATCAAGGCGAAAAAAATTGACGGCAAATGGACGAGCGCGCGCTTGCTTTCGCGTTTGAAAAAAGCGTTCACTTACGGCTACATAGAATTCCGCGCGAAAGTTCCTGAAGAAAAAGGTTGCTGGCCCGCGCTTTGGATGATGCCGAACAAATCCGAATATGGTCAATGGCCTCGAAGTGGCGAAATCGACGTGATGGAATATTCGGCGAACATTTGGGGCGACAAAACTTATGGCACGCTTCATTGCCGCGCGGGTTACGGCGGAAATCCGATTCACAGCGAATTCACGGTTTTGAAAAACGTCTCGAAAAAATGGCACACTTACGCCGTTCATTGGACGGAAGACGCGATCACTTGGTATTACGACGGCGTTCCGTTTTCGTCGTATGAAAATCCGCACGAAGAAGGCGAGGACGCTTTTCGGGCGTGGCCGTTCGACAAAGATTTTTATATAATTATGAACGTGGCGATGGGCGGAAATCTCGGCGGCGACATTCCGAAAGATTTGCAAGAATGTCAAATGCAAATCGACTACGTTCGTTGGTATCAATAAAAATGTCGCGAAAATCAATCACGCGCGCGAAGATAATCGAGGCGGCGCTTTTTTCCGCTTTTAAAGACGGAATGGGCGCGGTTTCGCTTTCGGACATCGCGCAAAGTTTGCAAATAAAAAAAGCCTCGCTTTACAATTATTTTTCCGGCAAAGAAGAAATGCTTTGCGCCGTGTACGAATATGCCGACGATTTTTATTCTCGCGTGAATTTTTTGGACGAAGAAATTTTTGCAAAAATAAATTCCGCCAACGCGCAAAAAAAATTCAAATTCATTGCGGAAGAATTTGTGCGCGCGCACGAACGCGAGCCGCTTTTGCAAATTTGCATTTTGGTTTTTTCCGAAAAATATTTCAACAAAAATTGCCTTGAAATTTTTCAAAAGCAAAAATCAAAATTGAAAAATCAGTCGCTCGCTTTTTTCAAATTCGTTTCGGCAATTTGGCAGAAAAAAAATTCCGCCGCAGAATTGGATTCGCTCGCCGAAAATTTTGCGGAAGGATTTTTCGCAAGGCTCGATTTTTATTTGGCGCAAAAAAAAGAAGTCATCCGCAACAATCCGGAATGCGACGCGGGAAGCCTTTTCGCGCTTCCGAGCGACGAAGCCGGCATCGAAAAAATTTCATCATTCGCGACGGAAATCTTGCGAAAAATTTCATAGCGTGATATAATGAGTTTTAGAAAATAATTTTTTTAAAACTCAAGTTTTCAAAAAATTTTATTTCCCAAGGAAAAAATGGCGAACGAAATTTTAAAACTTCAAAATGGCAGCGATGTGCGCGGCGTGGCGTTGCCCGGCGTGGAAGGCGAAATCGTAAATCTCACTCCAGAAATCTGCAACAGAATCGGGCAGGCTTTTGCCGAATGGCTTTCTAAAAAATTAGGCAAGCCTTGCGAAGAATTGCGCGTGGGAATCGGAATGGATTCGCGGCTTTCCGGACAGGAATTGTTGGTGGGCGTTTCGGGCGGCTTGAAAAGCGAAGGCGTGAAAATTTTTTGTTGCGGACTCGCCACGACTCCCGCGATGTTTATGTCGATTGTTTTTGAGCAGACGAAATTCGACGGTTCGATTATGATTACCGCGAGCCACTTGCCTTTCAATAGAAACGGATTGAAATTTTTTGACAAAGACGGCGGACTTGAGCACGACGACATTACAGAAATCCTGAAAATCGCTTGCGACAAAAATGAAAAAATCGTTGACATTTCTTCGCAAAAAAATCTCGACTTGCTTTTTTTGTATTCGCAACATTTGCGCGGCGCGATTATGGCGGAAACAGGAATGACGAACCATCCGCTCGACGGCTTGAAAATTGTGGTAGACGCTGGAAACGGCGCGGGCGGATTTTTCGCCGAACAAATTTTAAAGCCGCTTGGCGCGAACATTCAGGGAAGCCAATTTCTTGAGCCGGACGGACATTTTCCGAATCACATTCCGAATCCTGAAAACAAGGACGCGATGAAGGCGATCCAAAATGCCGTGTTGCAAAATCACGCCGATTTGGGATTGATTTTTGACACGGACGTTGACAGAATGTCTGCCGTGCTGGACGACGGAAGCGAAGTGAATCGCGACGCAATCATCGCTTTGATAAGCGCGATTTTGGCTCCGAAAAATAAAGGCGCGACAATTGTAACCGACAGCGTTACAAGCGATCGCCTCACATATTTTTTGGAACAAGTTTTGGATTTGCATCATTTGCGATACATGCGCGGCTACAAAAACGTCATCAACAAGCAAAAGGAACTTTGTCAAAAAGGCGTGAACGTTCCGCTTGCGATGGAAACGAGCGGGCACGGCGCGCTCAAGGACAATTATTATCTTGACGACGGCGCGTATCTCGCCATCACGTTGGTCGTCGCCTTGGCGCAGGCGCGACGCAATGGAAAAAATTTAAAAGACTTGATTGAAAAATTTCCGCCGCCCGGAAACGAAGAAGAAATTCGATTTAAAATTTTGGACGAAAATTTCAAAGAATACGGAACTCAAGTTTTGAAAAGTTTCACTGAACGCGCCCAAGAAGCCGGCTGCATTCTCCCCGAATCTTTTGAAGGTGTGCGCATTTCTTTCAAAGGCGGCGCGGTGGCCGACGGCGCGGAAGGCTGGCTTTTGCTCAGGCTTTCATTGCACGATCCCGTGATGCCGCTCAACATCGAAGGCACGGATGCGGATTCCTTGAAAAAAATCAAAGCCACGGCAAAATTGCTTTTGAGCGGATTCGACAAATTGGATTTGAGCGCATTGGAATAATTTGCGGCGGGGGAAGTCTCCCCCTCGGCTACAATGCTTCGCATTTTCGCCTACCCCCTCTGCGGGGAGTTCCCCGCAACGCCCCCGCTTCGAGAACGCCACAAGGCTTGCGATTTGCTAACGAGTTTTGACTTGCTTCGCCGCCTTCCGACAATTCGCAATGATAACAAAGTTTTGCGTTGCGAAGCGAGTTATTATCAAACGCTGTTAATTTAACATTGTTTGATAATACTAAAAAAAATCACATTTTCAAACCTCGTCAAATTTTGGCAACGAAAAATCGATTTCGTGAATTTTCATTGAATGCAATTGATTTTATTTTAAAATTATTGTATAATTTTAAAATGCAAGTTGAAAAAAACGATCCCGCGTTGCTTCATTTGGACAATCAACTTTGTTTTGCGCTTTACGCTTGCTCGCGCGGAATCATAAAAGCATACAAGCCCATTCTCGATCCGCTGGATTTGACGTACACCGAATACGTCGTGCTGATGGCACTTTGGGAAAATGATAAAATCGCGATAAAAGATTTGGGCAAAAAAATTTTTTTGGATTCAGGAACTCTCACTCCGCTTCTAAAAAAAATGGTTGGCAAAAATCTCGTAATTCGCGAACGCTCAAAAACCGACGAACGCAGCGTGATGATTTCTCTCACGGCAAAAGGAAAGTCGCTGGAAAAAAAATGCCGCGAAAATCCAGACAAGTTAATTTGCGCCGCAAAACTTGAAAGCGTCGATGGAGAAGCGTTGATGCAAAACTTGCACAAAATCATCAAAGGCTTTGCCTCGGAGTCAAAATGTTGCGACTAAATTTAACTTCGATTTTTCGCGCTCCATCATTTTACGACTTTTGCGACAAAGCACGAAACAAAGTTTCAAAAAATTATAAGGGATAAAAAAATGGCAAATGAAATGAATGCTAATCAAAAAATTTTATTTTGGAAAAATTCAGTCGCGTTTCAAATTTTTGACGGACATGAAGTTTCGGAAGATTTAATTCAAATTGCAAAAAAAAATATCGATGGAAAAATTTCAGCTGAAGAAGTCGCTTCCCAAGCGGAAAAGATTGACGGCGAAAATCACGCGGATCTCGTGGCGGCGCGAACGTTCGCAATTTTGTCTTTGCCCAAAAGTGAATTCGATTTGTCGCAAGATTGCCTTTGCAAAATCCACAACGCGCTTTTCGACGGAATCTTGGAAGACGCCGGCGAATTTCGCAAAAAAGAAATCGCGAAAAAAGAATGGACTTTGGACGGAGGAATTCTGATTTATCCTGCGACAAAAAAAATTTCAAATTCGCTTGAAAAAATTCTGTCGCAAGAAAATGAATTCGATTTTAAAAATTTGAATCCGCAAAAAAGCGCAAAGCACATCGCAAAATTTATTTCGAGTTTGTGGCAAATTCATCCGTTTGAAAAATTCAACACGCAAACGATTGCGATATTTTTAGTAAAATATCTCGAGCATTTTGGCTTTGAAATTTCAAACGAAACGATGGCGCAAAATCCAGTTTATTTTCGCAACGCGCTCGTGCGCTCGACTTATTCTGACAAAAAGAAAAAAATTCGTGCAAACGCGAAGTTTCTTGAAATGTTCGTGGAAAATTTTATTTTCGGCGGCAAAAACAATCTTAACCACAAGGCGACGCATTTTGACAAATACGGTGTCGTGCTAAAAGATTCCGCCAAAAAAATTCCGCATGAAAAAAAGCCGAAGAAAATTGCCGCGCAAAAAAATCAAAAAGAAGAAACGGCTTTTGTTCCCAACAATCCGAAAGTGGCGCGGCTTTGCAAAAATGCGCAAATCGAATGCAATGAAAAAATCGAAAAAATTTTGGAATATCTTTTTGAAAACAAATCGATTACGAATTCCAAAGCGCGAGCCATCGCCGAAACTTCCACCGAAACCGCGCGAAAAATTTTAGCGATGCTCTCTGAAAAAGAAATTGTAGAAGCGCAAGGCGCAAATCGCAACCGCGTCTATGTGCTCCTTAAAAATTAAGCATAGCATAAAATATCAACTTTCAAACTATTGAAAAAAAAGCGATTTCATTATAAAATGTAATGTTGTGCAAAATGCGTCGCGAATCGAACAATTTCAAAATCCTCTAATCGTACAAAGCGATCGCACGATTTTGCTTGACGTGCACGCGCCTCGTTCCGAAGAATGCCGCAACGCGCTCATTCCGTTCGCCGAACTTGAACGCTCGCCGGAGCATCTGCACACTTATCGCCTCACGCCGCTTTCTTTGTGGAACGCCGCGAGCGCGGGAATTTCCACGCAGCAAATAATTCAAACTTTGCGCGAATTCAGTCGCTATCAAATTCCGCAGAACATTGAAATGTGGATTTGCGAAACTGCCGAGCGTTTTGGAAAATTGCGACTCGTTCAAATCGATGAAAAAGAAATTCGCGAAGAAAAATCTTCGGAAGAAAATCCCCCTCCCGTGCAAGAATTTCTTTATCTTGAAACGGCGGACGAAAATATTTTCAAGCAGATTCAAAATAATTCCGCGATGAAAAAATTTCTTTCGCCTTGCGAAAAACAAAATTGCTTTTTGCTCGCGCTCACTGACCGAGGAATCGTAAAACAAAAACTTTTGGAATTCGGCTGGCCGGTAAAGGACGAAGCGCCTTTGCGCGAGGGCGAGCCGCTTGAAATAAATTTGCGCGAAAAAACTTTGTCGGGAAAACCGCTCGTCATTCGCGAATATCAAATTGAAGCGGCACAATCAATCGTGGCGGACAAAAGGCCGGGAACGGGATTCGGCACAATCTCGCTTCCGTGCGGCTCGGGCAAAACCATCGTCGGAATGAAAATTATGTCGATGCTGAAAACGAGTACGCTCATCATCACGACGAACATTACCGCCGTGCATCAATGGATTGACGAATTGCTCGACAAGACGAATTTGACGCGCGAACAAATTGCCGAGTACACAGGCGAAAACAAAAACATCGCGCCCGTAACGATTGCCACTTATCAAATCTTGACGTGGCGGCCGGACAAGGAAAGCGCGTTCGTGCATTTTTCGATTTTCCGCGAGCGGGCGTGGGGCTTGATAATTTACGACGAAGTGCATTTGCTTCCCGCGCCGGTTTTTCGCGTGGTGGCGGAATTGCAAGCCGTGCGCCGCGTTGGTCTCACCGCCACTTTGATTCGCGAGGACGGATGTCAGGGGCACGTTTTCAGTTTGGTGGGACCGAAGCGTTACGACGTTCCGTGGAAAGATTTGGAAAAAAGCGGATTCATCGCGAGCGCGCAGTGCATTGAATTGCGCGTGAATTTGCCTGGGCATCTTGAATTGGAATACGCCGTGGCCCCTCCCCGTGAGAAGCACAAAATTGCGAGCACGAATCCTGCGAAAATTCAAGTCGCAAAAGAATTGGTGGAAAAATTTTCCGCCGACAAAATTTTGGTAATCGGACAATATTTGAATCAGTTGAAGGAAATTGCCGCGCTGCTCGAAGTGCCGCTCATCACGGGAAAAACTCCGAACGCCGAGCGCGAAAAAATTTACGCGGATTTTCGGAGCGGAAAAAATCGAGTGATCGTCGTTTCAAAAGTCGCAAACTTCGCGGTGGATTTGCCCGACGCTTCGATGGCCGTGGAACTTTCGGGCGCGTTCGGAAGCCGGCAGGAAGAAGCGCAGCGTTTGGGAAGAATTTTGCGTCCGAAAAATTTGAACAATCCAAACGAAAATTTTTCGCCCGCTTCGAAATTTTTCACGATTATAACTCGGCGCACTTCCGACGAAGACTTTGGTTCGAACAGGCAAAAATTTTTGGCGGAACAAGGTTATTCATATAAAATTGTTTTGTACGAAAACGCGGCGGATTTGGAACAGTTTCACGAACGCGCGCTTGTGCAAAAAACGCCGGAATCAGCGACAAGTTAAATTCGCTGATTTTAATTACGAGTTTTTCAAAACTCATTCATTGCGATTTTTCGCTTCGTTGCGAAATCGCATTTTCACAATGAAGAAAGTTTACACTTTTTTCACTGTGAAAAATTAATGGAGGAAATTATGACGCGGAATTTTGATTCGAATTTTTATGAAGACGAATTTGACAAATGGCGAAAATATTTTATCCAACTTGAAGACAACGATTTTTTGATGACGATGCGCCTTTATTTGGGCGAAGTGAAAACTCCGTACAACAAACAAAAATTGCTCGAACAATTGGAAGCGTTTTTGCGCCGCGAGGAAACGCAAAAAAATATCATCGCGCTGCTTTCCAAACAAGACATTTTGCTTTTGTCCGCAATCAAATTTATTTCCGGCGCGAACATCGAAAGTTTGAAAGAATTTTTCGGAAGCGATTTTGCTGAAGAAAAAACGCAACGACATTTGCAAGAATTAAAATCGCGGCTTTTGATTTACGAAGATTCTTCTTCGCGACGCTACGCTTCTACATACAAAATAAATCCGATTTTGTCATTGGAAAATATTTTGAGCGCGAAAAATCTTTGTCCTGAAAATTCGTCAAAAATAAAAATTCCGCCTTCGCGAGAATGCGCGCGCGCGGAACTCGTGGCGGCATTTTTGAGTTACATCGCAAAAAACAAAAGCGTCTGCAAACTCGACGGCACTTTTAAAAAACGCGCCGAAGATGATTTGAAGGAAAAATTTCCGGCGCAGCTCGAACAGCTAAAACTTTTGTCGCGCGCGTTTGTAAATTTGGAATTGGTAAAAGAAATCGACGGCGCGTTCGAAATTAATTGGAACGAAATCGAAGCGTTTTCAGAATTGGAAAGCGACGAGCAAATAATTTATTTGCTCGCGGCGATTCCAGTTCATTCTTCAAAAGAGCGCACGCGACTTTACGCTGAAATTTTTTTGAACGCGCTGAACGCAATTCCGCAAAACGGATTTCGTGAAAGCGTTTTTTTGCGTTACATATATTTGCTTTGCGCTAAAAATTCGCTCGAATATTTTTCTTATTCGAAGCCGAGCCGATTTTCAAAAATCGTGCAAAGCCACGAGCAAGGCGCGGATTTGCAAAGCGAGCCTGAAACGCTGAACGAATTTTTTGAGCGACTTTTAAATTACGCGGAAACGCTAGGAATCGTAAATGTTTCAAATGAAAATTCTTCGGACAAAATTGTTTTCAAAAATCCGAATTTTTTCTCGCCAAATTCCGCCGCGCAAAATCAGGCGATGCTCGAAATGGACAGCGCGTTCAACGTAACGCTCATGCAAGGATTTTCGCCGAGCAAAATTTTTCCGCTCGTGAAATTCGCGGACATCGTAAAATTTGACACGGTGGCGCAATTTGAAATCAACAAAGATTCTATGATTCGCGCTTTGGATTGCGGATTGGACAGCAAAAAAATAATCGAATTTTTTCAAGCAAATTCAAATTTGAATTTGCCGGAATCTCTAGAAATTTCGCTGAAAGAATGGGAAGGCGCGTACAAATCAATTTCGATTTACAAAGGCTTCATCATAAAGCTTGACGAAAAATCCGCCGCGCTCGCCGAACACAATTCGCATTTGAAGCAACATATTTTTGAGCAGCTCGCGCCTGGAATTTTTTTGCTTGATTGCGCGGACGAGGCAAAAGTCGAGCGGCTTTTAAAGCGATGCGGAATTGAAAATACGGGAAAAATAAAAATGGCGGAAAACAAAATTTCGCAATCGCATTTTTCAAAAATCGGAAATGCTCGCGCGATTTTTGACGAAGCGCAAAATGCGAAAAAAGAAACGCCGAAAAAATCAGGCGAAGATTTTGATGAAAAAAAATCCACAAAAAATTCTTCAAAAAAAACAAAGGCAAGCGCAGAAGAAAAATTTTCCGATGAGCCACAAAATTTTTTGCAGAATATTTTCAAAAGCATAGACGCGCTCGAACTTTCCGACGAACAAAAAGATACTTTGCGCGACATTGCCGCTTCGAAAATGATTGTCAATTCTTCGCAGTTGCGCGCGCCGACAATTCCAGTGGAAAAAAAATCCGCGCGTGGAATGGACTATCAGGGAAAAGTGCATGTCATCGAGCAAGCGTTGCGCAACAAAGAAAAAATTCTTTTTCGAATTTCAAAAGGCGCGAATCTTGAAGTGGGAAATCCTGTGAGCATCGACAGGACGAAATTTCAAGACGGAATTTATTTGAACTTGATTGTGAACGGCGAAGAAAAAGAATATTCTGTGGGCAGATTTGAATTCGTTCAGCGTCTGCACAAAAATTTTTAATTGAGGAGAAAATAAATTCATGGCACAAAAACAAATTCGCGCGGTTCTTTTCGACTGCGACGGCGTGATAATAAATTCGGCGGCGGACATTGCCGATGCCGTGAACGCCACGCTCAAAGCGCACGGAATGCGAACGGTTTCTTACGCGAAAATGCGCACGTTCGTTGGGAATGGCTCGGTCGCTTTGATTGAACGCGCAATCAAAAATTCCAAAAGGCTCGACATCGAAAGCCCCCTCCCGATTTCGCAGGCGCAATTCAAAAAAATCCACGCTGAATATTTGCAATATTATTATTCGCACGCCATCGTAAAAACAAAAATTTATCCTGGCTTTGAAGAAATGCTCGCAAAATTGAAAGCGGGGGGAATTCGGATGGGAATCGTCACGAACAAGCCTTCGAAAATTTTGCTGCAAATTTTAAAGCATTTTAAAATCGAAAAATATTTCGACGCGCCGATTGGTCCTGAGCAAGTGAAAAATTTAAAACCTGCGCCGGACGGAATTTTTGTTGCGCTTGAAAAAATCAATCAGAAAATTCAAAATGAAATCAAACACAAAACCCAAAAAAATTCGGACGGCTGCGATGCGGAATTCATACCTATTGCGCCGGAAGAAACGATTATGGTCGGCGACAGCTACACGGACATAGGCGCAGGGCACGCGGCGGGAACGCTCACTGCGGCCGTGCTTGGCGGAATGGGCGACCGCGAAAAAATGCTCGCGCAAAAACCTGATTTGCAAATTGAACTCGCATCGCAAATTGCGGACGCAGTAATTTTGGCGAACGCGATTTTGGGCAGGGAATGAATTGCATCGCGAGTGAGTAAAACTCGCGATTCTTTGCAAAGCCACATCGTAGACAAAAGACACAAACTTCGCACAAGGAATTCTCATATCGCGGAAACATAAGTTTTTGCATTGTTGGAATTTTTTTAATATGACATGAAAATGTCATATTTTCTCTTCCAAAATTTTCTCTCGATACTTTTTTTAATTTCACAAAAAATTTTCTGGTCGAATTTGTCCTGACAATTTTTTAACATTTATTCGCGTTGACTTTTTCACGCTTCTGTGCTAACATCGGGAAAAGGCGATGGCATTTTTCGGCGAAAAAATTTTGCAAAATCGCACTTGCTTTTTTATGGAGAACATCGTGAAATTTTCTAGGATTTTTTTTGCGGCGATTTTTTTTGGAATTGCGTCCGCTTTTTTTTCGTGCAAGGCGGCACGGAGCGGAGATGAAATTTTGCGGATGAACATTTCTTCCGAGCCTGACAGTTTTTTTCCATGGAAGAGCGCGTCCGCCGACAGCGAGGCTTTGTGGCGAAACATTTTCGAAGGGTTGATGGCGTTTGACGCGAACGGAAAAATCGTTCCGTGCCTTGCCGAAAAAGTCGTGCAAAGCGAAGACGGCTTGACCTACACTTTTTCGCTGCGCAAAGGAATTCAGTTTCACAACGGAAAAGAATTCACTTCAAGCGACGCGGAATTTTCCTACAAGAACATGGCTGGGCTAGACGGTCTCAAGCCCACTTCCGCAAAATTCGGCGCGGTGAAATCCGTCCGCTCGAACGGCAAATATGAATTCATCGTCGAAATGAAAGAGGCGAATCCTTCGTTTTTGCTCGCGGCGATTTCGGTGATTTTGCCGGAAGGCTACGATGATCAGGAAAATCATCCTGTCGGGACGGGGCCTTACGAATTCGTCGAGTATGCGCAAAACCAAAAACTCGTCCTCAAGAAAAACGAAAATTATTGGAACAAAAGCAAGGCCGCCAAAATTCCGAACGTCGAAGTCTACATCATCACCGACGAAAGCGCGACGATTTCCGCGTTGCAGTCCGGACAGCTTGACGTCGCCACGATGGTTTCGCAGGCGAACACGAAGGCGCTCAAAGGGCAATTCGTGGATCACGGCTTTCCGCACAACTTGGTTCAGATTTTGGGAATGAACAACAAGGTGAAGCCGTTCGACGACATCCGCGTGCGAAAGGCGGTGGCGGCGGCGGTGAACAAAAAGGAAATCATCGACGGCGTGTACGGCGGAAACGCGATCGAATTGTATTCAAATTTTTCGCCGGTGCTTCGCGAATATTACAACGACTCGCTCGAAAATGAAAATCCGTTCGACTTGAAAAAGGCCGAGCGACTTTTGGCGGAAGCCGGATACGAAAACGGCTTCGACATCACGATCACAGTTCCCGCGAACTATCAATACCACATGGACACGGCGCAAATAATCGCGGCGCAACTTGCGAAAATAAAAATCCGCTGCGTCATCAACGCCGTGGAATGGGCGACATGGCTCGACCAAGTTTACACAAAGTTCAACTATGAAATGACGATAATCGGATTTTCTGGCAAGATTGATCCGGCGGACATTTTGCGGCGATATTATTCGACGTACAATCGGAACTTCACGAGATTCTACAACGACGATTTCGACGAAAATTTCATGGCGGCCGCGAAGGAACTCGACCACAAAAAGCAAGTCGCGTTCTACAAAGAATGCCAGAAAATTCTCGCGCAAGAATCGCCGGCGGTTTTCATCGCCGATCCCGAACAATCATATTTGGCCGCTCCGCGCGTCCGTGGAATTCAAGGCTATCCGCTTTTGTTCCACAATTTTGCCGAATGGTATTTTGAATAGAAAGAAATCAAATGGGATTTTATCTAAAGAAATTTCTTGAATTCATCTTGACGCTTTTTTTGGTGACGCTCGTCACTTTCTTTGCGTTTCGGATTTTGCCGGGAAATCCCGCAGTGGCGATTTTGGGACCGGACGCGGATGAAATTCAAATCGCGAATTTGGAACGCGAATTGGGACTGGACAAAAGCCCCCTCCTTCGATACGGCGAATGGCTCAAGGAAATTTTTCACGGCGACTTCGGGAAAAGCTACAAATATTCAAAGAGCGTCTCCAAGGTCGTGGCGGACGCGTTCGGCGCGACTTTTTCGCTCGCGATTTTTTCTTTGGCTTTAAGCGCGATTTTGGGAATCGCGTTCGGAATTTTCATCGCGCTCAAAGAAAAGAATCCGTTCGCGTTCGCCGCGTCAATCCTAAACCAAATTTGGATCGCGACACCTTCGTTTTGCGCCGCGATTTTTTTAATCATAATTTTTTGCGTGAAACTCCGCGCGTTTCCTTCGATGGGATTCGTTCCGTGGAAACAAAATCCGATCGCGTGCGTGCGCTCGCTTTTTTTGCCCGCGCTTTCGCTGGCTTTGGGAAGCGGCGCGATTCTTTCCCGCTATTTGAAAAATTCGATTCAAGCCGAACAAAAAAAAGATTATGTCAAAACGCTTCGCGCGAAAGGATTGAGTTCAGGCAAAATAATTTTCGCCCACGTCTTTCGCAACGCGTTCTTGCCCGCGCTTACGATGCTCGGACTTTTGATCGCCGACATTCTCGGCGGCTCGATTATAATAGAGAATGTTTTTTCCATTCCGGGAATCGGGCGGCTCATCGCCACTTCGATTTCATCGCGCGACTTTCCGCTTTTGCAAACGCTCACGCTCTACCTCGCGGCCATCACCGTGGTGTGCAATTTTTTCGTTGACGTTTTGCATTCGCTCGCCGATCCAAGAATTCGCCGGAGGAAAAAATGAAATTGAAAAAATATTTTTCCAACAAAAATTTTTTCTTCGGATTCGTGATGGCTTCATCGATTTTTTCGCTGATGATTTTCGGATTTTTCGCGATGCCCTGCGACCCGAACGAAATCGACGTGAGCCAAAAATTTTTGGGATTTTCGCCATCGCACATTTTCGGCACGGACTATTTGGGGCGCGACATTTTGAGCCGCCTCATGTACGCAAGCCGCGTCTCGATTTTGGTGGGAAGCGCGGCGACAATTTTCGGCATGATCGTTGGAACTTTTTTCGGCGCGATCGGCGGCTATTTCGGCGGAATCGCGGATTCAGTCATCACAAAAATCATCGACGTGCAACTTTCGTTTCCGGGAATTCTTTTGGCTTTGATGCTGATTTCGATTTTCGGAAACGGATTGCAAATCACGATTTTGGCGCTTTGCATAATGAGCGTGCCGCGCTTTTCAAGAATCGCGCGCTCGGGATTTTTGAAATATCGTGGCGCGACTTTTGTACTGGCGAGCAAGGCGCGGGGCGCGAGCGACGCGCGAATAATCTTGCGCCACATTTTGCCGAACATCGCAGGCGACATTACTGTCACGGCGACGCTGAATTTTTCGCTCGCGGTTTTGAGCGAATCGGGCTTGAGCTATCTGGGACTCGGCGTTCAGCCTCCGCTCGCGTCGTTCGGAAGAATGTTGAGCGAAGCGCAGCGTTTCATTTTGACCGACATCGCTGGACTTCTCGTTCCTGCCATCGCGCTCGTGATTTTGGCTTTGGGATTCAATTTGCTCGGCGACGGAATTTCCCAAGTGAACAGGGGCGGAGAATGAGCGAGATTTCAAAAACGAACGCAATGAAAAAAAATGAAGACGCAATGAGTCCGCTTCTCGAAGTGAAAAATCTTTGCGTGGAATTTTCAGACAAAAAAATTCGAGCCGTGGAAAACGTCGGCATAAAAATTTTTCCAGGCGAATTCGTCGCGCTGGTGGGAGAAAGCGGCTGCGGAAAAACTTTGACCGCAAGCGCAATCATGAACGTGCTTCCGCAAAACTCGAAGATTTCCGGCGGCGAAATTCTTTTCGCGCAAAACGAAAAAAAAATTGCGGAAGGAAATTCCTTCGCAAAAAACATTTTGGAATTGGACGAAAAATCGCGGCGCGAGATTTCAGGAAAAAACATTTCGATGATTTTCCAAGATCCTGCGGCCGCGCTCGACCCGCTTTCCACTTGCGGAAAGCAAATCGAAGAAGCCGCGATTGCGCACGGCACGCCGAAAAAATCCGCGCGCGAACAGGCGAAAAAAATCATGGCGAAAACCGGCCTTTGCGACATCGAGCGAATCTACAAAAGTTTTCCGCACGAAATTTCAGGCGGACAAAAGCAGCGCGTTTTGATCGCGGCTTCGCTCATCAATTCCCCAGGGCTTTTGATTGCCGACGAGCCGACAAGCGCGCTGGACGCGACAATCCAAAAAGAAATTTTGCAAACGATTTTAAATCTCAACAAAGAATTGAAAACTTCGCTCCTTTTGATCACGCACGATTTTTCCATCGTAAGAAAAATTTGCTCGCGCGTCTACGTGATGTACGCGGGGCGCATAATAGAAAGCGGCGCGACCGAAGAAATTTTCCGCGAGCCGCTGCATCCATATACGGCGGCACTTTTGCGCGCGATTCCTAATTCGGCAAAAAAAGGCGAGAGGCTTTTTACCGTCACCGGCTCTGTCCCCTCCCCCGCCGAACGCAAGGAAAGCCAGTGCAACTTTTTCGGCAGATGTTCGAACGCGAAGGCTGAATGTGCAAGGCAAAATCCGACACCGAAATTTTTCGGAGAGCATTTCGTCGAATGCACTTTCGCACACGCAAAAAATTATTAGGGAGAAAATATTTGGAAAGCGAAAATAATTTTAAAGCAGATTCAGAATTCGCGGAAAAAAGATTTCCTCTTGTGGAAGCGAAAAACATTTGCAAAAAATTTTCTTCGTCGCAATTTTTGAGCGGCACGAAAAATTGCGTCCGCGCGCTCGAAAACGTTTCGCTCAAAATTTTTCAGGGAACGACCTACGCGCTCGTCGGCGAATCGGGCAGCGGAAAATCCACGCTGGCAAATATTTTGCTCGACCTTTTGCCTGCGGATGATGGCGAAGTTTTTTTTCACGGCAAAAAAGTTTCGCAATTTTCGCGGCAAGAAAAAAAAGAATTTCGCAAATCCGCCCAAATCATTTTTCAAAATCCTTACGATTCGCTAAATCCAGCGATGCGCGTGAAGGACATCATCGAAGAGCCGCTCGCGATTCACAAAATCGGCGAAGACAAAAACGCGCGGCGAAGAATCGTGAACGAAATGCGGACGCTCACCGGGCTTGACTCGAGCGTGATGGAACGCAGGTCGTGGGAACTTTCGGGCGGTCAAAGACAGCGAGTGGCGATTTGCGCGGCGATGATTTTGCGGCCGAAATTTCTTGTTTGCGATGAATGCGTTTCGGCGCTGGACGTTTTGGTGCAAGCGCAGATTTTGAATCTTCTCAAAGATTTTCAAAAATCGCTCGGCATAACTTATCTTTTTATTTCGCACAATCTCGACGCGGTTTCCTACATGGCGGACACAATCGGCGTGATGAAAGAAGGACACATCGTTGAAGAAGGTCCGGCCGAAAATATTTTGAAAAATCCCAAGCACGAATACACGAAAAAACTTTTGGCGGCGAGCGGAATCGAAAAGCAAATTCTAGCATAAAAGCAAAACAAAAAACTTCGTTCCAAAACGAAAAAACGCATTTTGGTCAAATTCTCACTGAGTTTTTGGTGAAAACGCAGTGAGTTTTGGTCAAAAAGTCAGTGAGAATTTTAAAAAACGCAGTGAGTTTTTGGTGAAAACTCACTGCGTTTTTGGCAGAATTCAAAAAAATGACGGCCGGGAAGCCGTCATTTTTAATTTCGAGCCTTTCGTTACCGCGTCGCAGTCTACTTTAACAACGCCGCGTTTGAATTATTTTTCCAATTCACGGCTATATCATAAGGAGTTTCGCCAGAAACATTTTTCGCATTCTTATCAAGCCCCAAATTCAAAAGACGGCTCACAGTTTTTTCATCGGAAAGTCGTGCCGCGTAATGCAAAATGGTGTTGCCACGAACGTCGGATTTTTTGCCAGCATATTTTACGATGAATCCAAGAAGTTCTCCGCTTGAATCTTTGAACGAAAGTGAAACGGAATTTTCACCTTTTGAATTTATTTCGGAAAATGGATTCGCGCCTTTTTCCAAAAGCAAAACGGCTGCGTCCTTTTGATTTTGCGAAACTGCCACGGAAAGCGGGGTGTAGCCAAGCGAGTTACGAGTGTCAAATGGAAATCCATTTTCAAGCAGCGACTTTAAAATCGGCACTCCGGCTTTTTCCTGAATCGCAATGTGGACGGGAGTGTTGCCATCGGAATCGGCAATCATTTTGTCGCCGCCCAAAATCGCATACATAATTTCTCTTTCCTGACCAAACGCAATTGAAAGCGGAGTATTGCCAGCTTTGTCACGCGCAAGCGGATTGGCACCAAAATAGCGCAAAAGAATTATCGTTTCCTTGTTGCCTAAAATCGCGGCTTCATGATAGGCGGATCTTCCGTTCAAATCCTGCGATTGCGGATTGGCATTCGCATCAAGCAAAAGTTTCACCATATCGTAGCGGTTTGCCCGAATCGCGCCAAACAATGAATTGCATCCATTCATATCATAGACATTCGGATCAGCACCGCGAGAAAGCAACATTTTAGCCATGACAATATTTCCTTCCACGGCGGCTTCATCAAGCGGAGTCTTTCCGCCTACATTTTGTGAGTTCACGTCAAATCCTAAATTGAGCAAACTTTCCGCAGCCGAAATTGCATTCCATCTAACGGCAACATGAAGAGCCGTACTTCCCAAATTGTCGCGAGCGTTTAACGCCGCGCCGTTTTGAAATAGCACGCCGATTGAATCGGCATTGTCCGACCTTGCCGCGCTGAACAACGGAGTTTCGCCGTTGCCATTAGTGGCATTCACATCGCAACCTTTTTGAATCAAAAATTCAAGCGTGCTTTCTGGCAACTTCCATTCCGAAGCAAAATGAAGAACGGTATTTCCGCTTCCATCACGTTTGGAAATTGTCTGCGAATTCAAAAACCATTCTTCAATGCCATCTTCGTTTTCAAGCGCAAGGCGGAGCGGAGAAATGTTTTTTGTGTTGGCGGAAAAAATATCGGCTCCGTATGAAAGAAGAAGTTCCCCTTCCATGCGATTGTTTTTTTCCACGGCAATATACAACGCGCTTTCACCATAGCGATTGCGTGCGTTCACATTTGCGCCGAGACTCAGAATATATTCAATTCGCTCGTAAGGAACATTGCGCTTCAATGCGATTATGAGCGGAGTGTTTCCTTCCGAGTCCACCGTGGCAACAGTTTCTTTCACTATAAGCGATTTGTACAAATCATCCTTGCGAAGAAGAACGCTCACAAGCGGCGTGATTTTTTTCGCGTCTTCAGCATGAATGTCCGCACCATGTTCCACAAAAAATTTCAATTGCGCTGCATTGTTGTGTTCAATGGAAACTGAAATCGGCGTCAAACCTTTTTTGTTCCGAACATTCACATCCGCACCTGCGCAAACGAATTTGTCCAACAATTCGTTTTTCATTGAAGTCATGGCTGCCGTGTGCAAAATTGAATCGCCATACATATCTTTATGATTCGCGTTCGCTCCGCTGGACAAAAGCAGAGAATAAATTTCATCCTGATGTTCGGCGGGCACCAAAACCAAAAGCGGAGTTTTTCCAAGGCTGTCTTGTCCATTCACATTCGCTCCGCTCGAAATGAGTTTGCGAATGATTTCGACATTTCCATAACGAACAGCTTCATGAAGAGGCGTCGTTCCAGAAATGTCCTGCGTCGATGTGTCCGCGCCATTTTCCAAAAGATATTGCGCGATTCCCGAATGTCCGTAGATTGCCGCCAAATGAAGCGGAGTTTGACCGTCGTTCATCCTGATGGAAAGATTTCTTTGCGTGAGCGCATATTCAAAATATTTCGCATCGCAATCAACTTCGTCCGCTCCGGCAAGAACAAGGCTTGCGGCAATTTCCGAAATAACAAGCGTGTCAGGATTTTCTAGCGCAAGCGCGAGCGGAGTGAGTCCTGCAAAATTTTTTTTGTCGATGTCAAGTCGTTTGTTCACACAAAAATCAATCGCCTTTTTATTTCGCGTGAGCACAAAATAATGGACGATTCCATTGCCGTTGTTCACGTCGCGAAGCTGCGAAGTTTTTTCATTTATCATTATGTCATAGTAAATTTCGCCTTGAGCAAGCGAAGTTTCCAACGCGCTTTTTCCTTCGCCGTCCAAAGCGAAAATGTCAGCACCCAAAGAAGTCAGAGCACGCGCCGATTCGTAAGCGTCTACATTTATGGCAACATGGAGCGGAGTGTCGCCTTCATTGTTCTTGAGTTCAGTGTCCGCACCTTTCACAACGAGAAACGTTATCAAATCCGGCTCATTCATTTTTGCGGCGACATGGAGCGCGGTGTTGCCTTCCGAATCAACTTCATTTATATCGGCTTTGTTTGTGAAAAATTCTTTCGCCTTGTCAATTTCGCCGGCAAGAATATAATCCTGAACTTTTTTAGTGCTTTTGCATCCAAAAAAAATCAGAGCAGAAATAAAAAAGAAAACGGCAATAATTTTTTTTTCCATAAAAATCCACCCCACTTAAAATGCTTCTACTTTTTCTTTATCGGATTTTTTTTTCAAATATTTTAGCATGATTTTCATTCCGAAATTTTTCACCTGCACAAACTATTAAGAAAATCTAAATTTTTTCGATGTAATTATTTAGAATCTTTAATGCAAATTTAGTGCGCGTCCTCGCTTTGCTGCGGACGCATGCTAAAATCAAAATCACAATTGGGAGGGGAAAATGGTTTACGGTTACATTAGGGTCAGCACAGGAAAACAGACGGCAAAAAATCAAAAAATAGAAATCCAAAAATTTTGCAAGGAACGAAAGCTTCGCAAGGTTCAATGGATTTCTGAAACTATTTCAGGAACGAAATCTCCAGACAAACGCAAGCTCGGCGCACTTCTTCAAACAGTCAACAAAAATGACATAATTGTCTGCACGGAAATTTCAAGGCTCGGTCGCTCAATGATGATGATTTTCGATGTGCTCAACAAATTGATGACGATTGGCGCGAAGGTTTACACGATAAAAGAAAATTATGAACTTGGCGACAACATTCAATCGCAAGTGCTTGCGTTCGCCTTTGGACTTTCGGCGCAAATCGAGCGCGACTTAATCAGCGAGCGCACAAAAATGGGATTGGAGCGCATCCGCAAGGAAGGAAAAATAGTCGGCCGCCCAAAAGGTCAAAAACAGGCAAAATTGAAATTGACGGGAAAATGCGCTTACATCAAGCGCGAACGGCTCAAAGGCAGAAACAAAAAATCGCTCGCACAAGAACTCGGAGTAACATTTCCGACGATTCATAATTTTATGAAAATGAAAGGCATCGCATAATTTGAAATTGAAAATTTGAAATATTATTGACGCGCGCGCAAAAATATTTTACACTGTTTCAAATGATACGGCAAAAAATTTCGGACGAAGAACTTTTGGCGCAATTGGAAAATGTCGAGCAGGACGGGATGACGGTTTTCGTCGCCGCAGACGGAATGTTCCGAGGCGCGTTTTACAATGGCACCCGCATGATAAACCAAATGCGCGCGCAACACAATCTCGGCATTTTGGAAACGATGATTTTGGGACAAGCCGCGCTTTGCACCGCATTGATGATTCAGACGATGAAAGGTCGCGAGCATCTCACGTTTCGCTACGACACGAACGGACCTGCCGCCGGATTTTCCGTCGAGGCGGATTCTTCGGGCTACGTGCGAGGCTACATTTTTCAGGACAGGATTCCGATTGACCATGAAATCACGAATTGGGATTTGACTGATTTTTTCGGCTACGGAACTGTCACGATCACGCGCGACATCGAAGGCCAAAAAGAGCCGCACACAGGAACGACCGAAATTCGATTCAGGAACATCGCGAAGGATTTGGCGTGGCATTTCGCAAAGTCCGAGCAAATCAACACGGCGTTCAACACGGGAATTCAGTTTGACAAAAAAGGACGCGTCGTGGGCGCGGGCGGACTTTTCATGCAGGCGCTTCCTGCGATGGGAGGGGTATCTCCAAACGGCGAGCCGCTCACAAATTCCGTGAGCGCGAGTTCCGAGCACGACGCTCTCATCGAACGCGCCGAACTTGCGTTCGGAAGCGCGCCGTCTTTGGGGCAATGGTTTTCGGAAGGCGGAAAGCGCGACGAACTCATAAAAAATTTGTTCCGCGAATTCGAGCCGAAAATCGTCTTGGAGCGCGACATAATCTTCGACTGTCCGTGCAGCGCGCAAGGCTTCGCGCAATCAATCAAAAATCTCGGCAAGGCAGAAGTGCGCGACATTTTGGAAAACGACAAAGATCCGCTGGAAGTCTCGTGCAAGAATTGCGGCAGCGTCTACAAAATTCCAAAGTCGATGTTGGCTTGAAATCAAAGCGTTTTTTTTCGATGCGACTTCGGGAAAAATATGAAATTGCGTAAATGAAAAATTCGCCGTAGAATTTTTATGGGGAATCGCGGAATTTTTTTTGCAAAAACCACGCGCGACTTTTCCCCTTCCCCAATTCATTTTTTCGCCCGCAATTTTCTTTACAATTTGGAATTCAAATTATTTGTATTTTTCGTTCAGCGCATCCACCACGGATTTTACAGTTCGTATGTCGGAATCTGAAAATTTTCGCATCTTGTTGGATATTTTGAGAATTTCATTTCGCCCGCCATATTTTCCCGCCGTAAAATTTCCAGTCGCAAGGTAGTCGAGCGAGACTTTGAGCACACGCGCAATTTTGAGGGCATTGTCAATCGTGGGAACGACCTTACTTCCGGGACGATATTTGTTCAGCGTGTTTATGCTCAAGCCAGTTTTTTCCGCAAGTTCCTTCACTTGCATTCCCTGATATTCCAATTCATCTCGAAGATTTTCGGCAAAACTCATACGCCAATAATATGTAATAAATGACATCTTGACTAAAATAAAAGCCATATAGTATAATAAAGTTCAATTTATATGTAATAAAAGGCTTTTTAAACATTCGTTTAAGCCCTTTTTAGTATTTACAAGGGAGCATTCAATGCTAGAAACAAAAACACGGGACTCAAATTTTGAACTTTTGCGAATATTCGCGATGTTCTTTATCATTATCCATCATTTTGCACAACATGGAATATCATTTCCGTCTGAATCCGCATCACAGTTTTCGTTCAACTTTTTCGTTAAAGAAATTCTTTGGGGCGCGCCGGGAATGATTGGCAACTACCTTTTCATTTTCACTTCGGGATATTTTATTTCGGAGAAATCCGCTTCTAAAGAAAAAATTTTCAGACTTTGGTTTCAGATTTTTTCAACTTCCGCAATAATCGGCTGCGTCTTTTATTTTACAAAAATTCCAACCATTGGATTTACAAACACAGCACTGACGGAATATTACAAGCATGGATTTGCGGTCGCCGCGCGGCAGGTGAGTCTGAAGGATCTTGTATTTTCGTTTATGCCGTGTTATTTCGGCAACAACTGGTTTGCAAACACTTATCTAGTTTTTCTTCTGCTTGTTCCGATTTTCGACAAGGCCGTGCGGCAGATGAATGAAAGCGAGCACAAAAAGGCGATTTTTGTAATGGCCGCACTCGGAACGATTGTTCCACTTGGCTTGCGTGAAAGATTTTTTTATCCGTCGGCGGTTTTCGTTTTTATAATCGGATTTTTTATTGCAAAATATATTCGCCTTTACGATCCAAAAATTTTCAAAAATACAAAGCGCAACGCGGCGTGCGCGACAGGAATATTCATATTCATCGCCGTGTATAAAATTTTTGCGCGGAAGATTTTCGCAATAATTCCATTTCCGAATTCTAATGATGTCGAACATCTCGCAAGAATCTTCGACAAAAACGAAAGTCTGCCAGTAATGCTCTGCGGCCTTTTTTTGTTCATGACATTTAAAAATCTTAAAGTTCCGCACAATCATTTTATAAATTCAATCGCCGCAACAACATTCGGCGTGTACTTGATTCACGAAAACCCGCTCGTAAAATACTATCTTTATCATGCCGTACTCAAATCGGATTTTTTCGTAAACTCGCCGCTTCTCCTTCCCTACCTTATCGCGGGAAGCCTTGCGATATTTGCGGCGTGTTCAGTCATCGAACTTTTGCGAAAAAGAATTTTCAAAATAATAAAACTTCCCGCATAAAATGCGAAATTTGCGCCAATGAAAAATTCGCTGTAGAATTTTTATGAAAAATATTTTATAATTTTTTTATGACGCAAGACGAATACAAAGAATTTTTGGCGAAGCAATTTTCACGAGATTATTCTGTCGGCGATTTTTATCTTGCAAAAAAATATGACCTCGTGGCGCAAGGCGTGCAAGATGAAAATTTTTCAAGCCAAAAGCGCGGCGCATTTTTGAACAGCGTCGTTTACATCGTTTCGCTCAAGTGCGACGAAAAATTTGTAAAAAAAGAAATCGACGCGCTTCCGCAAATCGCGCTTTCTGGATTTCGCAATCCGTCAAAAGACAAAACCACCACAATCGTGCGAGTTTTCGTGATGGATGAAATTCCCTTCGACTTGATTCAAAAAGTTCGCGCGTTCAAATTTTCACGGAGCGAATTTTCTCCGCGCCGTTCGTACACGGAAGCGCGGATTTTGTTGGTGGATTTTTCAAGCGACGAAATTTATGCGAATCTTGCAGGCGAAGCAAACGTGCAGGAATTCAAAATAAAAATTTAAAACCCCGCAATGAAAATTGAACAATGTTAAAAAATCCGCGCAACTCCGCCATTCATAATCAAGTATAATTATACAGCCCTGTTTTCAATGTTCTTTTCGCCCAAAATTTCTTCGGCAATGCTTGCGCACAAAATCGCAATTCTCATTATGCCATGAATTATAATTGTAAACGGCTTCGTGGATTCGGGCTTGCAAAGTTTTTTTCCGATTCGCTTCAAGTGGTTTTTCATGTGGCCGCGTTCCAGCGAGCAGAATTTTTCGCTTATGTTTATAATCTTTTGCGCGACTTCAAAATTTCGATTTGTCAATGCGGTGGAAGTCAGCTGAAAAATTTTCTTCGCTTTGTCCAAACCTTCAAGAATTTCTTTAATCGCGCTTTCAGAAAATTTTATGTTGCGCTCGACAAATTCTTTTGCGATTGGAATTATTTCTTCGCATTGCGAATTTATTCTTGTCGTGTCGTTCATGACGCAAAGCATCGCCGCCGTTTGCGTGGATTGCAATTCCGTCATCGTGCCCGCCGAAAAAAGCGACGAAATGTAGTCGGCGATTTCGCCGTCAATTCTGCGCACTTCTCGCGTCATTTTTTGCGCCTTGAAAAGAGCGGAAATTTTGCGCTCGGAAAAAACTTTTTCCAACGATGAAATTGACTTTTCCGTGAGAAGCGATATTCGTTCCATTTCCTGCTGAATCAAAGTTATGGCCGCGCTCGGCTGCGCCAAAAGTTTTTTGTCCAAAAATGCCGTCCGTTTCAAGCCAGCGCCTTTTACGTTTTCCTCCCCCCGCACAATGAAATTGACAATCCGCATCATAAGCGGAATGAGCGGCAGCCACACAATCGTGTTCAAAACATTGAACGCCATGTGCGCGTTGGCGATTTGCCGCGCGATTACTTGCACTTCGATTCCTTTGGGAGAAATGAAGCGAACGAAATTTGCAAAAAACGGAATTATCCAAATGAACAAGAACGCGCCCGCAATATTGAAAACGCTGTGAGCCACCGCCGCGCGTTTCGCGTCGCGAGATTGACCTATGCTCGCAAGCAAAGCGGTTATCGTCGTTCCGATGTTGTCGCCAAGCAAAATTGAAATTGCGCCTGAAAGTCCGATGACGCTCGACACTCCATCCGCGCTCGCCTGTTGCGCGAAGTTTTGCAAAACTGCAATCGTGGCGGAACTCGACTGCACGACCAGCGTCATCAATGTTCCGACCAAAACTCCGAGCGCGGGAATTCCCGAAACTTTTTGCATCATCGAAATGAATGTCGCGCTTTTCGTGAGCGGCTTCATTACCCCTCCCATCGTTTCTATTCCGACGAACAAAAGTCCGAATGCAAAAATCGCAAGTCCCGCGTTTTTAAATTTTTCGCGCCTCGCAAGAAATGAAATCAAAAATCCTGCCGCGAGAATCGGCCAAATGTAGTCGCTGATTTTGAATGCGATTATTTGCGCTGTAGCCGTCGTTCCGATGTTCGCGCCGAAAATCACGGATATTCCCTGCGGAAGACTCATCAAGCCTGCACTGACGAATCCGATGATGAGCACCGTGGTCGCGCTGGAACTTTGAAGCACCATCGTGACAAGCGCGCCTGCCAGCACTCCCAGCACTGGATTTTTCGTGAGCGCGCCCAACACCGCCTTCATCCTTTGTCCCGCAACTTTTTGCAGGCTCTCGCTCATCAAGTTCATCCCGAAAATAAAAAGCGAAAGTCCGCCCGCCATTCCAAAAATAATTTGAATGATTTGCTTGTAATTCATTTTCACCTCGCATTGTTTTTGGAAATTATGCGCGATGAATGTGAGCGGGAAATTAGAGGAATGTTAATTTTGTGTTAAAATTTTTGCGACATTTTTTGTGTAAAAAATTGGCGTGGGGAAGGGTATAACAGTTTCAATTGCCGTTAACGCGATGCGACAAAGGTAGCAGTTCAAAGCGTTTTCTTTTATGCCATCCACATTTTCAAATTCTCGCCAATATTTCTGCGCAGATTTTCACACGATTTCCAATTGTTAATTTTTTGTTAAATTGCACAATGCTTGTTCAAAAGTTCGCGCTTTCGCATTATAATGAACGAATGAAAATTTTAATCGTTGACGATGAAGAGCCGATTCGCTGCCTTGTTCGATACAATTTGGAAAAGGCTGGCTTTTCTTGCGATGAGTGCGCGACTTGCGTGAACGCGCTTGAAAAAATTCGCGCGGAAAAATTCGACCTTGTGCTACTTGACTTGATGTTGCCTGATATGAGCGGACTGGATTTTTGCCGAATCGTCAAACGCGACGTGGCGATTTCCGACGTGCCCATAATTATGCTCACCGCGAAATCCGCCGAAAGCGACATCGTGGAAGGCTTGGTTTTGGGCGCGGACGACTACATCACAAAGCCTTTTTCGCCGCGCGTACTTGTTGCCAGAGTCAATTCAGTTTTGAGAAGGGCGGCGCAAAACTTGAGCGAAGCGAATTCGGATTTTGCGAACGCGGCGGACAAAACAATCGAAATTGGAGAATTGAAAATAATTCCGTCACGGCGCGAAGTTTTCGTTTCGGAAAATAAAATTGATTTGACCGCCACGGAATTTTCCCTGCTTGAACTTTTGGCGCGAAATGCCGGGCGCGTGTTTTCGCGTCCGCAAATAATTTCTGCGTTGCGCGGAGGCCAATACATAATCACTGACCGCGCCATAGACGTGCAAATTCTTTCGCTTCGAAAAAAGCTCGGCGATGATTTTGGAAAAAGCCGATTCATCGAAACGCTTCGCGGAGTCGGCTACAGGTTCAAGGAATTGTGAAATTTCCATTTGAATTTTGAAAATTTGTCGCCGTCAAATATGTACGAATCGGGCCGGGGCCTGACATTTATTGCAGACAGGAGTTTTGAAATGAAAAGAAGCTTTTCCACAACGCAGTTCATCATCATGCTGAATTCGCTCGTGCTGATATTGGGATTTGCCGCGCTGATGTTTTTGAACAAAAAGCAGCTCAAGGAAATCGCGATTGACCAGCACGCGCAGAGCATGAAAATTTTTTCTTCGGTGGTCGAAAAAATGATTTTTCAAAATGCGAATTTTCATAATTTTGATTCAAGTGAATTTGAGGATGATTTTAAAAGTTCGAATTTGGAAAATTCAAAATCGCCGAATTCAAAAAATTCTCTCAACGCAATCGTGAAAAATCTCGCCGACGGAAATTCGCAATTCAGGATTTCTGTGATCGACTCGAACGGAAATCTTGATGCGGATTCGCTCGCGAACATTTCCGCTTCGGAAAATCATTTGGATCGGGAAGAAGTGAAGCTCGCGCTCACAGGAAATGAAGCCGTCGCAATTCGCGAAAGCACGGCGAGCGGCGGCGAGGAAATTTATTTTGCTTCTCCAATTTTAATCGGCGGAAAAAAATTCGCGCTCAGACTTTCCTCGCCCATCGACTCGAACATTTTCTTTTCCGGCAATTATCTTTTCAAAATGATTTTCGGTACGATGATAATTCTCGTTCCGATTTTGTTTTTTTCTATTTTGATTTCGGCGCACATTGTCATCGGAATCGAAGATTTGAAAAATGCGGCGAGGCATTATCAAGTCGAGGATTTTGAATTTCGCTCGAATGTGAATTCTCCGAAAGAACTTTCCGAACTTTCTTCCACGATGAATTCGATGGCGAAAAGAATCGGGCAGAATATTGAGCGTCTGAAAAATCTCGAACGAATGCGAAAAGATTTTGTGGCTAATGTTTCGCACGAACTCAAAACTCCGATTACGAGCATAAAAGGTTTTGCGGAAACGTTGCTCGACGGCGCGTTGGACGATGCGCAAAGCGCGCGAAGTTTTGCCTCGATAATTAAAACTCAAAGCGACCGCATGGAAAATGTAATCGAGGATTTGCTTTCACTTTCGGAACTGGAAAGTGGCAACACAGAAATTAAATTCGAGAACGCGGACATAATTTCGCTCGTCAAAAATTTGTGCGACGAATGCCGCGCAAATGCGAAGGCAAAAAATATTTCCATAAATTTTTCGTCTTCAATTTATTCCTGTTTCAAAAAAATAAATCCAAATCTTTTTCGGCAATGTTGCGCGAACATTTTGGAAAACGCGGTAAAATATTGTCCCGCAAATTCTCATGTGGAAGTTGAAATTATTCCGCTAAAAATTCACGCGCCATTTCAGCAAGAATTTTTAAATGCCAATTCAAAATCAAATCCGCAGAAAATTACGCGCGATGATTTTGCGAGGTCCGAAAATTCCGACGAAAAAATTATGATTGTGATTGAAGACAACGGAGCAGGAATTCCCGACAAATACGCCGAGCGAATTTTCGAAAGATTCTTTCGTGTGGACAAAGGCCGCAGCCGCGAAACCGGCGGAACAGGATTGGGACTTTCGATCGCAAAACACGTCGTCGAAATTCACGGCGGAAAAATCCGCGAACGCAAAAGCGAAAAATTCTTGAGCGGCGCGAGATTTGAAATTGTGATTTAAGTTTTTTTAGTGGTGATGAAAAAAAATGCCGCGATGAGCGAGTTTGTAAAAATGTTAGATGGGTGGGGCGGGTAAATATGACATTTGTTTGTCATATTTACCTTATTTTTACAAATGCTCGTCTTTGCGAGTTTCGCCGCGAAATGACTTTTTTACAGGCGAATAAAATTGAAATTTTCTTCGCCTGTAAAAACTAAGAAACAAATTTCCTTGTGGAAAAAATTCAAAATGTGTGATACAATAAAATGATGTGCTTGGCTGCTTTTTTTGCAATTTTATTTTTCTCGAATTTTCTTTGGGCGACGCAGCCGATTTTTTCGGCAAACGAAGGCGCACAGGATTCCACGGTTACAATTCAAAATGCACGAAGGCTTGCGAAAGATTATTTTGTGCTCGAAGGTCCTTGGGACTATTTTGAAGGCGAATTAATTTCGCCAGTAAAATTTTACTACAACGCTCCTTTGGAAGACACACAAAATTCAGCCGCGCCAACGCTTGTTTCCCTTCCTCATGAATTTTCCGAAGACGTTCACTTCGCAACTTATCATTGTCGCGTCAAAGGTCTCGTTCCTAAAACTAAATACGCGATGACAATTTATGGACGCGTTTTTTCATGTTGCCGCATTTGGTGCAACAAAGAACTGGCGGGCGGTGCCGGCGTTTTAAATCGAGACGAATCTATCGCGCGCGCCGCACAAAATTCCGCGATAATCGAAATGCCAGCCGATTCAAACGGCATAATTGACATCGTAATTCAAGTGGCAAACTTTGAGCTAGAAAAAGGCGGCATTGTAAAAAAACTCGCCTTCACCGAAAAATCAAATTTGGAAAAAAAATATTTGAAGATGATTTTTTTCAGCACAATGATCATCGCATTTTTTTCAATTTTAATCATTTATAATTTGATTTTGATGCTGATGAACAGAAAGCCGCTTTTGCATTTTCTGTTCGTAGTTGTATCGGGATTTTTTATTCTTTCTGTAGCAACTTCAGGCGTTTCAATTTTCAATTTGCTTTTTCCGAACTTTCCATTTTGGATTGAATTCCGCTTGCCCATTATTCTCTTTTCTTGCGGAATTTGCACTTACATTACAATCATAAATATTTCGCGCAGAATTCCCAACTACATGGGAATCGCATTTTTTTTGGCGGCTATTTTAATTGTGATGGCAATCGCGTCCGTGCAAATAAAAATTTTCGAACGCGAAAAAAATATTTTCACAATGTTGCCGATTTTGATTTTGGAATCTTTGACGCTCATTTCGTTCCGACTTTCAATAAAAAAGAATTTAAAGGCCGGCACAATTTTTTCAATGAACACGATATTGTATAATTTTGAAGCGCTCGTAATCACGGGAATTTTGTTTGCATTTTTTTACGATTTCATCATTGCGCCAAAAAACATTGCGTTGGTTTATTCCTGTCTTGCGTTCAAAACCGGAATTCTTTTGTTCGGAATATCGCAATGCGTCACTTCCGCGTTCCGCCGATATTTGAACAACTATCGAATCCAACAATATTCGCAGCGATATCAAACGAACAACAATCTCATCGCAAAATTTATTCCAAAGCAAATCCTGCAATTTATGAATGCCGACGACATTACGAAAATCGTTCCGGGCGGATGCGACATTTTTGATGCGATGATTGTCTACACGGAAATTCAGCATTTCAAGCGACTCGCGAATTACTTTGAACAAAAGCAGTTGTTCGAAATGATTTCCACATATTACAAAAACATCGCGCCGCTCATTCGCAATTACGGAGGACACATCGCAAAATATATGCAACATGGATGCCTCGTGATTTTCACCGAACGCAACGACACGACAATAAAATGCGCAATGGAAATGCAAAAGAAAATGATTGAGATTCGGCGCGAACTGCGAAGAAGCCACAACACGGACATTTCAATCGGAATCGCAATTCATACAGGAAAAGTGGCATACGGTGTGCTTGGTTCGGAAAGGAAATTCACTTCGATTGCGTTTTCCCATGAAGTTCAAAATGCGATAAAAATTGGAATGCACACTTCGAAAATGGATGCGAAAATTCTCATAAGTGAAGACGCGATGACATATTGCCGCACTTATTCAAACTGCATATTCGAAGGACATTTCATTACGATCGGCGGAGAACGAATCTTGGTCTACAGCGCGATTCCGTTCAAAGATTTCAAGACGAATTTCATTGACAATTTGGAATTGGCGGAAGACGAATCCAAGGTGGACGAACTTGAAGAAGTGTAGATTTTTTTTACTTGCGATTTTGTTTTTCTCATTCTCGGCTTTCGCGAAAAACGTCAGCAACGGAGTGGTGAATTTTCGACTTGCGCGCGGCGAGGAAAAAATAATTCGGCTGAATGGCGATTGGGAATTCTACAAAGACCAAACTTTTTCCAAATTGACAAACTCGCATCTTAAAGTTGATTTCATTCAAACGCCAAAAAATTGGACGCACATTCCAAACGATTTAAAAGAAACGCCGTTCGGATGCGGCACTTATCGCGTGCTTATAAGCGGCTTGCTCCCGAACACGGAATACGGAATTTTTTCCAGAAACAGTCCATCGCTTACCGCGCGGATTTTTGCGAATGGAAAGGAAGTCGAGGAGTATGGAATTTTTTCGCGGCGCGAAACTAATTACAAACCAATTCAACGACCACTTTTGGCGACTTTTTTTTCCAACGAAAATGGTCTTATAGAAATCGTTATTCAAGTCGCGAATTTCGACCAACGAGCGGGCGGCATTCTTTCGCCAATCATGTTCGGGTTATCACACGACATCAACAATTTATACAACTCGAGCGTTCTTTTGCTAGCCGTGATTTTAGGAATGTTGATTTTCATTTTATTCATAATTTTTTGGGTTTGGGTTTTCGACAAATCGCACATACAAGAATTATACTTGTCGATTTTTTTATTGGCACTTTCTCTCAGGCTCACAATGGGACAGTTCAATGCGCTTGCGATTTTGGTAGGCGACATAGACTACGCCTTGCAAATGAAATTGCAAAATCTCATTTTGCTTTCGTTCGGACTTTTTTCACTCGTCTACAACACGGACGAAAATTCCACGGCATTGCGTCTGCACATCGACAAAGCCAATTCATTCGTGGCATTCTCGCTCGCCACGCTTTTGATTTGTCTGCCCACGAAAATTTCGCCTTACATAATTTCAGCTTCACTTTTAGTTTCGGCATTGTTTTTTTTCTATTCGTTCTGGCGAATGATATCCGCGCTCAAAGCAAAAAACAAACACATAGCAATTTACGCATTTTTCTACATAGTGACTTTCGGCGGAATTTTTCTAGACAAATTTTTTGACGGGCCGCACAAAAATATGCTTTTCGACTTCACGGAAATTTCTGCCATAATTCTGATTTGGGGCATCGCAATTTATTTTGTGTTCTCATTGGAATTTCTTGTGCGCAATCATCTTCGACAAAAAAACGCGCTTTCGGAACAATATACTTCCTACAGAAAATTTGTGCCGAGCGAACTTGCGCGCATTCTCGGAAAGGAAAATTTTGGCGAAATCAATTTGGATGATTGCGCCGAAATTGAATCCACCATTATGGCAATCAGATTTTCAATCGTTCCTCCAAAAGAAATGCAAATCAGTCTGCGCGAACAGTTCGAAACAATCGCATTTTACTCTTCGAAGATTTTGGAAGTCTTGGAAAATTCAGGCGGCACGGTTTTGTACGCAAGCGGAATTGCAATGACGGTTTTGTTCCGCAAAAACACAAAGGCGGCGATTTCTGCCGCGCTGGAAATTCAAGGGCTTCTGCAAGTTATGAATTCGCGACGAGCGCAAGATTATTATCCATGCATAGATTTCGCCATTGCCGTGCATTTTGGAAATATCCTGCTTGGAATCATTGGCGAAGAACAGAGAATCGACTGCACCACGATTTCCCCGAACATCGAACTGACCAACGACATTTGCAAACTTGGTTGCCACGAAAAAATTTCCGTAACGATTTCGGAAGCCGCCGCGAACAATTTAGATGAAACTCAAATAAAAATGTTGCGTCCACTTGGCAAGATAAAATTTCATGAAACCGACAGGCCGATAAATTTATACAGATTGCCTTCGTCCAATGAAACAGAAAATTCTGAAACAATAGAAGAGCCGCGAATCATCACCCAGCATGACGCAGACAAATACATCGACGTTTATAATTGAACAAAATCTCGATTTGCGCTAAAATCATAAATTGCTAAAAAAATTATTTTTTCGAGTTTGCTCGCGAACTCGATCGAGGAAAAAAATGGAACACACAAAACGGAATTGTACTTGCGGCGCGTTGCGCGCTTCGGATGCTGGAAAAATCGTGACGCTGAACGGATGGGTTCATAGGACGCGCGTGCTCAGTAGACTCACTTTCATTCTTTTGCGCGACCGTTACGGAATCACGCAAATTGTTGTGGGCGACGACGCGAATGACGAAACAAAAAAAATTGCCACGTCGCTCAAGTCGGAATTTTGCATTGCCGTGCGCGGAAAAGTTTCCATGCGAAACGAAAAAGATTTCAACGCAGAAATGCCCACCGGACAAATCGAAGTGATTGCCGACGAAATTGAAATTTTCACCACGAGCGAAACTCTTCCGTTCGCGATTGACGAAGTGCGCCAAATGGACGGAACGCTCGTAATTCCAAACGAGGATTTGCGACTTAAATATCGCTATTTGGATTTGCGGCGCGAAGCGATGCAACGTCACATCATCTTGCGTTCGCAGGTGACTTTTGCCGTGCGCGAATTTTTGACGGCGCAAGGATTCCTCGAAATTGAAACGCCCACATTCATAAAATCCACGCCGGAAGGCGCGCGCGATTATCTTGTTCCGAGCCGAATTCATCCCGGAAAATTTTATTCGCTTCCGCAGTCGCCGCAACTTTACAAGCAGCTTTTGATGGTGAGCGGCTTCGACAAATATTTTCAAATTGCACGTTGTTATCGTGACGAAGACGCTCGTGGCGATCGCCAGCCGGAATTCACGCAAATCGATATGGAAATGAGTTTCACCGATCGCGAGGAAGTTCTTTCCACCACCGAAGAAATGTTGCGCCACGTTTTCAAAAAAACGCTCGGCTACGATTTGCCGGCGAAGTTCGACCGGCTTTCGTGGGAAGACGCGTTCAATTTTTATGGCAGCGACAAGCCGGATTTGCGCTTCGATTTGAAAATGCAGGACGCGAGTTTTATGGCGGAACTTTCGGATTTCAACGCGTTCAAATCGGGAGCGGCAAATTCAAAAATGGAAATCGAGCGGCACAAGCGGAGCGGATTGAAATGTCTCGTCGTTCCGAATTGCGCGGAAAAATTCAGCCGAAAAAATATCGAGGCTTTGGAAGCCGTCGCCAAAACTTACAAGGCAAAAGGTTTGGCGTGGATGAAAATTGTTTCCGCCGAAAACGCGCTCAAATTTGAAGGCGGCATTTCGAAATTTTTTGCGGGAAAGGAAAACGAAATTTGCGAAAGGCTCGGCGCGAACGCAAACGACATGCTTTTTTTCGTTTCGGATGAAAGTTGGCAGACGGCGTGCACAGCTTTGGGCGCGGTGCGAAAGCAGCTCGGGCGCGACTTGAATCTTTACAATGCGAATGACGAATTTCATTTCGCGTGGATAATTGACTTTCCGTATTTTGCATGGAACGAGGACGAAGGCCATTGGGAAACCGAGCATCACATGTTCACGCTTCCGCAAAAAAAATATTGGTCCACGCTCGAAAGCAATCCGGGCGAAGTCAAAGGCGATTTGTACGATTTGGTTTTGAACGGCTACGAACTTGCTTCCGGCTCAATGCGTATCAACGATCCTTCGTTGCAAGAACGGATTTTCAAAATCGTGGGCTACAGTCAGGAGCGCGCGCAAAAGGCGTTCGGATTTTTGGTGCAGGCGTTCAAGTACGGTGCGCCGCCGCACGGAGGAATAGCCCCGGGCCTCGACCGCTTGGTGATGCTGATGTGCAAAGAAGATTCGATTCACGAAGTGATTGCGTTTCCGAAAAACAATTTGGCGGCAAGCCCGCTGGACGATTGCCCGAGCAAAGTGGACGAGCAATTGCTGAAAGATTTGAAATTGAAATGCGAGGAATGAAAGCGGGCACGGACTATATCGCCGAGCGCGTCGGCGATGTGCGATGGGGAACACTGCACGCAAGACGCTACTTTAAAACAAAGATTTTGTTTCCGGCAATATGTCTGCTACTTTTTTCATGCGGCGCGGGGTTCGAAGCGACAATCGATTGCCCTGCGGACATCGCGGCACGAGCATTCGCGTTTGCCGTGCAATACCGCGACGCGGAGACGGAGTACGCATGGGGCGGGCAGGACGCATTGCGTGCGGCACTGCGCCTTGACTGTTCGGGACTGGTCGTCCGCTGCTACGGCTATGCAGTGGAAGATTCCGCGTACCGCCTCCTGTTTGCCGACGCGTCGTCAGCGGACATGTACGCGAGCTATGCGCGTCTGGTGGAACTGGACGAACTGCGGCAGGGCGACTTGATTTTTATGGGCGAGCCGGGAACGGAGCGGGTGACGCACATCGCGCTGTTTGACCGCACGGAGGCTGGCATCGTGTATTTTATCGACGCGACGAAGAAAGACACGGACGGCGACGGCATCGATGACATAGACGGCGTGACTGCCCGGCACTATGCGGCAAACGACGCGAGAATCAAGGCATTTGGCATTATGCAAGTGCTAGAGAAAAATCGATAGTTTCGTCTTGCGAAAAATTGGCGGCACGCTTCAAGGTCTGCGAAGAGAAGGGGTAGCGTAAGACCGCGCGAGCGGGCTGGAGCGAGGGGAAGGCTTTCCCCTCCTAAATTATGAATTTAAAAAAAATAAAAGACGAAATTTTGTGGAGGGGTAAAAATGGCGGAGTACAAAACAGGCTTGACGGAGCTGGCGAACATCGGCACGGAAATGGCACGCAAGTTGGAAAGCGTGGACGTTCACAGTCCTGAGCGTTTGGCGGAGTTGGGCGCGAAAGAGGCGTTTTCCAGACTGAAGGCAAAATATTCAAATGTGTGCACGGTGCATTTGTACGCGCTGGAAGGCGCGATTCGAAATGTGGAATTCAACAATCTTCCCGCAGAAACGAAGGCGGATTTAAAGGCGTTCAGCGACAGTTTGAAATAAAAAAAGGCGGGCGGCTTTAATTTAAAATGCGGCAGACTGTAGATTTCACGGAAGGCTCGATTCCGAAAAAAATTTTTTTATTCGCCTTGCCGCTGATGATAGGCAACGTCCTTCAACAATTGTACAATGTCGTCGATACAATTGTCGTGGGCAGATTTCTAGGCGAAGGCGCGCTCGCCGCTGTCGGCTCGGCTTACACGATTATGATTTTGATTACTTCAATCATAATCGGGCTGTGCATGGGCAGCAGCGTTTTCTTTTCTATGCGCTTCGGGCAAAAAGATTATCGCGGCATAAGGCAATCGTTTTTTATTTCGTTTGCAGGAATTTTTGTCGTGACGATTTTTCTTACGGCTCTCGCATACGCATTGACAAATCCGATTATTTTTCTGATGAACATTCCTGCGGAAATACGGCAGATGTTCCGCGAATATATGCTCGTGATATACGCGGGAATTTTTGCAATTTTTTTGTATAATATTTTCGCAAACTTGATGAGGGCGGTGGGCAATTCGATGATTCCGCTTTTTTTCCTTGCCGTATCCGCCGTAACGAATATCGTTTTGGATTTGCTTTTCATCCTTTGTTTTAAATGGGGCGCTGTCGGAGCGGCGGCGGCCACAGTCATCGCGCAGTATCTTTCTGGCATAGGAATAATGATTTACTATTTTGTGCGCTGCGAAAATTTGCGGACGCGCAAAGACGACATGAAATGGAGCAAAAAAATTTTCAAGGAAATCTCAAGACTTTCGGCGATGACATGCTTGCAACAATCCATAATGAATTTTGGCATTTTGATGGTGCAAGGTTTGGTGAACAGTTTTGGCACGACAGTAATGGCAGCGTTCGCGGCGGCGGTAAAAGTGGACACGCTGGCGTATTCGCCCGTGCAAGATTTCGGAAATGCGTTTTCTTCTTTCGTGGCGCAAAATTACGGAGCGGGAAAAAAGGCGCGTGTTGGAAAAGGCGTAAAGACGGCGGCCGCAATGGTCAGCTGTTTTTGCGTTGCGATAAGTCTTGTCGTGTGTTTTGCTGCCAATCCTTTGATGCGAATTTTCGTCGATGCGGAAAATGTCGGAATTATACAAATCGGCGTAAAATATCTTCGCATTGAAGGCGCGTGCTACGTCGGAATAGGAATTTTGTTCATGCTGTACGGATACTACCGCGCAATCAACAAGCCTGGAATGTCGGTGGCGCTTACCGTAATATCGCTCGGCGTTCGCGTCGCGCTTGCGCATTTGCTTGTTCGCTGTACCAGCCTCGGCGAAGTGGGAATATGGATGGCGATACCAATTGGCTGGGCTTTGGCGGACATGATGGGAATACTTTACGGATTTATAAAAAAGATGTAGAATAAATTAGTGGAGAAAAAGATGGATTTTTTTAAACGCGGATTTTTAATTTTTTTGTTTGCTTTTTTGATGATTTCATGTCGGCGCAAAACAAGTGATTTGCTCGAAGTTTCAGAGAATTTTAAACATTCATACCAGGATATGGTTCTCTATCTTTTTGAGAATGTGAGCGAAAGAGACATGCTTCCATATTTGCATTATATGGAGGGGGAAAAGGAAATTTCACTCGTCAGCGTTTTGTGCAGAAACAACTTCATCATGACTTTTGAATATCGGAAAAACGAGCAGACAGATACAGAAGAATTGTTCAAGTATTCATTGTCAAAAAGTGCAGAAATAAAAAATGAAGACATTGGTTTGACGTTCCAGCAGTTTTATGACAAATACGGAGCGGCGGCTTATTCATACATCGAAGACGGAACAAGGCATTACGTTTATATGACAAATGCCGTCAACTTTGGTTTTTTTCCGCCCTATTTTGACACAATGCTAAGCCGCACGCTTACAAAAGTTTTGGTAAAAGACGAAATTGTTGTCAACATAAAGGAAGTGTATATCAGCTATCCTTGATAAGGCGGCAAGACGACAGAATAAATCGGCGCGAAATTTTAATTGCGCTTTCCGAGCAGCCGGCGAATATCTTTTGCGGAATACGGGCTTTTGTAATTTGGCGCGCACAAATGCTTTTGGCTCCACAGCATCATCTGCGTAAGGACGGGCACAAAACTTTTTCCCGTGGCGGTGAGCGAGTATTCCACTTTCGGCGGAACTTCCGGGTACACTTTGCGAAGAATGAATCCGTCGTCTTCAAGTTCGCGCAATTGCTTCGTAAGCGTTGATTGAGTGATGCCGTCGATTCGGCGCAAAAGTTCGCTGAAGCGCAATTTTTCGTCAAGCGCGATGTACCACAAAATCAGAAATTTCCATTTTCCGCCGAGCATCGATTGCAAAATGCTCATCGGCACGCAGTGCGCCATGACTTCCCGTTTTAAGAATTTTTTTCCTGCCATATTCACCTCGCTTTTCTTTACAGTATCTTTTTAGTACTAACACTAAATAATTACAGTTCTTGATTTTTCATACCGCATATAATTATCTTATAAGAAAACGCAGAAAAATGCAATTCATATCAGAAGATATGACAAACTGGAAAATATGGAGGTTTTATGCATTTCACAGGAACAATTTGGCGGCCGCCCTATGAGTCGTGGTCGGCTTTGTTGCAAGTCACGGCGGCCTGCACGCATCATCAGTGCAAATTCTGCACGCTCTATGATGACGTGCCGTTCAAATTCAAAATGTCGCAGGAATCGGAAATTGTGGAAGATTTGCGCGAACTCAATTCTCTTGTGCCGGACGCAACGCGCCTTTTTCTTACGGGCGCAAATCCGTTCGTGCTGTCATCGAAAAACTTAAGGCGAATTGCGTTCCTTGCGAAGCAGTATCTTCCGCGCCTGAAAACGCTCGGCTGTTTCGCGCGGATTACTGACATCGCGCCAAAAAGCATCGACGAATTGAAGCAGCTGCGAAGCGCGGGCTACAACGGAATTACGCTCGGCGTGGAAACCGGCGACAATGACGCTCTTGCGTTCATGCGCAAAGGATACACGGCTGCGGATATTTTGGAGCAATGCCGCAAACTTGACGAAGCGGCGATTGGCTACAATTTTTTTTATTTGACGGGCATAAGCGGAAAAGGAAACGGCGTGCGCGGCGCAGAACGGACGCTTGAAATTTTCAATCAACTTCAGCCGAAAATCGTCGGCGCGTCCATGCTTACGATTTGTCCCGCATCGGAATTACATGCCGAAATTCAAAACGGAAATTGGGCGGAAGAAAGCGAAACCGAAAAGTATCGTGAACTAAAGACGCTCGTGGAAGGCCTTTCAATTCCAACGCATTTCGCCGCGCTGGGCGCATCAAATGCCGTTCAGTTGCACGGAAATCTTCCGCATGATCGTGCCGAATTGATTTCAGAAATTGACGGCATATTGCGCAGATTCAGCGAGCAAGAACTTTCGGACTATCGAAAAAATTTGCGACATTTGTGAAAAACGAAAATCGACATTGCGATGAAGCGAAACGCTTTGCGATAGATTTATCGCAAAGCGCGTCGTGCAAAAAATTCATTTTATTGCAAACGCGAAGATTCTAATATTTTATAATATGACAAATAAATGTCATATTATAAAACGTTTGCATTTTTTGTGAAAAAAGTGTGTGTTTTTTTTTGTAGGGGAGGGGGTGAACAGAAATTTTTATTTCGCTTTATGTGAGTAGTGAATAATCGCAAACGCGAATTTATTGAATTGAATTTTATCGCAATCAAATTTTCAAGGCATAAAAAAAGGAATCGCATTTGCGATTCCTTTTTTCGAAAAACTTTTCACGAATTTTCGGCAAAAATCATTTTGCTGATTTTGCTAAAATTCCTGCTTGACGTTTTTCACATCGATGCCCTTGTCTTTTTCACGAATTTCCACGCGGCGAATTTTTCCGCTGATTGTCTTTGGCAGTTCCTCGACAAATTCGATTATGCGCGGGCATTTGTACAAGGCGGTTTCGTGCTTCACAAAGTCAAACAATTCCACTTCAAGTTCGTGGCTCGCGGAATAGCCCGGCGAAAGCACGATTGTTGCTTTGACCGCTTGGCCTCGTTTTTCATCCGGAATGCCTGTGACGGCGCATTCCATTACGGCAGGATGTTGCTGCAAAACCGATTCCACTTCAAACGGACTGATTCTGTAGCCGGAAGATTTTATGATGTCGTCCTTGCGTCCCACGAACCAAACATAGCCGTCCTTGTCCATGTAAACTGTGTCGCCGGTGTGGTACACGCCCATGTCGAAAGCGTTGGCGGTGAGAACAACATCGTGATAATATCCTGAAAGCAATCCGAATGGATGACCTTCATTCAAGTGGATGACAAGTTCGCCCACTTCGCCTGCCGGAACTGGCTTTCCGCTCGCGTTCACCACTTCCACATTGTATGCGGGAGAAGGTCGTCCCATCGAGCCTGGGCGCACAACCGCGTCCATGAAATTTCCGCAGATGATTGTCGATTCGGTTTGGCCGTAACCTTCGTAAATTTTCTTTCCAGTCTGCTCGATGAATTTGTTGTAGACTTCGCCGTTCAAAGCTTCGCCCGCCGTGGAAAATCTTTTTACGCAGCTGATGTCGTATTTGGACAAATCCTGCCGAATCAAATATCGGTACACTGTGGGGGGTGCGCAAAATGTCGTTATTCCGTACTGCGAAATTTTTTGAAGCATTTTGTCCGGCTTGAAACTGTTCATGTCATAAACGAAAAGCGCAGTTCCACAAATCCATTGTCCGTAAAGTTTGCCCCACGTGGATTTCGCCCAGCCGGTTTCCGCCACCGTGAGATGCAAGCCGTTGTCAACGACGCAGTGCCAATATTTCGCCGTGATGATGTGCCCGATTGGATAAAGGAAATTGTGCAAAACCATTTTCGGATAGCCCGAAGTTCCCGAAGTAAAATAAAGCAACATCGGATCTTCGTTTTGAGTCGCGGCTTCTCCGACGGGGCGCGGAAATTCCGCGGCGCATTTTTTCACTTCGGAATGGAAGTCGAGCCAGCCTTCGCGCGGCGCACCGACAGTCACAAGTTTTTTCACCGTCGGCGAATTTGGAAGTGCCTTTTCGATTTCGCCTTGAACCGCAGGATTGTCATAGGAAATTATCATTTTGATTTGCGCGGCGTTCGTGCGATATTCGATGTCCTTTTGCAAAAGTTGATCTGTAGCAGGAACGGCAATCGCGCCGATTCGGCACAAAGCCATCATTGCCCACCACCATTCGTAGCGACGACGCAGAATCAGCATAACCGCGTCTCCTTTTTTGATTCCTTGTGAAGCCAAAAAATACGCGGTGCGTTTTGAATCCGCCGAAATTTCATCGAAAGTCCACGAATGCTCTTCGCCGTTGTCGTCGCACCAAACAAGCGCGCGTTTTCCCGGCTCGGTGATTGTATAGCGGTCTACAATGTCGTAGGCGAAATTGAAATTGCGCGGAGCCTTCAATCGGCAATGCGCTTTCAAATCTTCGTAAGAGTCGAACTCTCTGTTTTCGACCAAAAAGTCTTGATAAAGTGCCATTTTAACCTCGCTTTATTATTTCTTAATGTTACAAATTAGACAAAAAAAAATCAAGGTTGTTGCAATTCTTTTCTGAAAAAACTCGAGACCTTTTTAAAGAAAATCGATTTTTCGCGAAGCAATTTTTGCAAAAAAAATTCCAATTTTTTACGGTTCGAACATTTTAAATTTCAAACCGCAAAAACACTTGAACATTGCATGCCAATTTTTTTGCTTGCGATTTTTGCTCGGCTTTAAAATTGCGTTACGTTCCGCGCCATTTTTATCGCTGCAATTCGTACAAAATTATGCTTGCGCTTTGTGCGACGTTCAAACTTTCGATTGGCGCGACGTTTCCATTTTTTGCGCCGCAATGAGGAATTGCGATTGTCTCGTCGCACATCGAACGCACTTCTTGGCTGATTCCGTTTTCTTCGTTGCCCAAAATTATCAGCGCGCCGCTTCCTTTGCAAAGGCTCTGCAATTTGCTCGCCGGAGTTTTCGCGTTTGCCGCAGTTCCGATGCGAATTATTTTTCCTTGAATCGCCTGCAACAATGCCGGAATGGATTTGACGGAAAAAATATTTACGAATTCCATTCCGCCTTGCGCCACGCGGTACGAACTCGTGGTGATTGAACTTTGCGATTCGTCTTCAGGAATGACGATATTTTTCATTCCGAAAAAAGCCGCGCTTCGAACAATCGCGCCCAAATTGTTCGCGTTGCCCACTCTGTCAAGCAAAAGCGCGTTTTCCTTTCGCGCAATCCATTCGTCAACAATGTCCGTGTTGAGCCGCTGAATTTCCGGAGCCTCAATCATCGCCACCACGCCTTGATGATGCACCGTTCCGGAAAGCCGCTCAAGTTCGATTGCGTCGCGCACTTGATTGTAAGGCGCTTTTCGCTGGCTGAGTTTTTTGCACAAGCCGCCAAAAAGCGGAGCGCGTTCCGCCGTAAAATACAAGCGCGTGATTCGTTCAGGATTTTTTTTCTCGAGCGATTTTACCGCCGCGAATCCGCAGACGGCAAGTTCATTGTTCAATTTGTTTTTCATTTTAAATTTTCTCCGAGTGAATTTAATTTACGACGTTCGTCGGATTTCCCGCCAAAAAATTTTTCACGTTTTCGACCGCGATTTGCAAAAGGCGTTCGCGAGTTTCTTTCGCCGCCCAAGCGACATGCGGAGTGATGACGCAATTCGGCGCGCCAAAAAGCGGGCATTCCCGCGACATCGGCTCTTCTCGCAAAACGTCCGCCGCAAAGCCTGCGAGCTTTTTCGAATCGAGCGCGTTTCGGACGGCCGCTTCGTCAACGAGTGCGCCACGCGCCGTGTTTATCAAAATCGCGCCGTTCCTCATTTTTGCGAGCGCGGCGGCATTTATGATTTCGCGCGTTTCGTCGGTGAGCGGACAATGCAAAGAAATGATTTCGCTCTGCGCGAAAAGTTCGTCCTTTGAAACGGCTTGAACTTTTTCGTCGGCGCTTTTGCAATTTGAATTGAACGAATCGATTTTTTGTTGCGAGCGAGTTTGTACCAAAACTTTCATTCCGAATGAAATTGCAATTTTCGCCACGCGCTGCCCGATGCTTCCGAAACCGACGATGCCAAAAGTCTTCCCGTAGATTTCCGTGAGCGGATGAGTCCAATAGCAAAAATCTTCGCTCGCGCACCAATCGCCTTTTTGCACGGAAAGATTGTGTTCGTGGATTCCGTTTGTCAATTCAAAAAGCAGCGCGAAAGTCGCCTGCGCCACCGCCATCGTGCTGTACGAAGGAATGTTCGTGACCGTGATGCCGAGTTCACGCGCGGCCTTTATGTCGATGACATTGTAGCCTGTCGCGAACACGCCGATGTATTTTAGATTTTTGCATTGCGAAAGAATTTCTTTTGAAAGCGCGACTTTGTTCAAAAAAATTATGTCGGCATCTTTGATTCGTTGCAAAACCAATTCGGGCGGAGTTCGCTCGAAAATTTCAAGCGTGCCGAATTGCCGAAAAATGTCATAGTTCAAATCGCCCGGATTGAGCGCGTGTCCATCAAGAATAACAAGCTTCATGATGACAGTATAAAATAAAGCGATGGTAAAATCAAGTGAAGATTTTCAAAATTTATTTTGCGCGGAGAGTAAATTTATGGCGAAAAAGCAAACGCGCCTTTACGGAAAAGGCTTGTTCTTCACAGTATATCAACTTGAGCTCACAGTATATCGACCCGATCCTCACAGTATATCGAATCGTTCCTCACAGTATATCCAATTTCATTCTGTCAGCGAAGCGAATTTCACGCAGCCGAACGGCGAGTCGCGGAAAGAAAGGAATTTTTTTTGAAGGCGTGCGGCGCGGCGCGAAACATCGCAAATCCGTTTTGAATTCGCACCTTCACTTGAAACTTCTACAGCGGAAACATTATTTGAAAATCCCCCTCCATCATTCACAAGAACGAGCGGATTTATGTAGCGTCGCTTCACTTCCAAATTCACGCAAAAAAAATTCGGCAGGGCGGATTTTGCGCGACGGATTTTTTTCATCGTGCGAAATGTTTTATAATGAGTCAAAAAATCTTGCAAATCACGCGTCGCGCTTCGTGCGTTTTCAAAAAGCATTTTGTCCCATCGAGCGATTATTTCTTTTTCCGACAATTCAAAAAGTTCGCGCTCAAAAAGCGCGCCGCAAAGCAAAGCCTTTTCCACGACTCGCGCCAAAAGTTCCATCGCAATTTTGTCTTCGTTGCGCTGCAAAATCATTCCGACTTTCAGACAACGCGAAAAATATTCGAACGCGATTTTTTTCGTGCGAAACGCGAATTCAATTTCGCCGAATTCATTTTTCGCCAAAGTCAAATCTTTGTAAAAACGCCGCACGCTTCGAAGCGAAAAAATTCCCTGCAAAGCCGCGCCGCTCGGAAACATATATTCAAGGCGGTCTGCGCTCAAATGCGGAATTTCATTGTCGCAAATCGAATAGGCGTGATAATCGTCCACCTCGCCCACGGTCAAACCGTCTTGCACCAAAAGCCGCGCGAGTTCCGCGTCCTCGTGGAGCATTTTCGCGTTCGCATTTTCGGTGGAAGTTTGCGTGAGCGCGTCGCCGTTTTTAAAATCGATGACGTGGCTGAAGGCAGGGGTAGAAACGTCGTGCAAAAGCGCGACGAGCGTCTGCTTTTTGTCGCGAGTGAAATTCCAAACGATGAGCGCGCAATTCACGCAATGCTCGAATCGCGAATAAAAAAATTTGTTTTTGAAAAGCGCGGTCCAATCAGTGCCGCACAAAAGTCCGATTCCTTTGAGGCGAACAAGAATTTTCAGCGAAAGGTATTTTTCAAGAAAATCTGGAAATTCCGCGCACAGAATTTCCCGATATTTTTTTGCATTGAATTTCAAAACAATCTAGAACGCGCGATTGTATTTCCAGTAGAAGCCGAAGCAGAAGCGATTGTACCTGTCATCATTGGGCAAGTGAGTTGTTTCGTATTCAAACACCGCGCTGATTGAATGATGCTCGTTGATGTCGAACGTGAAATCTGGGCGAATGTTCCAAATGAATCCGCCGTCGTAGTCGTCAGGCCATTTGTCGTCTTCCGCACCCCATGCAAATGAAGTCCATGCGCCCAAGTGCAACGCCTTTGTGATGTCCCACTGGATGCGACCGCCCGTGTAGAACGCCGCCGTGTAGTCTGCATAAAGATAATCCGAGAAGCCGACTTCGGGTTTTATCCAAAGCGGAAGTTTGCCGAATTTGATGTAGACCGCCGCGCCAGTTCCCCACATTTTTTTGCCATCAGTATCGCCAGCCTTGTTTATCCCAATTCCATTCAAACCGAACCATGCTTCGATATTGAAGTTTCTCGTGAAGTCAAGTTTCAAACCAGTATAAAGATTTCCGCCATTCTTTTCCTTGTCTTGATGTTTGTAGGCAACGGCAACAGTGAGCAAATCAATCGGCTTGAGTTCCGCAGCGGCATTGATGAAGAAATGGTCGGAAGTTGCCCCATCAGGAATTGCCACGCCGAGCTGCAAATAATGATTTTTGGCTTTGTCAAATCCAAGCGTGTAGCGTGCGGCAATCGCGGCATCCGCCCATTTATAGGCGTAATCGAATCTGCCTGCTACTTTGTCGCTGTCTTTTACAGGTGCACCTTTGTCGAAATCGCCTTGGAGAACATGCGCCAACGGCATCCATGGGAATCCTCCAGTCTGCGGTGAAGGTCCCACCGACCAATTGAGGTGAGTTCCGACTCCGGCCTCAAATCCTTCGAATGGCCTTACCACAAAATTGACGTAATGCTTATAGCCAGTCTTGCAAGTATCTCCATCGCGTTTTTCGCCCATAAAACTGAATTGGGTTTTTTCAGTGTTTTCAAAAACTATACCACTTCCACCCCAATTCATTCGCGGAAGTCCCCAAGTGAGACCGCCATCAATCGTGAACCAGTCCCTGTCCAAGCGAACTTGAAGCGTGTCCAAAATGCCCACCCAGTTGAAGTCGTCATGACCATCGTCCCCGTCGTCTTCATACGGCAAACCGAATCCAGTGTAAAGCGTGTTTTGAACACTTCGCTCTTTGAGAATTTGCGCGCTCGCGGAACTCAAAAGAATTGCGCCTGCGGCAATCGCAATCAAGAATTTTTTCATACATTCTCCTATAAAAAAGCCGTGCACGAAATTGACCAGAAACTTTGTTGCCAGAACAATTTCGCGAAAAACTTTCAGCGTGCGCGTTTAGCAATTTTTCGCGACGCACACGAATAAAATAAACAAGCTCGAGCAAAACGCGAACTTGTCAAGCCAAAAGCATCGCGCCATTTGTGCGAAACTTTTGACTTACCCCTTTGTCTATTTTGCGCCCCATTGAGCGTAATACTCATCAAGCGCAAACCTAATTTCCCTTGTAATTATACCCGAATCGTCGCCTTTGTCAAGAGCATCGATAACGTCGCGCATCG
>CAZZFL010000001.1:40226-53918 GCA_964653395.1 uncultured Treponema sp. | reverse complement strand
TTCCTCACAAACATAAGACGAGCTTCATCATTTCTCTTTCACAAATTTTTTCCAATCCCTTGACAAAAAATCCGCCCGCAAATATAATGTCGTTCCCTGAAAATGCAATGCCATTATTTTGCACGGAAATTTTCACGATAATTTTAGGAGGAAAAATGAAAAAGGTCGAGCCTGAAAGCACTTCTCGCGCCGAAGCGTTCAAGCTTTGGATGGACGCGCCAAATCCAATGGTGACATTTTTCAAGAACATCGACGTTACGCCGCTCGTAAAGGCAAGCCGCCGCAGAAAAATGAAATTCAACATGCTGCTTTGTTACTGCGTGGGAAAGGCGGCTTCATCCGTAAAGGAATTCTACCTGCTTCCAGTGGGGCGCGATCTGGTTTTGTACGATTCGCTTGCCGTGAACACGATCGTGAAGAACAAGGACGGCGAAGTGAGTTCCTGCGACATTCTTTTCACCGAAGACCTTTCGGCGTTCAACGAGGAATATCTTCGCCATACGGCGCAAGTCGCGCGAACTTGCCAAAACCGCGATTTGACGGATTCCATGGTAATCGGGACTTCCGCGATAATCGACACCGAAATCGACGGGGCAGTCGGAATGAACAGCGGGATTTTCAACAATCCGTTCATGATTTGGGGCAGGTACAAAAAGCGGCTTTTCAAGTACACGCTTGCGATTTCGTTCCAATTCCACCACACGCAGATGGACGGAGCGCATGCTGGAAGATTCCTCGAGAATTTGCAGGACGAGATAAACAAAATGAAATGAAATCGCGCCTGCGAAATTTCGCGCGACTCGCTCGCTATTCCGCAAAAGGCGCGCTCATTTTTCCTGCCCGATTGCCGAGATTTTTCCGCCGCGCAGTTCTTTCGGCTGAATCGCAATCTTCAACTTTTTTTCAAGCGAGGAAAGGGCGTGGAGTTCATAGGCGTCGCCGAGCACGATGTTCACGCCGCGCTTTCCAGCGCGCGCAGTTCTTCCCGCCCTGTGCACGAAAAAGTCGCCGTCGCCGGGCAAGTCCGTCTGCACCACGAACTCGATGTCCGGAATGTCAAGGCCGCGGCTTGAAAGGTCGCTCGTTACGAGGATCGGAGTCTTGCCGTTCTTGAAAGCACTGAGCATCATCTGCCGCTCCTGATTTTTCGTGCGGGCGTGCAGCATGGCGCAGTTCACTCCCTTGTATTTTAATTTTGACGCGATGTTTTCCACTTGGTCGGCGCGGCTCGTGAACACCAAAATTTTCGGACAAATCCGCTCGCCGCTTTTTTCGCCGGACTTCGCATTCTTTCGTCCTTCCTTGAGCGCGAAAACGAGGCTCCGCAAAAAGTCAATCTTCTCGCGCCTTTCGCAGAAAAACGCCCAATGCTCGATTCTGTCGCGCAGCACGCTTTCCTTTATTTTGGTTGACGAAAAATTCATCGCGCTTTCGCCGCGAGCATTTTTCAAAATCGCAGAAAATTCTTTTTCGGCCTTCGCGGAAATTGTCGCGCTGCAAGCTACGAACTGCGTCTCGCGCCCGAAGCATTCCGCGAACGCCACGGTCTCGTCAGAAATTTCCTTGGAAAAAAGCCTGTCCGCCTCGTCGAGCACGAGCGCGCTCGCGCCCGAAACTTTGAGCTTTTTCAGGCGAACCAATTCCAAAAGCCGCGCCGGAGTTCCCACGACAATCGCGGGCTTTTCCTTGAGCGACTCGATTTGCCGCTTGAGAGGCGCGCCGCCGATGAGCAAGGCGCACTTCAAGTCCGTAACGGAAGAAGCCGCCTGCTTTATCTGCGAGGCAAGTTCGAAAGTGGGAGCGACGATGACAATCTTCACTCCGGCCGAAGAATCTTCCTTCATTCTCTGCAAAAGCGGAATCAAAAACGCGAACGTCTTTCCGCTTCCCGTCTCGGACTGGAACACGGCATCCTCGCCGCGCAGGATCACAGGAATCACGCTTTCCTGAACTGAAGTGGGAATCTCGATTCCGATCTTTTCAAGGCGCGAAATGAAATTTTCCTCCACGCCGAGTTCCGCAAAAGTTTTCGCCATGCGAACATTCTACCAAAAATGAACTTGAAACGCAAGCGCGATTTCGTTATAATTGAAGAATGAAAATCGGAATTGACACTTTCTGCTGCGACCACGGAAGGAGCGGAACCGGAACATACCTTTACTACCTTGCGTCAGCATTGGGAGAAATCGGCGGAAACGAATATGTGCTTTTCGGCTCTGGAATCGACCGCTACACTTACAGCGCGGAAAGCGCGATGCCGTTTCTCGAAGTGAAAGTTCCGGACTCAATTCAGGCGGAAATCTTTTGGCACAGATTCCTTTCAAAGGGATTCTACAAGGCGCAGAAATTCGACGCGGTTCTCTATCCCGCGGCATCGAAAATGCTTCCGTCAAAATTTTCAGTTCCGGGCGCGGCCGTGATAAACGACACGCTTTCGATGATGATCGCGAAATCCGCCATTCCAAAGAAAGCCACGCTGAAAAGCCTTTCGCGCGCGCAGAAAATAATCGTGCCCACGAAATTCCTACGGAACGACTTGATTTCGCTCGGCCTCGACGGCGAGAAAATCGCCGTGGTGCGGCACGGCATCGACCACAGCCGCTTCTACCAGCATCCCGCAGAAGAGCGCGACATCATCGACATAAAGCCTTTCGCGATAAAGCCTCCGTACATACTTTATCCATCGCGCATTTCGGGCGCGGGAAAAAAGCACATCGAGCTGATAAATGCGTTCGGCATTTTCAAGGAGCGCACCGAAGCCCCCCACAGGCTCGTGCTGGCGGGACAGGAAGACGACTTCGCCGAGGAAGTGCACAAGGCGGTGTTCGCCTCGAAGTACGCAAGCGACATTTTCCTTACGGGATTCTTTCCGCGAGAAGGCTTGGTGCAACTTTACGGCGGCGCGGAAGCGTGCGTCTTTCCGTCCGTTCAGGAAGGTGCGGGACTTCCACTCATCGAGGCGATGGCCTCAGGCGTGCCCGTGGCGTGCTCAAAGTCGGGCGCGCTTCCGGAAACTTCGGGCGGAAACGCCATCCTTTTCGACAGCGACTGCGCGGAAGAAATCGCGCTTGCAATCGAAAAAGTCTGCACGAAAGGCGAAGAGCGCGATAGCCTCATAAAAAACGCCATTGAATGGAGCGAAGGATTCACTTGGCAAAAATGCGCCCGCGAAACGGCGGAAATATTGCAAGGCATATAGTTCCTCAGAGGGCTGGAGCAAATAAATTATGTTTTAGATTCTGCTTTCAGAGCTACCCGAATATATATTTGCACAAAAGTTAGTATAGATTTTTTAATCAAAATGTCAAGGGAATCATTAAGGATTTTCCTCAATTTCCTTTATCTTTTTTATTGCAACTTGTAAAGCCAACAAGTGGTTGGGAGTAAAGCGAATTGTCGTAGGGTTGCCTTCCAACGTGATTGATATATCAATAAATGCACTTTGAGCAGCACTAACATCAATATTTTCAACCTGCTCAATAAGTCCGCTAATTGTTAATTGGCTATACTTAAATTTTGCGGTACAGTTAGGGCAAAGACATAAAGTATTCCATCCCAAGTCAAGTTTAATTTGTAATGAATCATCTAATTTGCCTGTATTGAATATGTTTATTGCCTCAAAATAACGTTTGCCTTTTGCAGTTAAAATACCTTCTCGCCCACATAGTTGGCAGTGAGCGTGATACTCATTTCTAACGAATGTTTTTTCTTCGGTATTGGGGTTTTCTAACACAAATTTGAGTTTCTCAATAAATGTTGGCAAATCTTCTCTATCGTCAAACTCTTTTTCCAATTTTAATTTACGCTTATCTGTATTCTTCGGCCTATGAAATGTTCCATAATCATCGTCATCATCTTCTTCTGCGGATTGTGCTCTATCAGAAGTGGCGGCTAATTCAGATAACGATTTGCCTGTTTTACGTTTTTGTTCTTGCATTTGTTCTGCAATTGCAAGTGCTTGCTTTTGAATATCAGCATCGAAACCAGCGAAAGCAAGCATATTTTCATCTTGCACACCTTTATTTTTTAGTTGTTCCACCGTATCGTTTGGTTTCTTTGAAATCTCTAAAAGCAATGTTGACGATTTCTCATAACAAAAATCTTCAAGCAGATCTGCTTCGGTTAATTCAAATGGATGTTTGTAAGTTCCACTTTTAGTTGGAACCCAAGCAGTACGTTTCAAATAATAAACTAATGTGGATTCCAATTTTTGTGTAGTAGCACTCCAATTGGGTCTGTATTCCGTTAATAAGCAATCGGAATCATTACAATTCAAAACAACTTTCCACAATAGCAAAGCTTCTGCAACAAGATTTTCATTCGCTATGTTTTTAAGTGCGATCCAATCAAACTCATCAATTGTATATGTAGATTTTAAGCAAGTATCATAACGCTCACGATTAGTCTTCAATAAATGATATAAGGGGAAGCTATAATACGAAAGGTCATTGGACTCTACTATTTTCGGTTCAACTTTTCCTCCAAGTTTGGAAAAAATTTCTTTTAATATCTGCAAATCTTCCCCAACAACTTGATAGTATTCTTGTGCAAGCGTATATTGCGTTTTTTGAAAGAAAAATGATACAGTATCCGACCAACAACAATCTGCCGCTTTCGCTTTATAAACAGATTCCGCCTCATCGTCTTCTCGTTCAACCGCAATAAATATCGGACTATCAATAAACTCGTCAATATTGATTGTACCATTTTTATAACATTCGATTATCTCCATTATTTTTAGAATCATATCATCGACAGGAACACTATCTCCGGCAACATCTGCAATTAAATCTTCACGCTCGCACATTTCTTTTATGCCAAGTGATAATAAAAATTGCTTTATCGCTCTATCTTGTGCCGTATTTTTTAGAGAGACGTTTACATAAATAGGATTCTTTATATAATGTTTGGGCTGATATTCTGTTCTTAAAAACAAACAGTCTTCAACGTTATGAAGATTCTTATCCTCACACATGAGAAACTTTACTTTGTGTAGAATTTCATTTCTTGTTGGTTTACTCGTAGTTAAAAAGCTATAATATCTATTAGATTCTCTATCCTTTGATTGGGAAAGCAAATAATAAAGGGGCTTAAAATATTCGATATCTTGTTGTTTTGATAATATTTCATCAAAGAAAGTACTATCTTTTTCCAAAGAATTAATATAATCTTCAATTGTATATTCGACAACTGAAAATTGCATTATGAAGTTAGCTAATCGGCGTTCTTTGTCGCTCGAAAAATTAGCTGGTAAAAATGTCGGTATCCAATGTTTGTCATATAAGTGCTCTATATCTTGCGTAGGCAAAATTGTTTTAATATCTTTACTAGCTCGTAAAGCCTCATTTAAAGCACAATACGTTCCATTTTCCGTTATAAATAATTCAGCGTTTTCAAATTCCGCTTTAATACGCGTCGCAAAAATCTTATAACGGCTATTAGGGTAATCATCATAATCTCTAATCACGGGCAATGTAGAATATGCTGCATAGTCAAGCATTTTTGCTTTCTTAAACCAATGTAACGATTCAGCCGTTAAATCTGCTAATTTACTTATTAACTTTTCATTTGCTTCACCATCATCACCTTTTGATAATATTACGTCGCGTGCGACAGTAGAAGCAAAGGGTGCGTTTATATGAAAATGCAGGAGACTGTCCATTTCTGTGGGAAAAAATAAGCAAACTTTCCCAACCAAAGAGCTGTCCAAAGAAAACACATTATCTTCACTTTTATTAAGCCTGTAAGCGATAGAAACGGGGAATGATTTTACCGCTTTGTTATTGGAATCTTTATCACTTACCATAATAGGACAATCATCCGAAAATCTCGCCCAATATGTAACGGTTTTATCCGAATTATACTTTTTAACGGTAATTGCGTAAAGGAATCGGATATTTAAAATTTTGCTCTCAATCGAAATGTAACCTTCACTACCATCAGGTAAATAATAGTGAATTATCCGTATGTGTGTTAAGAAAAGAAGTGCTGTTTCATTTAACTTGTCAAACCCTTCTTCAATAATTTCTTTAACAGCGTCGTTGGCAGACTTCTTGGGATTATCAAATGGGAATATGAATTGTGTAAAATTCTTTTTGGCGGTTTGGGGAACGCCGTCATCATTTGGGACTATAACGTTTTCAATACGGAAGTTAAACTCACCAGAATGAATCTCCGGAGTATTAGTATAAACATAAACGGCTTTAAACCCCATACCAAATTTTCCGATTTGGGTTGGATCATCTGCCTTCGGGCTTTTTCCTTTATTGGTAATAGCATCTATATCGTCTAAATCAAAATCGCGCTTCGTGCCATTATGTTCAAAAATAAGCTTATCACTATAAAGCCTAAATGTAACTTCTGTTGCATTCATATCTTCTGCATTTTGAAGCAGTTCATATATGAAGTGGGCAGGATCGGGATAAAATCCCGTGTGTTGGTCCAAAAAACCCAAAACATCGCCTTCAACCATTCCATTGTAGGCTTTCAATCTTGCGTTTTTTAATTCTTCAAAGCTTTTGTACTTGCTCATATTAATTCCCCACATATAGTGTGCCAATCACGAGTTTAGTTGAAACAATATCACATTTCTCAATCTCGGCTTTCAGCTTTTCCTGTTTTTCATTAAAAGCATATTCTAACCGTTCAAGCTGCGCTTTCTTCATTTTTATAATGCGCTCGTCGGTTGCCTTCGCTAAAATATTTTGAATGGCGCGTATTTGTCCTTGTTGACTTGAAACTAAACTGCTTAACTTGAATCGTATGCTTTGCTCAGCCTCAATCAGATATTGTTCTTTTGCCGATTTCCATATTGAGAAATGTAAGTTTTCCAACTCGTCGGGATTAAGCAGTTCCGTCCCATCAGCATTTTGAGCATTAAAAATAAGATTCAACATAATCTTTGAATCAATACCGTTTGTCGTTACAACTTTTAATTCGCTGTTTGGCTTAACGCCCTTATATTGCCATTCGTAAACAATAAAAGGATAATCTCCTTGTGGAAGTTTATCTGATTGCACGCTTAAATCACATTGTACAGGCTCATCACTAAAATAGCGAATAGCTTGCTTTACGAGAGGGTGTGTGGGCATTATGAATGTTATGTCTTTGTGTTCGGTAGCATATTCACCGTCAAAAGTTACTCTTTCAAATGGCTCACGATTATTCAAATAACTATCCCACGCCTTATAGACAGGGTTGGGCTGTCTGCCTAACATCTCAAAATCAGTTAAAAGAATTTGGCGATTGTCGGCATTTAAGCGTAATTTCTTTTCCAATCCGCTTCCAAGAATATATTGGCTGTCTGCACCCAAACGCTTTTCAAGGTATGTTTCTACAAGTCGTACTATCGCTTCAGCACTCAGGTGGATATTGGTTGCATCTTGTAATTCTTTTCGCATAACTTCTTCGCTTAAATCCAAACCAAAGAAAGTATGTTTTTCTTCTTCCAAGCGTTGTTGTTCTTGCATCTTGCGAATAGCATTATCTGCAATTTGCAGTTCTTTTTGTGCGCGCTCTTGGGGATTAAGAATATATTTCTCGACAACATTATAAATCTCACGCGTTACTTCGCCCAAGATTTCTTCGCTATCGCCGATAGAGGAGTTAAATACTCCGATACGGGAAAGACATCGGTCATAAATATCGCAATCAATTGTACCTTCGGTAATGATATTGATGATAGATATGCTTTCACTCTTTTGTCCGTTTCTGTCAATACGTCCGATACGCTGTTCGATTGCTTGCGGATTCCACGGTAAGTCATAGTTTACTAAGCAATCACAGAACTGATAGTCTAAGCCTTCGCACCCGACTTCGGAAAAGAGTAGTACATCCAATGAATCTTCTTGCGTTCTATCTGCTTTAAACCTATTACGCAACACAACACGTTCTTCATCTTTAACGCCACCGTGAATAATACCAACACGAATATTTTGTGTCGATAACTTTTCATACAGATAGCGCAACGTATGGCGAAAACAACTAAATACCATAACCTTATTGTTTTGCATGGATTGTTTATTTTTTATAGCCTTAATTAGTTCTTCAACTTTCGTGTCGTCATCGCTCATTGTTTCGGTAAAAGCAAGCAACTGTTTGACGGCTTCGATAATTTGTGGCTTGGAAAGATACTCTGCAGTATTTTCAGAGATTTCATCATCCATATCGCCGGTTGAAAAACCAAGCTCGTCAAATCTGCGCGTTAATATATCTTCAAGGAACGGACGCAATCCATGAATACAACTTGATGCTTGGCGCATTATTGTTGTCATCATAAAGCGTAACCCCCTATCGCCGTGCAATTGTCTCAAAATATTTGCTTGTATTCTTAACAACTCATTGTAAAGAGTAGCTTGATCTTCCGTGAAAGACACTTTGAGTGTTTCGGGTTTCCTAACCGTAAACTCGCCAATATCACGTCTGCGAGTACGGTTTATGATAGTGGCAAAGGTGTGCAAACTTTCCGTGTCGGTAATTAGTTTGACACGTTCTTCTTGCGTGATAATTTCTTGTTGTAAGACCTTTATGGCATTTTGATAAACGGGATTAGGTAATAGATTTATCGCGCCGAAATTTGTTTTTCCTGCGGCAATTAAATTTGTCAAAGCGTTCTGTTGCCATTCCGTGGCATTACTGCGAATCAATCTTACAGCTTCATTGATAAACGGATTCGGCTCTGACATACGTTCAAAGCTCTCATAATCATAAACCAAATCAGGTCGCAAAATATTGAGTAATGTGAATAAGTCTTTGTCTCCCAACTGTATAGGGGTAGCAGTCAACATAACAACGCTTGTTGCATTTTCGCAAAACATTTCTACTGCCTGATGCGCATAAGTATTGGGATTTTTAATATGATGCGCCTCATCAATTATTACTAAGTCAAACTTCGGGAACGGCTTTAACTCAGCCAAAGATTTTTTATTGAGTTTTTTAAGCCCACTTTCTGCCGTGCCGTTTACGATTGCTTCATCAAACAGCGAATATGGAATAATGCACTTGGCATAATCATCGGGCCATTCTTCATCCAAATCACATTCGTTAATGCAGTAACGCAGTTTCTCGCCGTCAATATGGACAAATCTCTCCCCGAATTTTTCTTTCAATTCGCCTTGCCATTTCTTTTCTGTTATAAGCGGACGCGGACAAATAACAAGTACGGATTTTATGTCGAAACGCGATTCAAGTTCTTTTAGTATTAGCCCTGCTTCAACTGTTTTACCGACACCCACTCCGTCGGCAATTAAAATTCGGGGACTTTCGGATTTAACAATTTTAAGCACGGGACGGAATTGATACGGTATGTAATCTATTTTCGCGGAGTTCAAGGAATAGAGTGAATTGATATTCGGGTTAAGGAGTAACCGAGCCGTCAATAAAGAATTAACATCTTTTGCTGAATAGGAAAGATAGCTGTTATCGATATTAAAAGGTTCAATTTGTTCTTCATAAAAACTGTTTTTTTTGCCGTCAACAAGAACAACGTATCTCGGTGCGGTATCATTTTCTTCAATAGCGATTATCGCAGCAATTTTATTATTATGCTTTACCTTAACGGTGTTTCCTATATTTAGCATTATTCAATACCTTGATTTTATATTTTCGTTATTGTCAATTAGTATAGCATATTCTGAAACAAAGGGCAATATTTTTGCAAAAAACTTATTGTTCTGAACAATCTTTCACTTTTTAAAAGTCCGCTCTGAGTCTAAAACAATCTTCATCTTCGGCAACAGAATGCTCTGCAAAAACGACAATTTCATGCAACAAATTTTCTCATTCGCAAGTTTCTTTATTTTTTTGCTAGCAATTTTCGTGCGAAACAAAGACGTAGAAATCTTCAGTGTTTTCCGCATCGTCAAACATGAAATACATTTTTTGAGAAAGAAGCATCCGTTTTATCCTTACCATGTTGGCAGTTTTTTAGCCGTTTCCACCCGTGAATAACGAAAGTGGTGTCCAAAAATTCAACTGTATTTCTTTGCCATACTCTTCATCATCTAAAACAATCCATCGGGAGAAAAGAAAAACAGAAAGACGAGCAAACCGAACGACACACAAGAAACCACGCTAAGCACAGACTCTTGACTTTTTCATATTTGCTTCACGTTGTTGCGACTTTTTTCAGCGCAAGTGCTGAAGAAAATTCAATTTTTCAAGCATTTAAAAGAAGGGGAAGCGCAACGCTTCCCCTTGCCAAAATCAGAAAATCCTACGCCGATTCCTGAAGCAGTGTCTCGGCTTCGGGCTTGCGCTTCATTTCCACCACGTCCTTCGTGATTTCAAGGCGCTTTTTGCCGGGAATGCTCGGAAGCTCGTACATCGAATCCAAAAGCATCTTTTCCACGATGGCGCGAAGTCCGCGCGCGCCGGTCTTTTGCTTTATGGCCGTGTCGGCGATCGCGCCAATCGCGTCGTCGGTGAACTGCAAGTCCACGTTGTCCATCGCGAACGACGCCTTGAACTGCTTGGTGATTGCGTTCTTGGGCTGCGTGAGGATTTCGACCAAATCGTCGCGCGTCAAATCCTTGAGGGCGACGGTAATCGGCATTCGTCCGATGAGTTCGGGAATGAGTCCGAATTTCACGAGGTCGTCCGGAGTCACTTGGTTCAAAAGCTGCATCCTTTCCTCGTCCGTCATCGTGGCGACATTCGAGCCGAATCCGAGCGAATGTTCCGCCGTGCGCTGCTCGATGATTTTTTCAAGCCCGACGAACGCTCCGCCCAAAATGAAAAGGATGTTCGTCGTGTCGATGTCGATGAGTTCCTGATTGGGATGCTTTCGCCCGCCCTGCGGCGGAACCGAAGCCTTCGTTCCCTCGATGATTTTCAAGAGCGCCTGCTGTACGCCTTCGCCCGAAACGTCGCGGGTGATGGAAGTGTTTTCGCTTTTTCGCGCGATTTTGTCGATTTCGTCGATGAAGATTATTCCGCGCTCGGCCTGCGCTATGTTGCCGTCCGCCGCGTTTATGAGCTTAAGAAGCACGTTCTCGACATCCTCGCCGACATAGCCAGCCTCGGTGAGCGTGGTCGCGTCCGCAATCGCGAACGGCACTTTGAGCTTCTGCGCGAGAGTCCTCGCCAAAAGCGTCTTTCCGCTTCCCGTCGGACCGATGAGGAGGATGTTCGACTTTTCAATTTTGACTTCGCTGTCCGCCTGTTCCGCCTTGCCCAAAACCGCGAGCCGCTTGTAATGGTTGTAGACCGCGACGCTGAGAGCCTTTTTCGCGTCGTCCTGGCTCACGACGTATTGGTCGAGATAAGACTTGAATTCCTTGGGACTCGGCACTTGGCTCAATTCGAGCTGCTCCACGCCGGCGTCCAAATCCTCGAGCGTCCGCTGCGCCAAAAAAGCGCAGTCCTTGCAGATGAATATATTGTCGATTTTCGACATCACGAGCTTTCGCTCTTCTTCGCCGGGCTTTCCGCAGAACGCGCAGAAATTGGCGTTAATGTTCTTGAACAAACTCATGACCTGAACCTCAATTCAAAAGAATTTTATTTCGCCTTGCGGCTTTCCATAACAGTGTCCACGATGCCGTATGCCTTCGCGTCGTCTGCCGTCATATAGAAGTCGCGCTCGATGTCCTTCGCAATCGTCTCTTCGCTTTTCCCGGTGTGGGAAGCGAGATATTTCACCGAAAGTTCCTTGAGGCGGATGATTTCCTTGGCCTGAATCGCGATGTCGCTTTCCTGCCCGCCCACGCCGCCGCGCGGCTGGTGAATCATCACGCGGGACGACGGAAGCGCGAAGCGCTTTCCCTTCGAGCCGCCCGCAAGAAGGATCGCCGCCATGCTCGCCGCCTGCCCGAGACAAATCGTCTGAACCGGGCACTTGACGTACTGCATCGTGTCGTAAATCGCCAGCCCTGCCGTCACAGAGCCGCCCGGAGAGTTGATGTATATGCTGATGTCCTTGTCCGGATTCTCGGACTCAAGGAAAAGAATCTGCGCCACGACCAAATCCGCCGTAGCGTCGTTGATTTCGCCGTCAACGAAAATGATCCTGTCCTTGAGAAGGCGCGAGAAAATGTCATAGGAACGCTCGCCGTTTCCGGTGCGCTCGATGACATAGGGAACCAAAGTGTTCATTTTTTCGTTCATACTTTTCTTCATATTTTCAATAATAACGATTTTTGCGCGAATCGGCAACAAAAATCACGGCGAGCAAAAAGACTATTGCTGCCTGAACAAGTCCGCGAACGCGATTTTGTCGCCCTTGGAAACTTTCACTTCCTTGTAAAGTTCCGCGTAGAGCTTCTGCTCCTTCGCGTCGTCAATCAAGTATTCCTTGGAACGCGCGTCCTCGTAGTGCTTTTTCACTTCTTCCACAGTGGAATTGCTCTGCGCGGCGATTTCCTTGTATTTTTCCTCGATTTCTTCGGGCGTAACGCTGATGTTTCGGGCGCGGATGAGGCTGTCCACGATGATGCGGCTCTTGAGCATCTTTTCGCTGTCTCCGGTCCACTGCGCGAGCATCTGTTCCTTCGTCTGTCCCGAAGCTTCCACCATTTTCGAGAGCTGCTCGGGCGTGGTGCGGAACTGGTTCGCCATCATTTCCCAACGGCCGTTCAGCTCGGTCTCAAGCATGCTCGCCGGAATCTCGAACGGATTCTTTTCTATGAGCTGCTCGAGCAGGCTGTTGCTTTTAAGCTCGTTCACGCGACGGGCGGCCGCGCTTTCCATGTTGATTTTGAGGTCGTTCTTGAGGTCGTCGAGCGTCTTGAATTTCTCGCTCACGTCCTGCGCCAAATCGTCGTCGAGCGCGGGCAGGCGGCGGATTTTCATCGCCTTGACGGTCACGCGGATTTTCTTCGTCTTTCCCGCCAAATCCTTGTCGGCGTCGTCCGCCTTGTACGTCTTCGTGATTTCCTTCGGCTCGTCCTTTTTCATTCCGATGATTTCGTCGTCAATCTTGTAGATGTTCTCGCCGGTGCCGACCGTAAAGACGAAGCCTTCGCGCTTCGAGCCTTCCACCACGTTTCCGCCGTCGTCAAGCTCGCAATAGTCTATTGTGACGATGTCGTCCTTTTTCACGGTTTCGCCGTCGGCCTTGTCCTCGATGGTCGCGTTTCGCTCCTGAATCGCCTTGAGCTCCTCCGCCAATTCCTTTTCGCCGATTTCCACCTGCGCTTCCTTGACTTCGATTCCCTTGAAATTCTCGACCTTCACTTTCGGGAAAATGTCGTAGGAAACCGTGTAGACCAAGTCCTTTTCCAAGTCGAGCGCGGGCATTTCCTCCAGCTTCGGCTGGCAATAAGGAAGCGGACGGTTTTCCTTTTCGGCTTCGTCCTGGAAAATCTCGTTCAATGTGTCGTCGATGATTTCGCCCAAAACGTCCGCCTTGAGCGCGTCGCCGTACTTCTTCTCAAGCACGTTGAGCGGAACATGGCCTTTCCTGAATCCCGGAATCTGGATTTGCTTGGAAAGCTTCGCGACGTTTTCCTTGTATGATTTTGCCACGTCGTCCTTGGCGACGGTCACCGTAAGCTTTACGGCTGATTTTTCGAGCGGCGTGAATTGCTTTGTCAACTGCACTTTGATTTCTCCTGATGTCCGCTTTCGCGGCGATTTTGTCTTGTTGAAAAAAAAGCGGTTCTGTCGAACCGCCTTTCGGAGAGCGGAAAACGGGAGTTGGACCCGCGACATCCACCTTGGCAAGGTGGCGCTCTACCACTGAGCTATTTCCGC
>CAZZFL010000001.1:35457-40126 GCA_964653395.1 uncultured Treponema sp. | reverse complement strand
CGCGCCGCACACTACCAATTGTAATTTCAAAAGAGCGGAAAACGGGAGTTGGACCCGCGACATCCACCTTGGCAAGGTGGCGCTCTACCACTGAGCTATTTCCGCAAAATTTTCGCCGTCGGCGAAACTTCCTGCAATGAGTTTTGTTTGCCCGCAAGGCCGGCATTCTCGCTTCGCAAAAAGCGCAAAAACCCACAGCGAATTTCGCCGAACTGCCATTTTCCACAAGCCGAAATTGCGAGAGGAGGGACTTGAACCCTCACGCCTAGGGCACTAGATCCTAAGTCTAGCGTGTCTGCCATTTCACCACTCTCGCGCTTGGTATGCAGAACCCGCCGAAAGGCTTGTAGTTTCAACATTGTACGACAATTTGAAAAATTAGTCAAGCACTTGAAGGAAAAATATCGATTTTTTTGCAAAAATTCAAGGAAGCGGGATTTCCAATATGTTGATTTTTCGGCGGAATTCTTCTACAATTCTTTAGACGCGGATTTTCGACTCGAGTCGATTTTCGCCGCGACGCGGTTTTCAAAAAACTCGTTCGTCACTGTGATTTTCGCTTCGCTGCGAATCGCGTTTTTCAATGGAGGAAATGATTTGAAAAAGTTTTTCATCGCGCTTTTTGCGGCGCAAATTTTCGCGTGCGCCCTTTTCGGGGAAAACTTCACATGGAAGCGCGAGTCGCCGACGCTTCACGGACTTCCAGAGGACATCGGCGAAAGGCTTCGCAAGATTCTGGACTCTACCGGCGACATCCGCGCGTGGGCGTTCGCGAAGGACGGCGCGATCATCGAGGATTTCTACCGTCCGCCGTACAATTCCGGGACGAACTTCGCGATTCAGTCGTGCTCGAAAAGCGTCACGGGAACGCTCGTCGCCATCGCGATCGAGCAGGGAAAAATCAAGGGGCTCGACCAGCTCGCGTCCGACTTTTTTCCAGAGGCGACCGACGCGCAGAAGCGGACCCTCAAAAACATAACGATCCGGCATCTGCTCACGAACACTTCGGGAATTTCCGTGAGCGACGCTCCGAATTGGACTGAATGGCGAGGCAGCGCGAACTGGGTGGAATGGATTTTGAACCGTCCCGCGCCGCATTATCCGGGGCAGGTCTTTTCATACGCCACGCAGAACACGCACTTGCTTTCGTACATTTTGCAGGAAGCCACGGGCGAAAAGCTTTTCGACTACGCGAAAAAAAATCTCTTCGACAAAATCGGAATGAAAAGCGCGACGCTTTCAAGCGACGCGCAGGGAATCGGCGACGGCGGAAACGGCTACACTCTCACCATCGAGGACATGCTCAGATTCGGGCAGCTTTACCTGAACGGCGGCAAATGGCAGGGCGAGCAAGTCGTCCCCGAATATTGGACGCGCGAGGCGGGAATCGCGCACGTCAAGCGGAACGTCGGCACGGCGAACTACGGCTGGCAGTTCTGGGTGCGAGAATTCAGCGGAGCGAACACATTCTTCGCATGGGGCTACGCGGGACAATTCATCTTCATAATCCCGCAGAAAAACATCGTGCTGGCGTTCGCGAGCAGCCACACAGGAAGCGTCGCCGTCTATTTCAACGCCGTCCGCGCCGTGATCGACGCGAGCGAATGATGCCGCAACGCGGAGTCTCGCATGTCAGCACGAGGACGGAACGGGGCTTCCAGAGTCCGCGCGACTGCGAGCGGCAAGGCTTGAAATTTGGAAATTAAATGAGATTATGGAAGAACAAAAGAAACTCGCGGCTCACTTTCAAATTGTAAAAAATCCCGCGCCGCATCGCCAACTATTTTGCGATTTTCGAAACCACGTGGACGCGGCCGGTCTTTTTCGGAGCGTTCGGGTCTTGCGGGCGGTAGTCGTCATCCTCGTTGGCTCGCTTCTTTCGGACGATTTTTTTTACGCCGTCGCCCGCTCCGCCGCCGTATTTCGCTTCCTTCGCGGCTTTCCTTTCCGCGCGGATTTTTTCGATTTCCTTCCTGTTCTTTTTGATGAAGCGCAACGCATCGTCAAGTCCGCCCAAGAATTTCTGCATGTCCTCTTCGAAAACCGCAATCTGATGGCGGTCGAAGTCCGCGCCGTCGCGGTTCTTGCTTTCTACAATCTGCAAGAAAACGTCGCCCGTGCGGTTTTCCTTCACGTTGAAAAAATACGAGCGGTTCGCAAGCGTGGTCTGCGTCGTGTAAAGTTCTCCTCGAATTCCCATTTTGTCCTTCCCTTTGTTTTCGCGCGGTTTTGCAATCCCTGAATTTTCAGCGGATTCTAGCGGATTGTATCACATCGCGAAAAAAAAATCAAGTGGAAAACTGTGCGCAAATGCCTTTCACCGCGTCAAAAAGCGCGTCCATCGCCTGCGCCGTCGTCGAAGGCCCGAAGCTGAATCGGACCGCGCTTTCGCGCAAATCCTTTTCGATTCCCATCGCCTCGAGGACGGGCCGCGAAGCCTTTTTTGAAGAGCACGCGCTTCCGGTCGAAATCGCAAATCCTTTCGCGTCCAACGCGCGGAGCATTACGTTTCCGGGAATTCCCTTGAACGAAGCCTGCACAATCCACGGCGAGAAATTCTTGTCCCGTGGATTTTCCGAGCGGGCAGGGGGAATGATCGCGCACGATTTGAGTGCGCTCAATTTGCTGATGAAATCGGCGGTGAGAATTTCCTGCGACTCGATTTTCTTTTCAAGCGAAATTCCTGCGTAACGTTCGGCGCATTTTGCGAACGCCAACGCTCCGAAAATGTTTTCCGTTCCGCTTCGGATGCCGCCTTCCTGTCCGCCGCCTCGCAAGAACGGCTCGATCGGATTTTTCAGGTAAAGAATCCCGATTCCGCGCGGGCCGCAAATCTTGTGCGCGCTCGCCGCCGCGCTGTCGATCGAACATCGCGACAAGTCAAGCGGAATCTTTCCCAAAGCCTGCACGCAGTCCACATGGAATTTCGGCCGCCTGCGCCCTTCGTAGAATTCGTCGAGCGTCCTTGCGATTTCGTCGATCGGCTGAATCGCGCCAGTCTCGTTGTTCACTGCCATCACGCCCACGAAAAGAGTCTCGTCCGTGAGGCATTCGCGGACGTTTTGCGCCGTGACGATTCCGTTTTTGTCGCAAGGAATCTGCCTCACCGAAAATCCGCAACGCTTCAGTTCGAGCGACATTTCTCGCACGGAAGGATGCTCGATCGAGGCGAACAAAATCTCGCCGCGCTCGGGACGGTTCAAAATCGAAAGCAGTGGAATGTGGTTCGACTCCGTTCCGCCCGAAGTGAAGAAAATGTTTTCCGCGCGCGCTCCGACCGCATCGGCGCATTTTTTCCGCGCCTCGTCCAACGCCGCCTTCGCCCGCTTTCCGCCCGAATGCGCGCTCGAAGGATTCTGCCAAAACTTAAGGCTTTCGTCCAAAGCCGCGCGAAGAATTTCCGCGTCGGGAATCGCGGTGGCAGCCCAGTCGAAATAGCGTCCGAAAATTTCATTTGAAAACGGTTCTAAAGGCATTTTAAGATTTCCTCGTCGCAAGTTTCCAAAATCAAATTCTCGCAAAGCCCTCGCTGCAAAATGAGGCGGATTTTCTTCGAGGAATTCTTCTTGTCGCGCCGCATCGCGTCCAAAAGCTTTTCCGCGGAATTCTCATCCTGAAAAGCGCCGTGCTTCGCGCCGCGTTCCCAGCCGAAAAATTCCAGCAAGTCCAAGACCTCCTTTTTGTATTCTTCCGAGCAAAGTCCCAGATTCCGGCTCACGCAAAGCGCGCGCCCGATTCCCCAGCCCACGGCGTCGCCGTGCGAAATCTTTCCAAGCCCGGCTTTCGTCTCGAGCGCGTGCGCGAAAGTGTGCCCCAAATTCAAAAGCATGCGCTCGTTCTTTTCGGTCATGTCCTTTTGGACGACTCGCGCCTTCGCCTCGACGCTCCTTGAAATCATCTTGAAGACGAAATCCTTTTCGCGCAATTTGACTTTTTCCTTTTGAGAGGAGATTTTTGCGAACAACTTTTTGTCGAACAAAAGCGCCGCCTTGAACGCCTCGGCGAATCCCGAACGGTATTCAGCGTCTGAAAGGCTCTGCACGAATTCTGGAAACACGAAAAGCCTTTCCGCCGGAAAGAAAGCCCCAATCATGTTCTTGTAGTCCTCGAAGTCGCAGCCGCTTTTTCCGCCCAAAGCCGCGTCCACCATCGCGAGCAGCGTCGTGGGAACTAGCTCGCATCTCGCCCCGCGCTTGTAGAGAGCCGCCGCGAACGCCGTCATGTCGGTGACGACTCCGCCGCCGATTCCGACGAAAATGTCCTTTCGGGAAAAAGCCTCGTCCAAAGCCGCCCGCACGATCGAAAGGACGTTCCCGATCGTCTTGAACGCCTCGCCCGCAGGAATCACAATCAGCGCGTCGCCCGAGAATTCGCCTTGCCCTTTGAAAGTCGAAGCCTTGTCCGCCGAAAGCGCGCCAGATTCGAATCCGAAATTCCCCAGAAAATCCGAAATGCTTTCAAGCCGCGCGACGTTCGTGTCCGCGACGAAAAGCCTGCGCGCGGCTGGCGCGGATTTCTTTTCGCCGAGGAAAGTCGCCGCGAGATCGGGCTTTCCCCCGAAAAAATGGATGCGCGTTTCAGGCGTGGCGATGAACTGCCGCTTGTATTTTATCGTGAAATTTGAATCTTCGTTTCGCATTCGAACATTCTAGCGGATTTTCGCATTTTG
>CAZZFL010000001.1:0-35357 GCA_964653395.1 uncultured Treponema sp. | reverse complement strand
TGAAATTTGAATCTTCGTTTCGCATTCGAACATTCTAGCGGATTTTCGCATTTTGGGCAAGCATTGCACAAGTGACGGTTTGCAGTTAATAATGAATAGTGAATAGTGAATAGTGAATAGTGAATAGTTAGTGAGGCGAGTTTTCGCGGTTCTTGTGGGCGAGGCGAAGAAGGATGCGAGCGGGGCGGAGAACGCGGATTTATGTTTCGTTAAAATAACGATTCGTGCCCCAGCGTGATTCGGCAATCGTTATTTTGACGATTCGTGCCTCACGATGATTTAGCAATCGTTATTTTAACGATTCTTGCCGCAGCGTGATTTGGGAATCGTTATTTTAATGCGCAAGCCTTGCGGCTTGCTAACGAGTTTTTACCACTGCGCGGTAAAAACTCGCGGATTTGTGCCGCGCGGTGATTTGAGAATCGTTATCATTTTTCCGGTTCAAACGAGCAATGTACGTGCAGGACTTTCCATTTTTCTTTAGCCTTTTCCAAATACATCGTCGTTCTTACATGCGGATTCGGAAAACTTTTGTATCTTGCGATAAAACATAAGCATGCCGCGTCCCCTTTTGAGAATGCATTGAAATTTTCAATTGTCAGTTCTTCGACTTCGCCTGATTCGGTTTTCTTTCCGTTGTCAAAAAAGTCGGATATTAACGCCAAATGGTCTTCGAGGGTATATGTGTCGTTGCTTTTGTGATTGTCATAATAAATGAGCTTGTTGCTGTCTGTGTCGTAAAATTCTTTCAGCTTTTCGATATCTTTGTCATACCATGTTTGGTTGTATTCACTTAAATAGTTCTCAAAAAATTTCTGAATGTCTTTCATATTCTAAATTCCGAAAATTCTATCTTTTACAGCCTTGCGATGAAGGAGACAATTTTTTCTGCCGTTTCGGCGACGGTCATTTCGCTGTTGTCGATGAACATCTGGAATTTTCCTTTGTTCTTGCGAAACCATCGATTGTATTCGAGTTGCGGGCGGCGAGCGTCGTCGGAATCGAATCCGCGTTCTTTTGGTCTTGCACGGAGGCGTCGTTCGATTTTTTCGTCGGACGGACACAGCACAATAAAATATGTCGATTCGATGTTTTCGGGAATCGTGTGCTTCGAAAAATAATCCAGAGGATTCATGCAACTGGCAAAAATCAGATTTCGTCCGTCAGCAAGTCGCGCGGCTTCTTTCAGGCAGTCGTCGCTGAATTTATGTTCGTGATTTGTTCCGGCGTAATCCCACCAATTGATTCCGACTTCATCGGTATCGATGCAGGCAAATTGGGATGGGTCGAGCCGCCGCGCCAGTTCGTCCTTTACCGTCGATTTGCCTGCGCCGCAAGTTCCTGTAACAATCACGAGTTTCATTTTTTTTCTCCGCAAGGAATTTCAAAAGCAGCCTAGTATTTCTTTTCCATCGACTTGAGCTTTTCGATTTCGGCTTCCACTCGCGTAAGCGCACGGCGGAGGATTTTTTCGTAGTCGAGTTCCGCGGTCGCGATTCGCTCGCGCTCGTCTTCCCAATATTGCAAGTCGGTGATGTGAAGCCAGCGGAATTTCGTCTCGTTCGCCTTTTCCGCCCAAAGCCGGGCCTCGCGCCAATAGTACAGCCCCGCCTCGTAGCAGCTTTTCGCCTTGTCAAGGTTCGACAAATATTCGTCGCGCCACGGAGCGTCGTAGAAGTAAATCGCGCGCTTGTCGTACACGCGGGCGAGCCGCTGGTATTGTTCTATGATTTTCAGGTTCAAATGCATTTGGAAAAGGTTGCGATATTTTTCCCATTGCTCCTCGTTTTCGATTTTCGCCATCGCATAGAGCGGATTCACGAAGTCCGCGCGAACCGCCTGTTCAAGCCAATAGATGTTTTCCATGCAGTCGTCGGGAAACTGCTGGTAATGAATGTGATATAGGCGGTAAAAATCTTCCTTGTATTTTACCATGTAGGAAAAACAGGGCAGGGCGCACGCCGCCGCGAGCAGCGAGAAGAGGATGATTCTTTTGGAAAACTTTTTCACGCTTTGATTATCGGAAGAATGCGGATTGGGGTTTAGGAGTTTGGCGCAAGGAACTTTGTTTGCAAAACGAAAAAAACGCCGGCGGAGGCACTTTTCTGCAGCGTGGCAAAATCGTGAAGCGAAAAATCGCAGTCGGATTGACGGGCGTTTTGTCCGCGAATCTGCCCGCCGCAAATTTCCGCGATTTTTTCCGCTAACATTTCCGCGAAAAGTCTCCGAAAATTAAACTGTGGCAGGAAGCCTTCGGCTTTCGCGCTTGATTTGTTTGCGCGCGGCGCAATCGCAAGGAAAGTAATTTTCCACGATTTTCGACTTGCGGAACTCGCGCGGTTTTGGCTTTTTTAAAAATCGGTTTGTTTCGATTGCGGTTTTCCAAAATCACAATCGGCTTTCATGGGGGAAAAATGATTCGTGGATGGTACACGGGCGCGAGCGGAATGGTCGCCCAGCAGAACAGGCTCGACGCTATCGCAAACAACTTGGCGAACGTTGACACGACGGGATTCAAGCGGGACATAACCGTGAGCAAGAGTTTTTCGGAGCTGCTTTTGCGGCGAAAGGATTTTGACGGAGTGTACACTGTGCCCGAAGGCTCGGCCGACGCTGCCCCGATAATCGGAAAGCTCGGAACGGGAGTCGAGACGAACGAAAACTACACGGACTTCGCCGAAGGCTCGCTCAAGAACAGCGGGCTTTCCACGGATTTCGCGCTTCACGGAAAAGGCTTTTTCGTGATTCAGACTCCGAACGGCGAACGCTACACGCGCAACGGAAGTTTCTTCCTCGGAAAGGAAGGAATCCTCGAGACGAAGGACGGCTATCCGGTGCTTGGCGAGAACGGAATCATCCGCCTTGAGGACGACAAGTTCAAGGTGAACGAGGACGGAATGATTGTGACATCCGAAAACGAAGTGGTGGACAGATTCCTCGCCGTGCGATTCGACAACGAGCGTTACCTGCAAAAGGCCGGAAACAGCTTCTACATGGAAACCGACGTTTCAGGTCCGGCGCACATCGCCGAGGGCGAGGAGCGGCCCGAGTTCATCCAAAGCTTCATCGAGACTTCCAACGTGAACGTCGTGAACGAGATGGTGCGAATGATAGAAGTGAACCGCGCCTACGAAGCTAACCAAAAGACCATCCAAAGCCAGGATTCGATGATGAGCACTTTGTGGAACAGGGTCGCCGCGAGAAACAGGTGAGTTAGTTAAAAGCTGATGGCGAATAGTTGATATTTGCTGGGCGGCTTTTTGTACGCTCCGCGTTACAAAAAACAGGCTTTCCGCACTTCGCCGACTACCGCGGCTCATCCCTTCGCACGCACTTCGTGCTGCTCCGGGACTGTCTGCGGCAGGTGCTCCAATCCTTGCCGCGAAAGACAGTTAAAAGTCAATAATGAATATTGAATAGTTGATGGGAAATGTTCGACAGGACGGAGCCGAGCGGGAAGATGCGTTTTTTTTGAAGTCCTTTGCAAATGTCCGTCTTTTGCGAATTTTGTTTATAAACGCAAAATTGCCATCAAACAACTTCGCAAAAAAGTCCTAACAAATTCCTTCAAAATTCCGAAAATAAAAGCAAGAACATTTTTTGGAGAAAATTATGGTAAGAAGCCTTTGGACGGCCGCCACTGGAATGAACGGGCAGCAGGCCAACATCGACGCGATTTCCCACAACCTTTCGAACGTGAACACGACCGGCTACAAGCAGCAGCGCGCTGAATTCGAGGATTTGATTTACCAGAAATTGAAGCTCGCAGGAACGCCCGCCACGGAAGACACTGTTACGCCGGTGGGAATAGAGCAGGGCGCGGGCGTGAAGGTCGCGGCCACTCAGCGCATTTTTAGCCAAGGCTCGCTTCAGAATACCGGCGTGGATACGGACGTCGCGATCGTGGGCGACGGCTTCATCCGCGTTCAGCAATATGACGGAAGCTACGCATACACGCGCGACGGCGCGCTCAAGGTGGACATGACGGGGCAGCTTGTGACGAGCGAAGGCTTGCGCGTGATGCCGGAAATCATCCTGCCCGAAGGCTTCGCGCTCAACACGCTTACGATAAGCGACACGGGACGCGTCACCGTAAAAGTGAACGGCGAGACGACTCCGACCGAAGTGGGGCAGATTGAGCTTTACCGCTTTCCGAACGAAGTCGGCCTCAAGGCGGTGGGCGACAGCCTCTACCAAGTGACGAACGCGTCGGGCGGCCCGATCGCGAATCGCCCCGGACAAGACGGAATGGGAATCCTGAAGCACAAGTTCCTTGAAATGTCGAACGTTTCCGTGGTGAACGAAATGGTGCAGATGATTGTCGCGCAACGCGCCTATGAATTCAACTCGAAGGCCGTGCAGACGAGCGACTCGATGCTTTCCACTGCGGCGAATTTGAAGCGATAAGTTTGCGCTGAAAAATGAATTGTAAAGCCGCTTGAGTGCGGCGAGGAATTTCTATGACTGGAATTGACAAACTCGGCTCGATGACTCAAAGTTCCGCGATGATAAAAAACGCGCTTTCAAAAGGGCAGGACAGCAAATTTGCCGACCTGCTCAAGGCGGCGCAAAAAAAGGCCGCGAACACGGAGCATATTTCGTCCAGTCAAATCGCGAAGGACGGCCGCTTGAACGGCGACATAAAGACGGGCTTTGACGGAGCGTTCACTTCCGAAGCCGACAAGTCCGCCGATGCTCGCGGTGCCGCCGCCAATTCCGCGCCGACTCACGGAACGCAGAAAAAAATCGACAAGACTTCAAAGCTCTACGAAAAGTCGCTCGAACTCGAATCGTTTTTCGTGAAGATGATGGTGAGCTCCATGCGGAAGACCGTCACTTCTTCGAGCACGCCCAGCTTCGCGAAGGAAATGTACGAGGACATGCTCTACGACGAATACACGACGGCTCTCACGAAAAACGCAGGCTTCGGAATCGCAGACCAGATTTATTTGGAGCTGAGCGGAAATCGCTAGAATACGCGGGAAATAAAGACAATCTAGAAAATATGTAAAAGCGTGACATATTTCAGACATGTTTGTATATAAAATTGCATATATTGAGAAGGCTTCTAGTAAAGTTTCATGTAGTTTTCTAAATTCCCTTTCGTAAAAATCAATTCTTTCTTTAGCGACCGTTTTTCATTTTCAATATCAGCGCGTCGCAACGCCTGACGAATCCGCCCGCTTCTTCTGCGCCTCTTTGCGCCACGAGCGGAATTTCTGCGAGCGCGATTCCGTTTTTGCTCGCCACGATCTTTCCGTATTCCGCGCCGCATTCGACTTTTCCGAAAAGGAATTCCGGCAAGAACACTTCAAAACGGACGCCTTCAATTTCGTCGCCTTCGGGCATCGCGGCGAAGATTCCGTTTTCCGTTTGAATCGGATTTTTCGGAGCGACGAATTTTCTTGCCGAAAGCGCGCGGAGCGACACCGACTTTTCTTTCGCGCCGTAAAGCGGAATTTTGAATTCTTCGTTTTCGGGGAATTCGATTTCGCAGAACGAGCCGTGCGCCCATTCGTGCAAAAGTGTTCCGTCGGCACAACGCATTCGGTCGCCCTCCGCCATCGTCGCGCCGGGACCTTTCATCGTCACCGAAATGTACCGCACGCCGTCGCGCTTTGTCGTGAGCGCGAGATTGTATCCGCTTTCGTCGATGTGGCCGGTCTTGATTCCGTCGCAGCCTTCGAGCGCGCCCAAAAGTTTGTTCGTGTTTTCAAGTATGATCGGGCTCCAAATTTCCTTCGGGATTCCGCGCGAAAAGACCTGCTGTGAAAAATCCATTCGGTAAAGCCTGCGCTGTTCGGGCGGGATGTTTTTTTCCGTGGGAAAAACGAATCGTTTCATCGAATGGAATTCGTTCAAGGCGTAAGGAAATTCTTCCAAATAAATCTTGCAGAACGCAGCCATTTCCCGCGCCGTGGTGAGGTTTTCCTCCGAATAGCCCGATGATTCCACGATGCGCGTTTTTTGGAAGCCGAGCGACTTTATGAGCGAGTTCGTTTCCGCTATGAAATTTTCCATCGAGCCGTAAAGCGAAAACGCGATTTGGTGGGCGGCGTCGTTTCCGCTTGCGACGCTCAAGCCTTGCAGAAGTTCGCGCAACGTCACGATTTGGCCTTTTCCCAAGAACATCAGCGAAGAGCGCGGCGGCATCGCGGCGGCGATCGCGCGTTCGTCAATCGGAATCACGTCGTCGAGCGAGACTTTTCCTTCGCGAACTTTTTGGAGCGCGCCGTAAATCAAAAAAAGCTTCGTCATCGAGGCGGGCGGGATCTCGGCGTCGGCGTTTTTTTCAAAAAGCACTTCGCCAGTCTCGGCGTTTATCAAAATGGCGGACTTCGCGTTCGTGTCGAATTCAGGCGGAACGAGACGATAGGGAAGCGGCCGCAGAATCTGAGACGGATGGCGTTCGCGGAAAATTTCTTGAAGTTCGGAAATCTCATTTTCTGAAAGCGGCTCAAGCGTCGCGCCATTTATCGAGACGGCGCGGAAAAAAAGGAAGCCCGCCAAAGCCGCCGCCAGCGCGAGCGGCAAGAACGCCGCGAATGCGAGAAATTTTTTTTGCGAGCGGGAACTGCTTTCCATATTGGCTTTCAAAAAATTATAGCGAAATTGGCTAGTTTGTCAATATGCTCGATTGTGCCGGACGCTCCTAGTTTGGCGGCGCGTCTTCCGATAGGCGTTCCGCATTTTCATTTGTCGCAATTCCAGAATCGCTAGACCAAATCCTTTTTTTATGATACAATGCTCGCGTTTGCAAAGTTTCGTGCTGAACTCGCAAGCGCATGCGAAGTCAGCGGACTTTGAAAATTTGTTTTTCCGGATACGTCTGATTTCAAGGAGGAAAACATGGCGGAAGAAAAATATATGCGCCCGACTTGGGACGAATATTTCATGGAAGTGGCGCGGACGATAGCGAAGCGAGCCACCTGCGACCGGGGACGGAGCGGCTGCGTCATCGCGCGCGAAAACCAGATTTTGGTGACGGGATATGTCGGAAGTCCTGCTGGCTTGCCGCATTGCGACGAAGTGGGGCATCTTCTGAAAAAAATGGTTCACGACGACGGCTCTACGACACAGCATTGCGTCCGCACCGTACACGCCGAGCAGAACGCGATCTGCCAGGCGGCGAAGCGCGGAATCTCGATCGACGGCGGAACTGTCTATTGCAAGATGACTCCGTGCCGCACATGCGCGATGCTCATCATAAACTGCGGAATCAAGCGCGTCGTCTGCGAAAAGCATTACCATGACGAATCCGACTCGCTCGAGATGTTCTCGCAGGCCGGAATAAAGATCGAGCATTTGGAAGACTGCGTGCAGACTTACAAGGACATGTGAAAACGCCCCGCAAAATTCAGCGCAGGTTCCCTTCGAGCCACGCGCGGAATTTCTCGTAGTCGTTTTCCATCGGGACGGAATTGTCCGGAAGACGCATCACGCGCTTGAGCCTTTCGGGGAGCGATGGCTCTTTTCCCGTGGCCAATTTTACAGTCTGTCCGAATTTCGCGGGCGATGCAGTCTCCAAAATTATTCCCACGGAATCTTCCGCGCCGTCCGCCCATTCTGGAACGTTCGGAGTGAGTCCCGGCTTTGAGATGTCCGCATTTGGCGAAACCTTCGAAAGTCCGCCGCGCTTTATTTCCTGCCATGCCTTGTACGCCACCGCGCCGTGCGGGTCTATCATGTAGGAGGATTTTTCCATGCATTCCCGGATGGCATCCGTGATTCCGTCGTTGTCGAGCCAGAACGATGCGAAAAGCCTCCTCACTTCCTCAAGCGAATACATGTATGAAATGCGCTCGTAGTTCGAAGGCGCGCCCACGTCCATCGCGTTTGCGAAAGTCTCCACGGAAGGGCGCGCGTCGTATTTTCCCGTGGCAATCCAGTCGGGAATCGTGCGGTTTGAATTCGTCGCCGCCACGAAGCCTTCGATGGGCGCGCCCATCTCTCGCGCGATAAGCCCGCTCGTGAGGTTTCCGAAGTTTCCGCTGGGCACGACCACGATTGTTTTCTTTCCGGGATTTTCGCGCCTCGCCTGCAACGCCGCGTGCATGTAGTAAAAGCTTTGCGGCAAAAGGCGGGAAATGTTTATCGAGTTGGCGGAGGAAAGCCTGAATCTTTTGCGCAAATCGGAGTCTGTGAACGCCGTCTTCACAAGTTTCTGGCAGTCGTCGAACGAGCCTTTCACCTTGAGCGCGCGGACGTTTCCCGTGAAGGTGGATAGCTGCTTTTCCTGAAGCGGCGAGATCTTTCCCTCGGGATACAGGATCGTAACGTCCAAGCCTTCCACGTCGTGGAACGCCGAGCCGACCGCGCTTCCCGTGTCGCCTGACGTGGCCACCAAAATGTGAAGCCTTCCGTCCTCGCCCCGGTTGAAGTACGACATCGCCCGCGCCATAAAGCGCGCTCCGAAATCCTTGAACGCGCATGTCGGCCCATGGAAAAGCTCGAGCACGTATGACGAACCGTCGATTTTCACGAGGCGCGGATCGAACGGGTAGGCGTCTTCGATGAGCGAGACCAAGTCGCCTTCGGGAATCTCGCCCTCGACATAAGGCGAGATCATCTCGAACGCTATTTTTCGGAAGTCGGGATTTTCGCCCGAAATCTTTTCCATGTCGATTTTCGGAAAATTCTCCGGAACGTAAAGTCCGCCGGTCGCGGCGTTCATTCCGCCCATCACGGCCGACTTGAAATCGACCTTCACGCTTTTGTCGCGAGTGTCAAGGTAAAGCATTTTTATTCCTCAAAAATTAAAGTCCGTAGACGATTTCTTCGGCGAAGAGCCGCGCCATTTCTTCCTGCGCGCTTTTCAGTGCGTTCCATTGCGACTTGTTTTTCATTGTGGCCGACTTGCCCGCCTTGAGGAGCACCTTTCCCGTGGCAAGCTCGAGCGCGCCCACGTCGCCTGAAAGCGAGACGACCCAATTTCCCTGCGCATCCTGGCTCGGCTTTTCGGCGTACTTCACGCGGCCGTATACCACGTAACGGAAAGTGGAATTCCCGCTCACGAGCTTCTTCGCTTCGGCCTGAATCCTCGCGGCGTCGTCCGCGTCCACGGAATTGTGGAAGTCAGCGTTCTGCGCGCCCATGAGCCCGTTTTTCCACAAGGTCGCCGTAAGTGACTGCGTGGAAGGCTGCGAGCCGCCGCCGTCGATTATCTTTCCGTCCTGATTGTAGTCCACGACTGAAACCAAAATTCCCGCGCGGCTGTTCGTGTTCGTGCGCACGTTCCAAGCGGCGTTCACGGAAACGGCCTGGCAGAGCCTCACCAATTCCGGGTTCGAGGATGAAATCTGCGGAAGGAAAGTGACGTTTGATTTTATCGAGAAATTCGGCACAGGCGGCACGAATTCGCAGTTTCCGTTCGCGTCGGAAACCAAATCGGCTTTTTCGAAGGAAACGGAATCCGCCGAGCGTCCCGAAGGAAATTCCGCGGTAATGTTCACGCCCTCGCAAGGCTTTCCGTCCAATGTCGAGACAAGGATCTTGTACGGCGCGGAAAACGCCTTTCCCTTCGTCGTTTCTTTCGGGGAAGAAAGCACGGTGAGCTTTACGTTCTTGAGCATTGAATTTTCGTCTTTGGATGAAGCCGCCTGCGAACGAACTTCAGAAGAATCGCCAGCCGCGTCCGCCTTTGGCGTGGACTGGCAAGATAAAAACACGAGCGGCAAAAGCGCACCCATGACGAAAACACGTCTAAAACTTTTTGTCAATGTAATTTTCATATTAGTTGCAATTATACCGAATTCTTGAAAACAAGACAAGTAGTAGCGTAAAAATTTAACGAACCTTGAACAAAGCGGAAAAAAGTTGTATCATCTTCGCCATGAGAATCGCGGAAATCTATCTTGAAAATCTCGCCCACAACATCGCGCAGGTAAAGGGCAATTTGCGCCCGGGCGTGAAAATCTGCGCCGCAGTCAAGGCCGACGCTTACGGGCACGGAGCGGTGCGCTGCGCGAAAACCGCCGTGGAATGCGGCGTGGATTTCCTTTCCGTCGCCACGGTGGGCGAGGGAATCGAGCTTCGCAAGGCCGGAATCTCGCGTCCGATCTTGGTCTTGAGCCTTTGCGACAAAGGCGAAATGCGCTCGCTCGTAAAATACAGCCTCACGCCCCTTGTCGGCGACTTTGAATACATCGACTTGATTGAAGACGCCGCGAGAAGATTCTTCGGTGCCGATGGCAACCGCAAGAAAGATTCCGCAGGCGAGTCTCGCGGAAAATTCGCCGTGCATCTCGCAGTCGATACCGGGATGGGAAGGATCGGCTGCCTTCCGCACGAGGCGAAGGATTTGGCGAAAAGAATCGCCCTGTCGCAAGTCCTCTCGCTCGGCGGAGTGTGCACGCACTTTGCGAGCGCGGACGAGACGGGCAAAAAGTACCGCGACTACGCGCAACTCCAATACGAAAAATTCACGCTTGCGATAGAATCCATCCGCGCGGAAAAAATCGAAACCGGAATCGTGCATTGCTCGAGCAGCGCGGCTTTGCTCGACCGCCGTGAATGGCAGTTCGACATGGTGCGCCCCGGAATCATCCTTTACGGATATTGCGCCGGAAAAATCACGACGAAATACTTATCGCAAAAAGGAATCCGCTTCGAGCCGAAGCCCGTGATGGCGCTCGTGACAAGCGTGAGCGCGATACGGCCTTTTTCAAAAGGGCAGAGCGTTTCATACGGATGCACTTGGACTTGCGGCGGCGAAACGAAAATCGCGGTCTTGCCGATTGGCTACGCCGACGGACTTTTGCGCCGCGCCGCGCCCGCGCTTGAAGTTGCGATAAACGGAAAAAAATATCCCGTGCGCGGACGCATCTGCATGGATCAATGCATGGCAGAAATCGGCATGAAGAGCGACGTAAGGCGTTTCGACCGCGCGGTGATTTTCGGGCCAAAAGAAAGCGGCGCGCTTTGCACGGCGCAGGATCTCGCGGACGCGCAGGGCACGATTCCTTATGAAATTTTGACGAGCGTTTCAAAGCGCGTCAAAAGAATTTATGTGTAGAAATTTGATTGAATCGTGCATAATTTCATACAATTTTTGCATAAAATCATTCGTTTTGGCGGCGTTTCTATTTTAACGCAGGGCCGATTGCCGCCAGCATCGCAAGCGAAAGCGCGTTGTACAAAAAGTGCGCGAAAAAACCGGCCTTGATTCCGCCCGTTTTCACGGCGCATCGCCTGAGAAAAAAGCCTGCGACTGTCGCGTTCGCCGTGGCAAGCGCGCCGTTCCTCAAGTGCGAAAATCCGAAAATTGCGATAGCCGCGAGTTCGGATGCCGCCTCGAAAAATCGCGCGCGCCTTCCGCCTTTTGCGAAATCAGTTTCCGCCGCGACTTCGTTTTCGGCGTTTGAAATCCCGTTTTGCGAACGACGTTTTTTGCGAAAAATCCGCTTCAGCGAAAAAGGAAGGTACGCCCGATAGAGAGTTTCCTCGTAGAACGCCGCAGAAAAAAGCGCGGCCGCTAATGAAAAAATCTGCGCAGGGCCGTCCAAGGAAAAAACAATCGCGCTGTCGCTGACTTTAAAAAGGAATCCGAGCAGCTCGAAAAAAGCCTGGCTCGCGCACAGAAGTCCGAACGTCTTGAGGAATTCCGCGAGCGCGACGACGCGGCGAAATTTTCCTTCGCCTTTCGAAAAAACAAAAAGAATTCCTTTGGAAAGAAATTCAAAAAAATTCGGGCGCGAAGCCGCGCCTTCCGAAGATTCTTTTTTTTCATCGGAAATTGAATTTCCGTTCCCGAAATTTTCGTCCGCGTCAAAAAATGCTCCTCGAAAAACTTCGCCTTGAAATCCTGCGAGAAAGAAATTCAAAAGCGCGGCGAGCAAAAGGCACGAAGCGTTCCACCAAGAAAATCCCGTGAATTCCAGGGCGTTTTCTCCGCCTGAAAAAAAAGGCGCGAAAAGCGGGGGCAGGACAAAAAACGCCGCGACGAAAAAAAACTGTAGATAAAATTTTGTTTTTGTCATATAATTATGTTAGAGGATTTTGCGCCGTTTTTCAAGTGGCGCGGGGAGACGCGGATTTGAACTTTTTGTTGAACGCAATTATAGTCGTGATTGGAGGCTTCGTCCTTGTTTTGGGCGTGTGGTTCTTCAAGTCGTTTTCAGGCATGCTGAATTTTTTCGCGACGGGACTTGACAATAATTTTACGCTTTCGGAAATCGCGATGCTTTGGAAGCTTGCCAAGTCAACTGGAGTCGAAGAGCCGCTTTCGCTCTACGTTTCTGACAAGGCGATTTCAAAATGCGTCGCGATAATAGTCGAAAACTCAAAGAAAAACCGCACGGAAAACGAGCCAAAAGTACAGCAGTTTCTCTCAAAACTCTACAAGTTCCGAACGAAGGTCGAGCTTTCCGCCGACAACAAGCGCGGGCTAAAGTCCACGCGGCAGCTCGCCAGCAAGCAAAAACTCAGAATCATACTCAAGGGAAGCGGGATTTTTTCGTCGATGATTTTGAACAACGCGAACGAAATAGCGATAATGGTGCCCGTTCAAAACGGCAGAATCGCCATTCCCGCGAACGACTGGATTGAAAAGGACATCAATGTATATCTCTGGCGAAAGGGCGATGCGGCCTACGTGTTCGACACGCGCGTCTTGCACGGCGGAGTTTTCCTCGGAAGGCAGGCACTTTTTTTGAGACAGTCCGAGGACATCACTCGCATGCAAAAGCGCCGCTCAATCCGCACCGAATGCAACATAAACGCGCAATTCTACCTGATAAAGGAAACCGTCACTGATTTCATGAAAATCGAAACCGCGCCGGGCTACAAGTGCCTCATCGAGGACATAAGCTCGGACGGCGCTCTTATCCGTGTGGGCGGCAAGGGCGTTCCGAACATTCAGATGAAACTTCAATTTGAAATCGACGACACCCTCATAGTTATGTACGGGACAGTTCGTTCCGTTGAATTCAACCAGACTAGCAATCAGTCGCGTCTCCATATCGAATGCACGCACCTCGAGCCAAGCATGCGCAACGCAATTCTGACATTCGTATACAAAGTGATTCCCGAGGAGCAAAAGAACGAGGAACTCGCCATAAACGAGCTTCGGAACGAGGCGGGCGAAGACGACAACACTCCGGACGAAGATTCTCCCGCAGAAGGCGCGGTCATAAATCAATCCGAAGCAAAAAGCGAACATTCTTCGAAGGAAGGCGATTCAAAAGTGGACGATCTTGATGTTACTTACTCTTCGAAAAATGGTTTTTCTTCCATAGAGGACGCGGAAAAATTTTTCAACGCCGCGCAATCCTCGGCAAAAAAAGACACGAAAGAAGGCGACACGTCCGCCTAGCGAATTAAAATTGAAAATTTTGGAGTTCTTATGAAAAAAATTATTTTTTGTGCGACATTAATCGCATCGACATTCGGACTTGCGTTCTCCCAGAAGAGTCTCGCGGCGCAAGATCCGTTCGTCCAGTTCCTGAAAGGCGACATTTCCGAAAAAACCGCGGCCGTGCAGCGTGCGGGCGAAAATTCCTCGCTCGCCATGACCGCGCTGGAATTCGTCGTGGAAAATTCCGAGATTCTCAAGGACGACCGAGACCTTGCGGGACTTGCCGTGGCGGCGACTCTTTCACTTCCTGAGGCGGAATACGAGAGCAGCCAAAAAGACACGGTTGACCTCCTAAAGAGCGTGTTCTTCGCGTTCGATGACGAAAATGTGCGCGTAAGCGTATTCGACAAGATGGCGGCATTTTATTTCAAAAAGAACTTTGGGCCAATCGTCGAATTCATAAACGAATTCCTTTCCAATGCCACTTCCTCTGGAACTGCGGCAGGAGAAAGCGAGCGCAAAGCCGTGGAAACGCTCGGGCGGATTGGAAACGGCTCGTCGTTCACGCCGCTTTATTCCATCCTGCGCCTCAGGATTTGGCAGGAAGTCCAACCTTTGGCGGAAAATTCGCTTGTGAAAATTGCCGACAAGTCGCTCAACGAGATTCTCGAGGAAATCGAAAGTTCGGATTTTGATTCGCTGAAAAATCTCTTCAGAATTTATCAAAAAAATGAAATTTCTCCAACTTTGCGTTCGGAATTCGCGGAAAACATGCTGTCCAGGGCTATGATAATAATGGAAACTTCCCAAAATTCCTGCAACCTTGCCGGCTTCCAGCTCGAGTGCGCGAAAGTTCTCGCGGAGAACAAGTGGACACGGGCGGCGGAACTGGGGGAAAAATATTTCGGCGTGGCAAAGTCCGCGTTTGAGAGAGGATTTTTAAACGAAGGCCAATTCGCCAGCGCGATTGGATGCGTGGAAAGCATTTCTTCGCGCAAGGCGGTGAAAATTTTCACTGACTATATGACGCAGATGAACAAGGCGCAGGAAGAAAAGGATTTTCCCAGCAAGACAGTTGTTCTTGCCATCATAGACGCGCTGGGTTCGCTGGGCGACAAGTCCGCCTTCGACTGTCTCCTGTACGTAACTTACCTCGACTATCCCGAGGAAGTAACGTCCGCGGCTCGTAACGCACTTACGAGACTCAAATGGTAAAAAGACACATTTCAAATTTCCTCAAAGAAAATCCGCTGGTGATTCCCGCGGCAGTCTTGGCATTGGCTGCGTATTCAGGAATCCTACGCATAAAATCGCAGACACAATATCGCTCGGTTTTTCAAAGTTCGAGCGTCAACTTGATTTCTGGAACGGTCGTGGAAAATCCGACGCGGGTTTCAGGATACAAGGATGCTTATCGCGTAAAAATCAAACTTGATTTCGTCGGGACGTCGGACGGTGCGCAGGGAAGGGCGGATGGAATTGTAGAAGCCTATGTTCCGACATCGCTCTACGAAATCCATTCTCCCGGCAGGCTCTATTCGGCATGGAACGGAAAAAAACAAGACTTTCTCATAGACTGTGGCGCGAAAGTCGAATTCGATGTCGTTTCCAAAACCGTGAAAAACTACAAAGATCGTAATGGCGGAACAAAAAGCGAATTCCATGTAACTGCCATAAGAAAATGCGAGTGGAAATGCGATGGAAATTCTTCAAATGAAATTCATTTTGAAAGAATTTCACCATCCGCCAAATGGAAGGGCGCATTAGAAAGATTGGTGTCGCGAGGGGCAAAAATCCGTGCGCTCTCAAGGCTTCATTTTTCACGCCTCATGTACGCATGGGGAAACGCAGGCGGTCTTGTGCTCGCGCTTCTTTCAGGTTCGCGGGAATACCTTCCATCCGAAACGGGCGATGCTTTCCGCAATGCCGGCTTGAGTCATATCCTGGCGTTAAGCGGAATGCATCTTTCGCTTTTTTCAGGACTCGCATTTTTCATCGGGAAAAAATCACTCGGAAAAAAATTCGCTCCGATTTTGGAAATATTCGCAGTGCTTCTTTTCTTTTGGTTTGCAGGAAAATCGCCGTCTCTTTTCAGGGCGCTGCTATTTTCAATTTGCGCGACTGCAAGCGCACTTACGCACAAAAAAGTAAAAAGCAGCCTAAATGTGCTTGCTCTGTGTTTTTTGATCCACGTCTCGATTTTTCCGAACGACATTCTTGAACTTGGCTTCATGCTTTCATACGGAGCACTTGCAGGAATCATCTGCCTCAACGATTTTTTCGCAAAGCCTTTGTGTCGTGCGCTTCCGAGATTTGCGGGAAATCCGCTTTCGCAATCGGCGGGAGCACAGTTTTTTACGATTCCAATTTGCCTGAAATATTTCAGAATTTTCGCTCCAGGTGGAGTGCTCGCAAGCACGGTGGTTTCGCCCGTAATAACGGTATTCGTATATTTTGCACTGGCGGCCATCACGTTGAGCCTTGTGTTCCCGTTTCTGGCTTCGATTTTCGGAAGCGTCCTCGGCGCGTTTTATTTCGCCATCGAGCGTCTCGTCACTGCCTTCGCAAAAATTCCGCGAATCAAAATCTAAATTCTTTGCGGAACTCCGATTGCAAGAAATGCAAAAATTCGCTATAATATCTTTCCGTGCGAAAAATCGAATACAATTCGCCCGCCGCGCTCAAGGAATTTCTCGGCGCGAACGGGCTTGGAATGCAAAAAAAATTCGGGCAGAATTTTCTCATAAATGAAGGTGCGCGGAAAAAGATCGTCGCCGCGCTCGGAATCGAAAGCGGCGCGCGCGTCTGGGAAGTGGGACCCGGGCTTGGCTGCATGACGGCGGAACTTTTGGAAAGCGGCGCGCGCGTTACGGCGTTCGAAATCGACCGTGGATTCATTTCCGCGTTGAAGGAATTTTTTCGCGACGAAATCGAAAACGGAAATTTCACTTTGCTCGAAGGCGACGTCCTGAAAAACTGGCGACCTTCCTATGAAAAATGCGCTCCGCAATTTCTTTTCGGAAATTTGCCGTACAACATCGCGGCGTCGTTCATCGCGCAGACAATCGAAAGCGGCGCGCGTTTTGAAAAATGCGCGTTCACCGTGCAAAGGGAAGTGGCGCAAAGGATGGAAGCGAAGCCTTCGGAAAAGGACTACTCGTCGTTTTCGGTTCTGTGCCAATGGGCTTACGACGTGAAGACGATCTGCGACCTTGGACGCGCGAATTTTTGGCCGCGCCCGAACGTCGATTCCCGCTCGGTCCTCTTCACAAAAAAAGACGCGTTTCCCCGCTGCAAGAATCCTGATTTTTTCGTGAAAATGCAGCGCGCGCTTTTTTCCAGCCGGCGAAAGACCGTGAAAAACAACCTTCAGTCGTTTCTCCGCTCCTGCAATTCCACGGCGAACGCCGAGGAAATTCTTCTCGCCGCGAAAGTGAGGGAAAGCGCGCGCGCGGAGGAACTTTGCGTCGAAGAGCTGCTGCACTTGTCAGACTTTGCCAATGATGCTATAATGTAACTTTATGGGCGTAAAAGAAAACCTTTCGAAAATAAAAAGCGAAATCGACTCCATTTCACGAAAATGCGGGCGCGAAGGAAAAGTGAGGCTCGTCGCCGTGAGCAAATTCCATCCGGCATCCAGCGTGATCGAAGCGGCCGAGTCGGGGCAAATCATCTTCGGCGAAAACCGCGTTCAGGAAGCCTCGGAAAAATTCGGCGAAGTTGGGAAAAGATTCCCCGCCGCCCGGCTTCACATCATCGGGCACCTTCAGCGGAACAAAGTGAAGGAAGCCGTTCGAATCGCATCCTGCATCCAAAGCGTCGATCGCATCGAGCTTTTGGACGAAATCGAAAGGCGTTGCGCCGAAATTGAAAAGTCCGTCGAAATCCTTTTCGAATATCACACGGGAGAAGAGTCGAAGTCGGGATTTGAAAGCGAGGATGAAATTCGCGCCGCGCTTGAAAAATTTTCCGAAGGAAAATATCCGCACGTAAAGCCATGCGGCTTCATGACGATGGCGCCGTTCACCGAAGACGAAAACGAAGTCCGCGCCTCGTTCAAAAAGCTGCGCTCGCTCCGCAGCTCGCTGCAAGGCGAATTTCCGCAGTTTGATTTGGAAGAGCTTTCCATGGGAATGAGCGGCGACTTTAAGATCGCGATAGAAGAAGGCTCCACGATGGTGAGAATCGGAACGGCGATTTTCGGCGAAAGGAACACGGGGAAAAATTTATGAAAAAAATAGCATTGCTCGTCCTGCTCGTCTCATCGGTCTCGCTCTTTCCGCTTCGCGCCGACGACTTCGCCGTGGAGGGGGCAGAGCCTTACGACACGAAAGCGACGCCGCAATGGTTGAAGGATCTCCGCCGCGGCGAAGTGATAACGCTCGGCTCGTGGCCGTTCACGCTGCTCATCACGTCCCTCGGATATTCGCTCATTCAAGTGGGATCGCACAATTTTGACTTCGGCTACATGCGGAATCCTTTTTCCACGGTGGGCGGCGACTATTCCGAAAGCGAAACGCTCGGAATAATTTTCACTTCGCTCGGAATAAGCGTGGGCGTGGGAATGGCGGATTTCATCGCAAGCCTCGTGAAGCGCAAAAAGGCCGAGAAAAAGAACAATTCGCGGCAGATGGAAAACATCATCGTGACTCCGCTCGAAGGCGGGAGCGACTTTTTCCTTCAGGACAGGAATTCAGAGATAATTTTCGGGAATTTGGAAAGTGCCGTTTTTTAGCCAAAAAGTTCCGGACGACTTTCAAGGCTCGGAACGAATCGACAAGTACATCGCCTCGCTTCCAAACGGCTTTAACCGCTCTAAATTGAAAAGCGGGATCCTTGAAATTCTCGTGAACGGAAACAAATTCAAGCTTTCGGGAAAAATCCGCGCGGGCGACCAAATCGAAATCCAATGGGAAGACAACGTGCCCGACAACATCGAGCCTGAAAACATTCCACTCAATATAATTTTTGAGAACGGCGACGTTTGCGTCGTGAACAAAGAGCAGGGGATGGTGACGCATCCGGCGGCCGGAAACTGGAGCGGAACTCTCGTGAACGCGCTGCTTTTCCATTTCGGGATGGACGCGATCGAGCAGGTCAAGGAAGGAAGCGCGCAGGAAATTCTTGGAAGCCGCCGCCCGGGAATCGTGCACCGCCTCGACAAGGACACGAGCGGCGTGATCATAACGGCGAAGCATCGCGACGCGGAAGAGCATTTATCGCAAGAATTCAAAAAACGCTCCGCGCAAAAAGAATACATCTTGATTGCGCGAGGCTGCCCTCCAAAGCGCGACGGCGTAGTCGACACGCTCATCGTGCGCGACGGCGCGGACAGAAAACGCTTCAAGGCCGTGGACGAAAGCGTGGCGAAAAACCTGCGTTTCGGCGAGGACGTGGAACGCTTCGCGCGGCAAAATCAGGCGCAGGGAAAAAGGGCGGTGACGCTCTATCACGTCGTCGCGGTCTATTCGAACTACGCCTTGATTCGCGCAAAACTTTTGACGGGGCGCACACACCAAATCCGCGTGCACATGAAATATCTGGGATGCCCGGTTTTGGGCGACCCGATTTATTCGAAAAAAGACAGCCTTTTTCCAGACGCGCCGATGATGCTCCATTCGCGGCTTTTGAAAATCCGCCTGCCAGGCGAAAATGATCTCACGGCGTTCAAGGCAGCAGTTCCAAAGCGTTTCAAAGAAACAATCGCAATTTTGAAGGAAAAATTTCCGCGCGACTATTGCTCAAGGGGAATAAAAACGAAAGAAGAGAATCTAGAAAAATTGTAAAGATGTGTGATTTTGTGTAAATTTTATATGAAAAAGTGTACATTTTTATATAAAATCCAGTTTTTGTTTGTTGGGAAATTTGTGAGAATTGCGATTTGCATTTTTTGCAAATTTTGAATTTCCTTGCGATTTGCAATCGCAGATTTATAAAGGAATTGTCGCAAATAAAAAAATATCGCAAGTTGCGCCTCGACGCTTTCGCAAATTTTATTTTATGGGAAAAAAACAATGGCACGCGTGAAAATCCTGCATGAGCCGAATCGGTTTGAGCCTTTTTTGGTCCTGGAAAAACCCTCTGGAATTCCGAGCGCGCCGCTTTTCGAAGGCGACACGCGGAACGCGCTTTTCGAGGCGGCTACGCTTTTTCCGCAAATCAAAAGCGTCCACGGAAAAAAGAAAGTCGAAGCGGGGCTTTTGCACAGAATCGACACGCAGACGCGCGGGCTTCTTTTACTCGCGGCGAGCCAGGAATTCTACGACCACATGATTTTATCGCAAGAGCGCGGGCGCTTCGTGAAAACATATTTTGCGGAATGCACTTGCGATAAGGAAAACGCGGAAAGACTCGGCGGATTTCCTTGCGTGCCGCCCGAAGCTTGCGATACGACGAATTCTTGCCAATCGCAAACGGTTTCATCGTACTTCAGGTTTTACGGCGAGGGCAGAAGGGAAGTGCGCCCCGTGATTGAAGGCGGCTCGAAATTTGCGATAAAAAAACTCGGCGCGAAAAGCATTTATTCCACGCAAATCGAGTTTTCATTTTGCGATAAAAAATCCGCGAAAATAAAATGCAGGATTGAAAAAGGATTCCGCCATCAAGTCCGCTGCCATTTGGCGTGGCTCGGCTTTCCCGTCATCGGCGACGCGATTTACAACTATGAATTTCGTTCGCACAAAAATGAAATGGAAATGCGTTTTTTTGCGGCGGGGCTTGAATTCCCCGACCTGCGCTCGGAGAAGGTGTTCAGGTTTGAGATGGATGTGATGGAAAGGTGAATTGCATACAAGCTACAACGAAAGAAAATGATTTTTTCGAATTTTTTTCGGAAAAGAAATAATAATCGCGCAACCATTGATTCACATTATGCACACTATTCTGATAAATTGTGCGCATAAGCAGGGCGAGTTTCAAAATTTTTACGCTTTCAAAATCGACTGTCAGTCCAAATTCATTGCGGCGGCGGCTGCCTTGCTATAGACATAGCGGCCTTCAGCGAAATTTTTCTTGTTCTCGCAGTACATGGCCTGTATAAGCCCTTCATCGCTTTCGGCAATGTATTTTTCAACATCTTCTTCTGTCTTTAGTCTCGGATTCATAAAGCGAATATAAGCGCACACAATTTTGCGAAAATCAGCGTAATTGGTTACTACGATATTATCGTTTTTTTCATCATCAAGATTATCAAAATTTCCCAAATAAGACATAATCACATCTCCTTGTCTCTTTTATTCATTGCTTCGTCATAATCTTTGCTCATCTTTACTTTTTTGTAATTTTTTGACTTCAGGTTTTCATAAAAATTCATTAGGGATATAAAAAAGATTTGCTTGCAAAATTGCTATCACGCCCGCTTTTTCGGCACGCAATTATTTGTATTACAATGATTTAGTTTTACCCGAAGAGAGACTTGAACTCTCACAGGATTGCTCCCACTAGGACCTGAACCTAGCGCGTCTACCAATTCCGCCATCCGGGCTTTTCAAAACATTCTATCAAAAATCGCGATTTTGGTCAAGCGGTTTTTCGAATTGGAGCAAAGTTCGCGGAAAAGTGCGCGCGGATTTTTCGTTTTTTGCAAAGTAAAATTCGAGTCGTGCGGAAAGGAAAGCTCGCACGCGATGAGAAGCGTCGCGTTTCAGTTCAAGACGCATTTCATCAAGCCGACGACGATTCCGAGCAGGGCGCAAAGCGTGACGGCGTAAATCCACGCGGGAAGGCTCCCGTCGCCACGGCTTTTCGCGCGAGGCTCGCCTTGAGAAGAATGCCTTTTGTGCAGGAAAAAATGGCCTTTTTTGTCGGCGGCGTTCCGCGCCTGCTCGATTGTGGAAAAGGACGCGATGCCGCCTTTTTCCTTGCCGGCGTATCCGCAGGAAGGGCAGCCGTTCAAAAAGGCGTTGGACGAGCCTGTCTTTCCGCAGACAGGGCATCGCACCGAGGAAAAGAAGCGTCCGCATTTTTTGCAAAAACGAGCGTTTTGCGCGACTTCCGCGCCGCAGTTCTCGCAAAAGAATTTCGCCTGCTTTTTCTGCATCACTCTGTTCCCAAGTTGTTCACGTCGTAGCGGTAGATTCTCCAGATTCCGTCGCGCTGCCGCACATGGTAGACATATTCCTTTTTCTCGCTGAAATTCGGATATTTGAACCATTCATGGACGGTGACGGTTCCTTCCGTCTGCGAATAGTTCGTGCGCTTTATCTCGAAGCGTTCGGGAACGGCCACGATGTCGGTGTCGATCCTGTCGGACATCAGGGCCGCCTTGTAGTCCGCGAGCATTCTCTCGCCGTCCTCCGCCGACGCTGCCGTGAAGCGGCGGTTTCTCTGCGGGTCTGACTTGAACATTGTCTCAAGGTCGATGTAAAGGAAGAACTGATCCCAAAGCGACTTTTGCCGAGCCACGATTGTCTGTTCCACGACTTTGTCGGGCGAGATCGGCTCCGCCCGCAGGATTTCCACGGTGTCTTCTTTTACTGGAATCATCGCGGAAGACGCGGCCGACGGAGCGGGACGCAATTCGAGCATCAGGCGGTTTGATTTCAAATCCAAATATTTCGACTTGTAAAGTTCAGGATAAAAGCGCATTTCAAGATAGTACACGCCTGGCTCGTCGAATTTGAGATATTCTTTCGCATTTTCCACGAACGAATATTCCTCTCCCGGCTCGAGCGCGATTTCGCGGAAATAGACCGTGCAGCTTTTCGTGCGCTTTTCCACGATTTCGTCCGTCTGCTCAAGCTGCGTGTTCCGTACGGTGAAGGCCGAAAAGTCCACGCTGAACATGCGGTCGTCGGCGAGCTTGAAGCGCAGCGTTTCCGGCCCGGAATTTTTTATCGTTATGTGGACGTTTATCGGATTTCCCTCGGCGTTCTTCGGATGATAAATCGTCCTGTCGTAAAAACGGACAAAGACGTCCGCATTGGAATAGTCTTGGACATTTTGTGTCGCGCCTTCTGAATTTTGTGCTAAAAGGCTATTGGAAAAAATGCATAAAAATGCTACAATGCTTGCGATAATGGAACGTTTCAACTTTGACCCCCGAAAAGAAGTTTGCATTCTTATTATCGGAAAAAAGCCATGAATACATTAGACGCAAATTTTCTCAATCGCAAGTTAAAAAAATGGCGGGAAATGGATTCCGCCGCGCAAGGCATTTGCGATAAAATGATTCCGCTTCCGGCGAAAGTCGAAGGATTGTGCGGCGCGCTGCCTTCGTTTTTCGTCTCGTCGATTGTCGCGAAAAAAATATCGCAAAAAATTATCGCAACTCAATATGTCACAGGCGAAGACTTGGCGCGAAGCCTCGATTTCCTTGCGATTGTCCCGAGCGAAAAAGACGTGCTTGAAATATCGCAAGACTTGAAAAGCGCGATTCCAGAAGCGCGGATATTCCAAATGCCGTGGTGGGGAACGATTCCATACCGCGCGCTCGGAAAAGGAAGCGCGGTTTTCGGCGAGCGCGCGGCGTTCCTCGCGAAATTGTCGCAAGCGGAAAATTCTCCCGCGAACAAGACTCCGCGCATTTTTATCGCAAGCCAAAGGGCGTTCCTTTCGCCGCTCCCGAATCCCGAAATCGTGATAAGCCTTGCGATGACCATGAAAAAGGGGCAGATCATCGACACGGAAAATTTGAGCGAACGTTTATCGCAAATCGGCTACACGCGCGTTCCGAAAGTGAGCGTTCCAGGAGAGTTCGCGTTGCGCGGAGAAGTGCTCGACATTTTCGCGCCGTCCGAGGACGAGGCTTTTCGCATCACTCTCGACTTCGACAAAATCGAAAAGATTCGGACTTTTTCCGCGGAAACTCAGTCCACGATTTCAAGCGTCGAAAAAATCTTCGTTCCGCCGATGAAGGAAGTTCTGTTTGACGAAAGCGCCGTCGCGCATTTGCGGGAAAAAATCGAGGATTACGAAAGAAACGCCATCGGAAATGAAAGTCTAGAAAATGTCTTAAAAAGCACACAAAAAGATAATGAATTTACAAAAAATAATACATTTTCAGAAAGTTTTGAGAATCAAAATGAAGGGAAAAGAGTGTTTTTGCCGTTTACTGAAAAGGCGAAAAAAGTGCTAGATGAAAGGCTCGGCGAGCTTGAAATTTCCGGAAGCGCGGCTGGCGAGGAACTTTTCTATCCGATTTTGTTCGACGAAAAGCATTCGCTTTTGGATTACATCGGAAAAAGCGCGACGGTTTTTTATTACGACTATGACAGGCAAAAAAATGCGATGGGCGCGCTGCAAAGGGAATTCGACGCGACGTACAAAAAGGCGAGGGTGGAGGAGCCTGTCTTTCCGCCTTTTATGACGCTTTTTGATTTTGACGAGATTTTATCGCAACACGAAAATTCGATTTTTTTCAAGACAATTCACAGCGGAAATTCGGAAGAGGACGAGGAAAATTCTGTCGCAAGCGCGTCAAGCGAAAATATTGCAAGCGGAAGCGCCGCTTCAAAAAAAATCCCGAACGCCGCGCTCGCGTTCCAATCGCAAAATTCGCAGAGCTTTTTTGGAAACATAAATTATTTGAAAGAGCAGCTTTCGAATCTGAAAGGCGAGGGCTACGCGATTTTCATTTTTTGCGACAATGAAAATCAGTCGCAGAGAATATCGCAAATTTTGGGCGACGAGATTTTATCGCAAGGCGGCGAAGGAATTTCTGGCGAAGTTTTTCTCATTCCGCAGGCTATTTCGCAGGGCTTTTCTATCGCAAGCGAAAAAATTCTCGTCATTCAGGAAAACGAAATTTTCGGCAGGCGAAAGCACGTTCCGAAATCCATACACAGCGCGAAAAGCCGCGCCATCGACACGTTCGTGGAACTGAATCCCGGCGACTACGTGGTGCACGCGAACTACGGCATCGGGCTTTTCAAGGGAATCGAGCGCGTGAAGTCGGCAGGACAGGAGCGCGACTACATCAAGTTGGAATATGCCGACGAGGACATCGCGTTCGTTCCGATAGAGCAGGCGAATTTGGTGCAACGCTACATCGGCAACGAAGGCGAAAAGCCGAGGCTCGACAGGATTGGAAGCAAGGCTTGGGAAAATCGAAAGAATCGCGTCAAGCAGGCGGTGGAAGAACTTGCGCAAAAACTCATCGACTTGTATTCGCGCAGAAAGGCTTCGCGTGGATTCGCATTTCCCAAGGACAACGAATGGCAGGCGGCGTTCGAGGCGGCGTTTCCTTACGAGGACACCGCCGACCAAATCACCGTCACGCAGGAAATCAAGGCGGACATGGAGCGCGACGTTCCGATGGACCGCTTGATTTGCGGCGACGTGGGCTACGGCAAGACAGAGATTGCGATGCGTGCGGCGTTCAAGGCTGTGCTCGGCGGAAAGCAGGTGGCGTTCATGGCGCCCACGACGATTTTGGCGGAGCAGCACTACGAGACTTGCGTGGAGCGTTTCAAGAATTTTCCCGTCACCGTAAAAGTTCTCTCGCGCTTCGTTTCCGCGTCGGAACAAAAGAAAATTCTTGAAAGCCTGAAATCAGGCGGCGTGGACATCCTCGTGGGCACGCACAGGATAATTCAAAAGGACGTGCAATTCAAGAATCTCGGCCTAATGATAATCGATGAGGAGCAGAGGTTCGGCGTGAAGGACAAGGAGCGTCTCAAGGTGATGAAAAACAACATCGACTGCCTTGCGATGAGCGCGACTCCGATTCCGCGCACGCTCCACATGAGCTTTTTGAAGATCCGCGACATGAGCCTCCTTACGACTCCTCCGCAAAACCGCCAGGCGATTGAGACCGTAATCGATCCTTATGATGACGCGCGCGTGGCTAAGGCGATTCGGCTCGAAGTGGAGCGGGGAGGGCAGGTCTTCTTTTTGCACAACCGCGTGGAAACGCTAGAAGACACGCGCAGGCATCTCGAGCAGATTGTTCCTGAAATGACGGTGGACATCGCGCATGGACAAATGTCGAGCGAAGAACTTGACGACATTTTCCGAAGGTTCAAGCTCGGCGGATTCCACGTGCTCGTCTCCACCACGATAATCGAAAACGGAATCGACATCCCGAACGTCAACACGATCATAATCGACCGCGCCGACATGTACGGAGTCTCGCAGCTCTACCAACTTCGCGGCCGCGTCGGACGGAGCGACAGAAAGGCCTACGCGTATCTTTTTTATCCCGAGCACAAGGTTTTGAGCGAAATCGCGATTAAGCGGCTTCAAGTGATTTCGGATTTCACGGAACTCGGATCGGGCTTTAAAATCGCGATGAAGGACATGGAAATCCGCGGGGCCGGAAACCTGCTCGGACGCGACCAAAGCGGCAACGTGTATTCCGTGGGCTTCGACATGTACTTGCGGCTTTTGAACGAGGCCGTCGAGCGGCTTTCCGCGTCGGAATATGTTCCGCAGAGCGAAGTCCTGATGGAACTCGAGTACACGGGATTCATTCCGGATTCATACGTCCAAAATCCCGAAGAAAAAATGGAAATCTACAAAAAGATTGCCGGAATCACGAGCCGAGATGAACTCGACGCGGTTTACGGAGAACTCCTCGACAGGTTCGGCGGCGTTCCAGACGAAGTCATGAGCCTCCTGACTCTTTCAGAAATCCGGATAATCGCGGACTCGCTTTTCATCACTTCGATAAAGGAAAAAGGCGGCGTCACGAAAATCGAATTCGGCAAAGTCGGCAACATCAACATCGACCGCCTGATGTCGCTCATAAAGGAAAATCCAGGCACGATAAGGCTGGACGCTGCGCACCCGAACATGATAATAATGCAGACCGGAAAAATCGGGCTAAAGGAAAAGAGCGCGTTCATCTGCGAGAAATTGGAAAGGCTCGCGAATTGAAAGAAAATCGGCGAAAAGGGAGGATGCTTCTCTGGATTGGCTTTACTTCCTATAACGCGCGTTCTGTCTACCAAAACCTGCGTTTTTCCTGCCTCTCAATCTTTAAAACAAAAAAACCTGCGATCTTGAAAACCGCAGGTTCGTCGGGCTATCGGAATTCGAATCCGAGACCTCTTGCCCCCCAGACAAGCACGCTAACCAGCTGCGCTATAGCCCGTTGATGTAAATGATTGTATCACATTTTGAAAAAAGTTGCAAGTCCTTGCCTCAAACTTTTTTCAAACGAAAAGAAATCTAAATCGCAAAATGGTCGAAAATTTTCCGCCTCGCGGCTTTACGGCTTGCACACTTTGCACGGCTCGTATCCCTTTGCCTTCGCCTGTTCGACCGTCAATTGGCACACATTTTTGGAACGGGCGATTGTCCGGCACGTCGGCTCGTGATATTTTTGACCAGTCGGCGTAACATAAACTTTGCCTTTGGCGGCGGCAAATGCCACGAGCGACAAGAACAGAAAAGAAAAAATCGCAACTTGCTTCTTCGACATTTTGCAAACTCCTTTGTTTTCCTTGAAAATTTTCATCGCCGTTGCCCGCGGAATTGGAGCATAATATTGTAAAATTTTTGTGCCGTCAAATTTCGATGTGATTTTTTCAAATCCGGACATTTTTCCACGGATTTTAAATTCGAATTGAACTGAAGATCAATCGCGGACTACGTTATACCCCCCCCCACAACTTCCTGATTCATGAACGCGAAGTGGCGGTAGTTTATGCTCATCATTAGTCCCACGCAGAACATCGCCGTCCACATCGAAGAGCCGCCGTATGAAATGAAAAGCAGCGGAATTCCCGTGATCGGCATTATTCCCATCACCATTCCGATGTTTACGGTAAAGTGGAAAAAGAACATTCCGAGAATTCCGCACGCGACGTAATATCCGAAATGGTTCGTGACGCGGCGGATTATCAGAATCATTCTGAACATGAGCACAAAATATAACACAAAGACTCCGAGTCCGCCCAAAAATCCCGCTTCTTCGGAAAGGATGCTGAAAATGAAGTCCGTGCTTTGTTCGGGAAGGAAGCGCAGGTGGCTCTGCGTTCCGTGCAAAAAGCCCTTGCCGAAAAGTCCGCCCGCGCCGATGGCGGTCTTTGACTGGATTATGTTCCATCCCGCGTTTTGGCGGTCGGTATAAGGGTCGAGGAAAATTATGAGGCGCTGGATTTGATACGGCTTTAGAACCTTTGTCACGCCGAGCGAGCACACCATCGCAAAAAATAAAATCGAGCTGACGTAAGTTATCCAGTAATAATATTGATTGTGCTTGAAAAAAAGTTTTCCCAAAAAGCCGATCAGCGTGATGGCGCCAAGTCCCGCCGTAAAAAGCACGCGCAGGCGGGAATTCGTGAGGACGCTCAAAATGGCGTAAGTGTGCCGGGCGATTTGCTCTTGCCAGACGGGGAGAATCGCGAGGAAAATCGTGAGCATTCCGAACGAGAGAACCCAAAGGATGTAGCGCAGAGGAATTCCCGCCGCGAAGCACATGAAGAAAAAAATCGGGACATAGACGCTCGAAGTGCCCAAGTCCGGCTGAATCAAAATCAGTCCCATGGCGAAGAGCATTATCGCAAGCCCGATGAAAAAGCGGCTTCGCTCGTCAAAATTTTCGCTTTTGTGGAAATACCATCCCAAAAAAAGTATGTAGATTACCTTGCCGAATTCCGCGGGCTGGATTCCGAAGTCGCCGATTCCAATCCAGCTTTTCGCGCCGTTCACGGTTTTTCCGAAACGCGTAGTTATCACCAAAAGGCAAATCAAAAAGCCGAAAAGGTATGTGATGTAACGCTCGTAGTTGCGGTAGTCGTAAATCGCGGCGAAAAGGAGCAGCGCGATTCCGAGGCTTGCCCAAATGATTTGCTTCACATATTCGTTCGTGACCAAAATGCCATGCTGGTTTATCGCGCTCGAATATATGAACGATATTCCTGTCGCCGCCAAAGCCAAAACGCAAAGGAGCATTATCCAGTCTATCAGACTAAAAATTTTGATTTTCATTGAAAATCCTCCAAAGAAATTTTTGAGGTTCTTCCCTACTCCACCCTTGCGCCGCCGGTCCTGTGGTTGTTCACCCACCATCGCCAGCCAAGTGCATCCACGGCTTCTTCATAAGTTTGGTTCGCGAAAATTCCCTGCATGATTATGTTCGTCGCATAAGTGGCCCATGATTCCCAAACATTCGCCGCCTCGACTATTGTCGCCACCACCACCCTGTCTTCGGGCGGACCGTCCCACGGAGCGTATGCCAAAAGCCACGAGTGCCAGCTGTCCTTGTAGCCGTTCACTTCGCCGGTGCCTGTTTTGGCGGCCATTTTCACTGCATGATTCATAAGTCCGAAACGCGTGGCGCCGTCGGTAACAGTATATCGCAGGTCGTCCTGAACCTTCTTCCAAATCGCCTCATCCAAATCGCTTTTATGAAGCACTTCCCTTTCCACGCTTTGAATCACTTCGTCCGTAACGGGATCTCGCACTTCCTTCAAAATATGAGGCCTGTATATCACGCCCGAATTCGCCACCATCGCCATCACGTCCGCCACCTGAAGCGGAGTGGCGCGAGTGTAGCCTTGCCCGATTGAAATGTTCATCGTGTCGCCGCCGAGCCAACGTTCATGATAGCGTCTTTCCTTCCATTCCATTGACGGGAAAAATCCTTCGGAATGGCTCGGAAGGTCTATTTCAGTGCTCTGCCCGTAGCCGAACATCGTGGCATACTGGCGGATTTTTGAAACGCCGAGTTTTTCGAGTCCCACCTGCCAATAATAGATGTCACACGATTGCGCGAGCGCGTTCCTCAAATCAAGCCAGCCGTGTCCTGGACGCAGAATCCAGCAGTGCCACATTCTGCCGCCGTATTCCACTTCGCCCTTGCACTGGATTCTCTCGCTTACCGGAAAAGCCTTTTCTGCCAAAATCGCCGTGGACATCACAATCTTGAACGTTGAAGCCGGAGGATATGTGGCGTTTACCGCGCGGTTCAAAAGCGGATTGTAACGATCTTCGGTGAGTTTGGCATATTCTTGCGCCGCGTTCTCCGAATTGAAAAGATTCGAATCAAAATACGGATATGAAACCATTGCGAGGATTTCGCCCGTCGCAGGCCTGAGGACGACCACCGAACCAATTCGGTTGCCAAGAGCCTTTTCCGCCAATTTTTGGATTTCAGTATCTATCGTAAGAACGAGCTTCTTTCCCATTTTTGGCTCGCGAATCGTAGGCTTCTCTGAAAGAATTCGACCACGCGCGTCCATCGTGCGCTGCTCCAAGCCGTCCGTTCCCTGAAGAAGCGAATCATACTGCCTTTCAATTCCAGCCTTTCCGATGACGCTGGTGCGCGTATATCCGTGATTGTATAGGACGGCATATTCTTCGCGCGTAATGCCTCCCGTATAGCCAAGTATATGCGAAAAAGAACCTGTCTCGATGTAGTTTCGCATTGGCTTGGAAGTATAGCTCACGCCCGGCAAATCGTAAATGTTTTCGGCGATGTTCGAGATGACGTTGAACGGAACGCTGTTTTTCACCGTGATTCTAGAAAACGAAAGTCGCACATTTTCCGGAATCAAAGAATCAATGTCGGACTTCTGCATATCGAGAAATCTCGCCAGCTTTGAAATCACCGTATCGTATTCGCCCTTAGGAATTTCGCCCGGAACGACTTCCACCGAAAAAGAATCCGTGTTTATTACAAGCGCGGCGTTGTTGTTGCGGTCGTATATTTCGCCTCGCTGCGCCGTGATGACAGTATTCTTCGTAGAAATCACGCGCGACTGCGTTCGGTACGAATCTCCGTGCACCACCTGCATTGAAAAAAGCCGCAATGTGTAAATCACGAACACGCATAAAAGCAACGCGGAAAAAAGCATAACAACGACGGTCTTGCTACGGATTTTGGATTTTCCCGCCATGTTACGGAAGCCTCCTGTCCGGCGCGACAATGAACGAATCGAATGAACGCAAAAACTTGAAAACTAGCGGCGTAAAAATCGTGTTCAGCACAAGTTCCAACGCGAAAACAGAAGAAAAAATATGGTAGTGATTTACGTGCCGCGGAAAAAGCAAAGATATTCCGTATATCAACGCCGCCTTCGCGAGCGTCGTGAAAAAGCCAGCCACCATGTTCACGAAAAAACTCTGATAATTCATTAAGTTGTGAAAAATTCCGCCGGCATAGCCAATTATTGTCCGCACGACGCACGATATTCCAAACGGCGCGCCCGAAAGCAAATCCAGCAGAAGTCCGCCGACAAAACCCATCGTCTGCCCCGCCACTTTTCCGTTCCGAACAGAAAAGTAAAGCACGAACATCATCACAAAATCCGGAAACGCAGGAAAAAAAGGAATGTTCGCGAGCAACGCGCTTTCCATGAGCACGAAAAAAGTCAGGCAGAGGAAGCCGGAAACATAAGACCTAATCATCGCCACCCTCCCCCTTGAATTTGTCGTTAAAGCGCCCTTGATCCACAAGAATCACAGTCTCAAGCCTTGAGAAGTCGATTATCGGAGAAATCTCGATCGCAAGCGAATTGTCGTAGTCAAGAACGCGTGTGCTAGTAATAGTTCCAATCGGAATGTCCGCTGGATAATTTTCGTTCTCGCCGCTCGTTACCACCACATCGCCAAAATGAAGCTCGTCGATTACATGCTTTTTTATGTAGTCCAAATCAAGAGGTGTGTTGTCCGAGCCATTTCCCGAAACCAAGCCTATGTCGCGAGTGTTTTGGATTCTCGCCGAAATCGTGCAGTTGAAGTCGAAGAGCGGCATTATTTGCGCCGTCGTGTAGCCAACGGAAACGACTTTTCCCACTATTCCGACACTTCCATTCTGAATGGCAATTGCCGGCATGTTCTTTTTTATTCCATGTCGGCTTCCCTTGTCCACAATCAGCACGGAATATAGATTGTCCGCGCCGCGCGAAATTATGTTCGCGGCATAGTTTTTGCTGTCGAGGCTTTGCGAGAATTCCAGCTGCTCCTTTAGCCGAGCGTTTTCCTTGCGGATTTCCATGTTCGTGCGCTGCATATACTCGTAGTCCTTGAGTTTTTCCACGAGCAAATCATATTCCTTGTGAAGCTTTGAAAGCTCGCTCACCGCGGCCACCGAATTCTTCGCCGCATGAACCACCGCGCCTATTCCCTTTTGCGCGGTGGAAAGCACGGTGAATCCGATTTCCCTGAAATTCAGGATGAATCCGCCGGTGGAAAAAGCGGCCATCGTGCACGAGATTGCGAGCAAAATGGCGAGGAGAAATTCCGAAAAATGGGAAACGAAAAACGGCTTTTTCTGCATGCTATATATTCAGGTTGTCGTATACCGAACGATCGCTCGACATGTCCTTGAAAAGCTCGAACGCCTCGCCTGCGCCCAAAGCGACGCATTCCAAAGGCTTTTCCACCAAAATGACGGGAACATTCGTTTCCTTGGAAATGAGCTTTGGAAGTCCTTTCAGCATCGAGCCGCCGCCCGTCATCACGATTCCGCGTTCGATTATGTCCGCGGCAAGTTCCGGCGGAGTGTGTCCGAGCGTGTTCTTGATTTCCTCGACAATCATGTTCACAGGACCTTTGAGAGCCTCGCGCACTTCCACGCTGTCGATTTCAAGTCTTCGAGGAAGTCCGTTTGAAGCGTCCGCGCCCTTTATTTCCATCTTTTCGATGCTCCGGTCGGAAGAAGCGTTGCCGATTTCTATCTTGAGCCGTTCCGCCGTCTGCTGACCGATTACAAGACCGAATTTCTGCTGGATATGCTTTACAATCGCCTCGTCGAATTTATTTCCGCCGACGCGAATCGAAGAAGTTATGACCATTCCGCCAAGCGAAATGACAGAAATCTCAGCAGTTCCTCCGCCAATGTCGCAAACCATGTGTCCAGCCGGCTCGTAGATTGGAATCTTCGCGCCGATTGCCGCCGCAAGGCTTTCCGGAATCACTTCCACTTCGCGCGCGCCCGCCTTGAGAGCGGCTTCAATTACCGCGCGTTTTTCCACTTCCGTGATGCACGAGGGAATTCCAATTTTCATTCTCGTTGAAGTGAAAAACCTGTGGCGTGGAATTATTTTGGCGATGAAATATTTTATCATTTTCTCGCAGCTGTCAATGTCCGCGATAACGCCGTCGGCAAGCGGACGCGTGGCGATGATGTTGTTTGGAGTTTTCCAAAGCATCCTCTTTGCCTCCGCGCCGACTGCCACCACACGGCTTGTGCCTTTTTCCACGGCCACAACCGAAGGCTCGTCAATTACGATTCCCTTTCCGCGCACATATATGAGCGTGTTGCAAGTTCCCAAGTCGATTCCTATATCAGTTACAAAATGACCCAATCTCAGCCTCCATTAAATTACCGATAATATTGAATTTTGCCGAGCGCGTCGGCATGATTCACCTGAATCCTCAAAGTTTTTCTCCATTCGGCGCGAGCCTTCGCCAAATTTCCGCGAGACTCGTACACAAGTCCAAGACCGTAATGTGCATCCGCCGAATTTTCGTTCTTTGCGATAATCGCTTCGAATTCCTTTTCCGCTCCGTCGAAATCGTCTTCGCCAAGAAGAATGTTTCCCAAAAGCGTGCGACTTCTCATCACAAGAAAGTCGTCGTCCGAACGTTGGATTATCCTGAAAAGATATTGCTTCGCCGTCGCAGGCTGTTCGCCCTTGAAATATTGTTCGGCGATGGCCAAAAGAAGCGTGTCGCTTTCCCGAACCAAAAGAGCCTCGCTGAACGCCGCGATGCTTTGCGTCGTCATTCCCAGCTGCGCGTAACAAAGTCCCAAATATTCCGAAATGTCGTCGGATTCGTAACCTGAATCCTTCGCGAGCAAAAGATATTGCAATGCCATGTCCGCATAATAATGATACGCAAAAATCGAATTCTTGTAAAAATAAGACTTGCCGAGCATATAATGAATTTGTGGAAGCGTCTTTCCCTTTGCGTGCATCGCCGCAAGACGGAGCGCACGCACCGCCTCGTCGATAAAATCCTGAGCCTGCGTTGGAAGTGTCGCCGCCAACGCAAGATAGAACGCGGCGTATCCGCGATAAGTGAGCGCGGTGTTGTTGTAGAACGGATTTTTTTCCAAAAGCGCGCCTGAAATATCGTAGACGGCCTCGTAGTCGTAGACTTTCCACTTGTCCTTGAGCATTGCGATTGAAGGATTCGAGTGGACTCTTTTTGATATTGAACGGTATAAAAAAAACGAGCCTACGGACAGAATCGCCAGCGCGAACGTTCCGCCAAGCAAAAATGGGAGAAGCTTGTTTCTGTTCTTTCCAACCGTCCTGTACGCTTTTTGCGCCCTTTTCATTTCCCCACCCAATCTATAAAAACGGAAAAGAAACGGCAAGCCGGGTTCTGGCTGGCGGAATTCCGCCAATGGCCATCTATCTGAATTTCCGGTCGCCCGAAAATTTTAGCGGTCTACCCGCAGCAAGACCCGGAAATGCCGCTGCTTCTTGACCTTGCTCCAAATGAGGCTTGCAATGCGCCGTCCGTTGCCGAACGGCCGGTGTGCTCTTACCACGCCTTTTCACCCTCGCCCGCCGAAACGGGCAGTATGTTTTCTGTTGCGCTGTCTGTAGATTTCAAAATTTTCGCAAAGCGATTATTTCGAAATCCCCCGGTTATTGCCCGGCATCCTTTCCGGCGGAGCCCGGACTTTTCCTCGCCGCAAGGCGGTTTCATCACCAGACTGCGGCGCGGCCATGTTTCTTTTCCGCAAATTGCAGACTAATCCTCTTCTTCCTCGCTTTCCTCTTCCTCTTCTTCATCATCGTCGTCGTATTCCGACTTCTCGAATTCATCGCCTTCGATTTCGTCCTCTTTCTCGTCATCCTCGTCGAATTCGTCGTCAAGGTCAAGGAGACTTCCCGCGTCATTCATCGCGAAGTATTCTTCCTCGTCATCCTTTGTTTCCTGATAAAACAGAATTCGGCTGCAATATGGGCAAAACAAGATTTTATCGCCGTCATGGACTTCGTTTGCGAACTGCGCCGGCAAAATCATGTGGCATCCGCCGCACACGCCGCCTTTCACCGCCACTATTCCTTCGCTGTTGCGCTGGATTATTCTCTGGAATTTATAAACAATTTCTTGGTCAAGTCCAGGAGCGATGGCGGCTTCCTTCTTTTCAAGCGCGGCAAGTTCCTTCCTGAGACTGTTCGTTTCTTTGTCGAGCGCGGCGCGAGCCTCGGTCAATTCCTTTTCCTGCAACTCAATCCAATTTTCGTCCGCCTTGATGTTCTCGTTGAGCTCGGCGAAATTGCCGTCCTCTTTCTGAAGCTCGCGGCGAAGCGCGCTCTCGCGTTCGGTCGCTTCGGAAATCTGCTTGTCCAGCACCTCGTATTCGCGATGGGTGGAAATGCTGTCCATTCCCTTTTCGCCCAACTCGCGCAATTTTACGGCTTCTTCAAGCTGCTCTTTTATCTCGGAAATCTTTTCCTTGAGAGCCTCGTACTTTGAATTCTTTTCGATGTATTCTTTTTTGAGACGAGACAAAAGTTCTTCCTGCGAATTGAGCTGTTTCGGAGCCTCCTCGATTTTGCGTTTCAGCGCGTATTTTTGCGCGAGGATGTCCTGAAGCTTTTTGAGGCTTTCAAGAACTTCGGTCATTTCAAGCGTTTTTTCCATTTATTTCCCCTAAAAAAATCAATTCAATTCCAAACATTTTACCAAAAATCAAAATAAATTGCAAGCACTATATCTCGATGTAGTCGCGAAGTCCTGTGGCTCGGCGAGGATGCCGCAGGCGGCGCAAAGCCTTCGCCTCGATCTGGCGGATGCGCTCGCGCGTAACGTTGAAATAAAGTCCGACTTCCTCGAGCGTTAGCGAATATCCGTCGTCCAGTCCGAAGCGCATCTTCAAGACTTCCTGCTCGCGCAAAGGAAGTGTTTTGAGAACTTCTCCCAAATGTTCTTGCAACAAAGTGTACGCCGTCTTGGACGCGGGATTTTCCACTTCCTTGTCTTCGATGAAGTCAACCAACAAAGAATCCTCTTCTTCGCCGATCGGAGTCTCAAGCGAAATCGGCTCGCGCGCCACGTTCTTCACTTGCTTTACTCGTGAGACCGGCCAGCCCAGTTGCTGCGCGATTTCCTCGTCGGTCGGCTCGCGCCCGAGTTTTTGCATGAGATTGCGGATTTCGCGGACGACTTTGTTTATCTGCTCAATCATGTGGACTGGAACGCGAATCGT